>JAUIEF010000127.1 GCA_030428785.1 bacterium
GCGTGGTGCGCGGCCGCCTCGCGCGCGATGCGGTGGTCAGCGCCCAGGTCGGTCTCGAGGTCGCGGCACGACGTCGCGAGGAGCGCGAGGCCCCGGTCGAAGTCGCCCGTCTCCGCGAGCGCGCGGCCCCGCGCGGCGGCCAGCTCCGCGCGGCGGACGTCGCGCGGCACGCCGAGCCGGTCGCGTCGCGCGAGGCACCCGGCGAGCTCGGGCGCCGCGTCCCGCCACGCCCCGGTCGCCACGAGGAAGCGCGCGAGATCCTCCTCCGCGTCGAGCAGGCCGAGGTGTTCGTCCGACACGCCCGGATCCGCGCGGAGGTCCTCCACGACCGCGACGAGGGTGTCGCGGGCCTCCGCGAGGAGCGGCGCCGCGACGGCCTCCTCGCCGAGGGCGCGCGCGACGAGCCCGAGGTTCGCGACGGCGCCGGCGCGCAGGGCGTCGGCGCGCGGACGCACGCCCGCCGACCGTTCGACCGCCTCGAGGTAGAGCGCGCGCGCCTGCGGGAGCCGACCGGCGCGGTGCTCCATGCGCGCGTGGAGCCGGAGCGCCGTGCCCTGCGTGTGGAGCGGCGCCGTGGCCGCGATCTCCCGGTAGCGCTCCGCCGCCTCCTCGCGCCGGCCGAGCTGTGCGAGCGCGTTCGCGCCGCTCACGAGGCAGCGGAACCACAGGCGGTGCCCCGGACCGAGCGCGGCGCGCACGGTCTCGGCCTGGCGCAGCGCCTCCTCCGCGTCGCCGAGCAGGAGCCGCGCATGCGCGAGGTCGAGGCGCGTCGAGGCCACGTCGAGCGACAGCGCCCCGGCCGTCGCGACCTGGAGCTCGAGCAGCTCCTCGAGGATCTCCGCGGCGCGGTGGGCGTCGTCGAGGGCGAGGTGGTACTCGGCGCGCCCGGCGGTCACGACGAGGGAAGCCGGCCGCGTGGGGTCGTCCGTGAGCTCGCGCGCGGCGGCCGCCGCCTCGTCGAGGGTGCGACGCGCGGTGCGGAGGTCGCCCTTGCGGCGGAGGATGCGCGCGCGCAGGCCGAGCGACTCGACGACCGGGAACGACCCGTCGCCGAACCAGTCGCGGCGCAGGCCGAGCGCGCGATCGATCTCCTCGAGGGCCTGCACGAGCCGTCCCGACGCCTCGAGCGCCGTCGCGCGGGTGTGGCGTACGCGGCCCAGGAGCTCCGGTGCGGAGACGGCCCGGTCGGTCAGGAGGGCCTGCGCGCGGTCGAGGTGCGGTAGCGCGTCCCGCGCCGAGCCGGCCGCGATCGCGTTCGCGCCGAGCAGCACGAGCGTCCGCGCGAGGTCCTCGCGGTGGGTGGGGCCGAGACCCTCGTAGAGCGTCACGGCGTCGCGCAGCTCGCCCTCGGCGTCGTCGAGGAACTGCAGCTTCGTGAGCACGGCGCCGGCGGTCGCGCGGCGTCGCGCGACCGTGTCGGCGCCCACCGACTCCTCGCCCGGCGCGAGGGCGACCAGGCGGTCGATCCACCCACGCCGCTCGTCCGGCCCCATGGACGACAGGAGCTGGCGCGTGCCGCCCGTGACGAATTCCGCGCGCTCCATGGAGCGCTCGACGTCGCGGCGCGCGCGGTCCGTGCGCACGGCCATCGAACGCATCTGCACGGCGAACACGAGCGAGCCGACGACGAGGACGGCCGCCGTCGCGAAGGCGCCGGCGCGCAGCGGCCGCGCGCGCACCCAGCGCTCCGCGACGACGTGGGGCGGAAGCCGTCGCGCAGCGACGGGGCGACCCTCGCGCAGTCGGCGCAGGTCCTCGGCGAGCGCGACGGCCGACGCGTACCGGCGGCGCGGGTCGCGGTCGAAGGCCTTCATGCAGACCGTCTCGACGGCGCGCGGCACGCCGGGGTTCAGCCGTCGCACGGGCGGCGCCTCGCCGCGCAGCACGAGCGCCCGCGTGCGGCGCGGCGTCGCGGCGCGGAACGGCGACTGGAGCGTGAGCAGCTCGTAGAGCAGGACGCCGAGCGCGTAGACGTCCGACCGTGGCTCGCCGGCCGTCACGCCGTCGACCTGCTCGGGCGCGAGGTAGGGCTCGCTCCCGAGCAGCGACCCCGTGCGCGTGAGCGGCGTCGTGCCGTCGGCGTGGGCGAGCCCGAAGTCCAGCAGCAGCGCGCGCCCGTCGGGCAGGAGCATGACGTTGCCCGGCTTGATGTCGCGGTGCACGACGCCGTGCTCGTGCGCGTGGGCCACGGCTCCCGCGAGCTGGTGCACGACGTCCAGGCAGGCGTCGGTCCAGTCGCGGTGCGGACGATCGCGCGGTCCCCGCGCCGCGGTCGGCGCGAGGCGCACGACCGTCGCGAGCAGGTCCTGGGCCGAGAGGGCGTCGGGCTCCTTCCGCGGCAGGCCCGCGAGCAGCGCGGCGAGGTCCGCCCCCTCGAGGAACGGCATGACGAGGTACGGGACGTCGGCGTGCTCGGCGACGTCGAGGATGGGCACGATGCCGGGGTGCGAGAGCCGGCTCACCGACTCGATCTCGCGGCTGAAACGGCGGCGCGCCCGGTCGAAGAGCGCGAAGTCCGGGCGGATGACCTTGAGCGCGAAGCGCGCGCCGTCCTCGATACGCTCCGCGAGGAACACGATGCCCATGCCGCCGCCGCCCAGCCGCCGCACGAGGCGGTACGGGCCGAGGCGCGCGCCGTCCTCCAGCCGCGGCGCCGACGCGAGTCCCAGCGGCTCGAGCGCCTCGAGGGCGGAGCGCACCTCCGGCTCGAGCTCCGGGTCGTCGCGGCAGAGCTCCTCGACGGGCAGCGCCCTCCCCTCGTCGCGGGCCTCGAGCGCGCGGACGAGGAGCTCCTCGATGCGGGCGTGTCGGCGGGCACCGTGCGTCGAGGGCGGGTCCACGCGGGCTCCGGTGCGGTGGGGGCGGCGGGCGAACCGATGGTACGACGTCACCCCGTCGTCGGGGGGATGATAGAGTCCCAACGCATGACGGATCCACGGGACGGGGACGCGATTGACGGAGCGGACCACGACCGCGGCCCGGCCCGGGAGGCCGCCGTCGACGAGCTCCTCACGCGGCACCTGCCCGACCTGCGCGCCTACATCCGCCTGCGGTCCGGCCCGCGCATCCGCGAGCTCGAGAGCTGCTCCGACCTCGTCCAGTCGGTGTGCCGCGAGGTGCTCATGAGCGACGGGGCGCCGGACTTCGCGTCCGACGCGGCCTTCCGCATGTGGCTGCTGCGCGTGGCGGAGAACAAGATCGTCGACCGGCACCGGTACTTCGGGCGCGGGAAGCGCGACGTCACGCGGACCGTGGGGGGCGAGGGGCTCGAGGAGCTCGCCGAGGCGTACGCGCGCATCCACTCGCCGAGCCAGGAGGCGAGCCTGCGGGAACAGGTCGGGCGGCTCGAGGAGGCCTTCGACGCGCTGCCCGACGACTACCGCGAGGTCATCCTGCGGGCGCACGTCGTAGGCATGCCGCAGAAGGAGATCGCGGAGGAGATGGGGCGGTCCGTCGACGCCGTGCGCAACCTCCTCTTCCGGGCGCTCGCGAGGCTCGGTCGCCTGCTCGGCGAGCGGGACCGGCCCGCGGGGTGAGCCGTCTCCCGGCGGGGCGAGCGGCGCCGCCGCGTCGCCGGGGACCGGCCGCGACGCACGGCTCCCCGGCGACGCGCCGGCTCCCCGGAACGGGTCGCTCCAGGGTGCGGACAGCGCGCCCCCCCGGGTGATACGATGGCGCGGACCTCGCGTCATAGCGGCGAAGCGACGTGCCCCCGGCGGCCGTCGCGCCCGCGGAAAACGGCGCGGAACACCGCATTCGGGCGGGATCCCGCCCAGCACCGGAGACGAGCATGGCACCCCAGGCAGAGGCCGAGGCCCAGGCCCAGGATTCCCAGGACACCGCGCAGATCCGTGTCGGCGACCGGACGCTCGACCTGCCCGTGATCCAGGGGACCGAGGGCGAGATGGCCGTGGACATCGGCGCGCTCCGCAAGGAGACGGGGTACATCACGATGGATCCCGGCTTCGGCAACACGGGCGCCTGCCGCTCCGCCATCACCTTCATCGACGGCGAGAAGGGCATCCTCCGCTACCGCGGGTACCGCATCGAGGACCTCGCCGAGCAGAGCACCTTCCTCGAGACGGCCTGGCTGCTCATCCACGGCGAGCTGCCCACGAAGACCGAGCTGGACGACTTCGTCGAGGACGTGACGAAGCACACGATGCTCAACGAGAGCTTCCGGAAGTTCATGGACGCGCTCCCGCGGGACGCGCACCCCATGCCCATGTGCGCGGCCACCGTCGGCGCGCTCACGACCTTCTACCAGCAGCCCGAGAGCGAGGAGAGCATCCGGCAGTCGATCATCCGGCTCATCGCCAAGATGCCGACGATCGCCGCCTACGCGTACAAGCACTCGCTCGGGCAGCCGTTCATCTACCCGCGCAACGACTTCGACTACAGCAGCAACCTCATCCACATGATGTTCGCGACGCCCTGCGCGCCGTACGAGGTGGACCCGGTCGTCGCGAAGGCCATGGACGCGCTGTTCATCCTGCACGCCGACCACGAGCAGAACTGCTCGACGAGCACGGTGCGGCTCGTGGGCAGCAGCATGGCGAACCTCTACGCGTCGATCTCCGCCGGCATCTCCGCGCTGTGGGGCAGCCTGCACGGCGGCGCGAACCAGAAGGTCGTCGAGATGTTCGAGGCCATCGAGCGCGGCGGCGGCGACCCCGAGGCGTACATCGCCCGCGCCAAGGACCCGGACGACCCGACGCGCCTCATGGGCTTCGGGCACCGCGTCTACAAGAACTACGACCCGCGCGCGAAGTACCTCAAGGAGGCGTGCCGCCAGGTCCTCGACCGGCTCGACGTGAGCGACAAGCTGCTCGAGATCGCGCAGGGCCTCGAGGAGATCACGCTCCGCGACCCGTACTTCGTCGACCGCAAGCTCTACCCGAACGTCGACTTCTACAGCGGCGTGATCTACCGCGCGCTCGGCATCCCCGTCGACGCGTTCACGGTCATGTTCGCCATCGGCCGCCTGCCGGGCTGGATCGCGCAGTGGCTCGAGATGCGCCACGACCCGGACTTCCGCATCGGCCGCCCGCGCCAGGTCTACACCGGCGCGAACGAGCGCGATTACGTGGGGATGGACGCGCGGTAGGAGAGCCGCGGGCCGAAGGCCGGGTTCGGGTTCCGCTTCGGGTTCGGTTTCGGCTTCGGCTTCGGGTTCGGGTTCGGCTTCGGGTCCGGTTTCGGCCACGGCTCCGGCCACGGCCACGGCTCCGGTCTCGCCCCCGATCGTCCCGGCGCCGTGCCGCCGCCGTCTCCGCACGTCACGTGGCGACCGCGACCTGATGGCGGCCCGCGAGCCGTCGGGTCCATCGATGCGCGGTGAGGATCCGCGTCCGGGCGTGACGCCGGGCGAGTCCGAACCGCCGGCGGAAGGCGAAGTCGAGGCCGAGGCCGAAGCCGATTCCGAAACCGAAGCGGAAGCCGAACCCGACCCCGAACCCGAAGCGGAACCCGAAGCCGAACCCGAACCCGGGGACGCGATGTTGCCGAACCGGTGCCGCGCACCGGTCCCGCTCACACCCGCAGGAACCAGCGCCTCCGCCACAGCCCGACCATCACGGCCCAGCGCAGGAGCAGCCCGACGCCCAGCAGCTCGACGACGAGCGCGCCGTGCCAGGTCGCGGGGATCGCCGCGGCGATCCAACCGTCCCAGGGCACGACGCGCTCGAGCAGGTAGATCGTGATCGCGTTCATCCCGATGACCGTGAACGGGACGAACCACCGCCGCAGGTCGAGCACGTCGACGAGCTGGTGGAACACGCCCAGTGACAGGAGGCTCCAGCCCGCGGTCCAGACGACGAAGCTGCTCGTCCAGAGGTTCTTGTTGATGGGGAGACTGCGCGACCAGAGGCCGCCGGCCGCGAGCAGGAAGGCGCCCGCCGCGAGCAGCAGGAGGCTCGTGAGCGTGTCGCGCTCGCGCCGTCGCAGCCACGCGCCCGTGAGCGCGCCGAGCAGCGCCGTCGCGACGGCCGGCACCGTCGAGAGCAGGCCCTCCGGGTCGCGGACCTCGCGGTGCAGGCGGCCGGGGAGGAGCTCGCGGTCGATCCAGTCCGTGAGCGTGTGGCCGGGCGCGAGGTCGCCCGCGCCGAAGCCGGGCACGGGCACCCACACGAGCGCGGCGTGGTAGGCCGCGAGGATGCCGACCACCCACGCGAGCTGCCCGCGCACGCCCCAGCGCAGCACGACGAGCCCCGCGCCGAGGTACCCGAGCCCGATGCGTCCGAGCACGCTCGCGAAGCGGTGCGACTCGAGCGAGTCCGCGCGCACGTTGTAGAGCACGCCGAGCGCGACGAGCACGAGCCCGCGCCGCACGACGTGCCGCGCGAGCCGCCCGCGGTCGGCGCCCTGCTCCGCGCGCCGCGAGAGGCTCCACGGCATGGCGACGCCCGCGATGAACAGGAAGAGCGGGAACACGAGGTCCCAGGCCGTGAAGCCGTGCCAGTCCGCGTGCCGGAGCTGCGCCGCGAAGGCGTGGAGCCAGCCGGCGTCCGTCGCCGTCGCCCACGCGTCGACGACCTCGCGGCCGCCCACGATCCACACCATGTCGAAGCCGCGGAGCGCGTCCAGGCAGTGGAGACGTCCGGCCGGGCCGGCCCCCGTCGGCGGACTCACAGGCGCAGCGGCAGCCGGGTGCGGTAGCGACGCAGCGCGTCGTCGGACGGCAGCTCGCCGAGGAGGCGCGCGACCTCGATGGCGCGCGCCAGGCTCCGGACGTCGTCGCGCGAGAGCTCGAGCGCCCGTCCGCGACCGCCCGCGGCGAGCGGCGCCCCGGAGCGCACGTGCTCGAAGGCCGCGCGCGCCCGCGCGACGGGGACGCCGTCGAGCCCCTCGTCGGCGGTCGCGATCGCGATCTCGTTGAGCCACGCCTCGAGCGCCGCGTTCTCCTCGCGCGCGACGTAGACCCAGAGCCCCTCGTACGGGTCGGCGTCGCCCGCGGAGCAGGCCTCCGCGCACTGCACGTCGGTGGTCCCGGGCTCGACGCGCAGGCCCCAGGCCTCGCGCTCCGCGTCGGGGTCGCCGTCGAGCGGGATCGCCGGCATGGGCGCGAGGAGCGGCTGCTCGTCGCCCGCGCCGAAGGCCGAGAGCACGTAGACCCAGCGCGGCTCGTCGCAGCGGATCGTGAACCCGAGCGACTCGCCGAGGAGGACCGCCTCCGCCCCGTTCGTGACGTCCCAGCCGCTGCCGGCCCGGCGCGCCGTGTACCACGACACGACCTCCGGCGGCGCCGTCGCCTCGACCGGCCGGAGCGCCCACGCCGCGCCGAGCCCGATGAGCACCGCGGCCGCCGCCGCGACGAGCGCCGTGCGACGCCGACGCAGCGCGTACCGCGCGCGACGCAACGTCGACGCGACGACACCACCGCGCGCGGCGTGCGGCAGCGACGTCCGGTCGACGAAGCGCGCGAGGTCCGCCGCGAGCTCGGAGACCGAGGCGTAGCGCCGGTCCGGGTGCCGCTCCATCGCGCGCAGGCAGATGGCCTCGAGCTCGAAGGGGATGCCCTTGTCGACGGTGCGCGGCGTGCGCACCTCGCCGCGCACGATGCGCCGCAGCACGTCCGCGAGCCGGCGCCCCGTGAACGCCGGCCGCAGCACGAGCATCTCGTAGAGCAGGAGGCCCACCTGGTAGACGTCGGAGCGCGGGTCGTCGCCCAGCCGCTCGCGCGCGATCTGCTCCGGCGCGAGGTAGGCCGCGGAGCCGCGGAGCCGGCCGTGCGGCTCGGCGCGGCCGCTCGTGCGCGCGTGGGCGAGCCCGAAGTCGAGCACCACCGGAGAGCCGCCGCCACGCAGCATGACGTTGCGCGGCTTGAGGTCGCGGTGCATCACGCCGGCGCCGTGCGCCGCCTCGAGCGCGCGGCACACGACGAGCGCGATGCGCGCGACGGCGTCGCACCAGCGGTCGTCGTCGCCGAAGAGCGGCACGAGACCGGAGGGCGCGGGCAGCCCGATGGCGACGCTCAGCAGGGCGGCGCGGCGCGCCCGCACGCCCGACGCCGGCGCGGAGCGGCGCACCCGGTCGAGGACGTCGGCGAGCGGCACGCCGTGGACCTCGTCCATGACGAGGCAGGTCGAGCCGTCGAGCGTCAGGACGTCGTGCACGGCGACGATGTTCGCGTGGTTGAGGCGCGCGAGCGCGAGCGCCTCGCTGCGCAGCTGGCCCTCGCCGTCGAGCGGTCCGCCCGTGTGGTCGCGCAGGACCTTCACGGCGACCTGGCGCTCGAGCTTGCGGTCGAAGGCGGCGAAGACCTTGCCCATGCCGCCCTGGCCCTCGCCGAGCTCGCGCTGGATCTCGAGCCGGTCCTCGAGCACGACGCCCGGGCGCACGGGGCCGTCGAGGGTGGCCTCCGTCTCCTCGAGCTCGGCGAGGAGCTCGCGGAAGGCCGTGCGGTCGTGGTCGTCGAGGCCGTCGAGGTAGAGGTCGAGGTCCGGGAGCGTGCCCGACTCGCGCTCGGCGACCCAGCTCGCGAAGGCCTCCTCGACGCGCGACGCGGAGGCGGCGTCCCCGGTCCCGGACGGGGAGCCGGCGGTCTCGCGCGCTTCGCTCGTCATCGTGGCGACCTCCGGTGGGGGACTGCCGGCGGCGGCTCCCCTTCCGGAGCCCATCGTACAGTCGAGGTCCCGCGCGGTCCGAACAGATCCGCGCGGCCGCGGCGTTCCAACGCCCCGCCCGGCGCGTTAGCCTGCCGTCCATGCGCGTCACGGGTGCGAGGCCACGCGGGTCGGCGGGGCTCCGCGCGATGCTCCCGGCGCGTCGTGGGCTCGCGGCGTCCCGGGTCTCGTCGGCGGCCCGGGCGCTCGCGGCGCGGCCGGCCGCCGTGCTTCCGGTGCTCCTCGTGCTCGCGGCGGCGGTGCTGCCCGGCTGCGGCGAGTCCGCGCCCGACGGCCCGGCCCGGTATGTCGTCGTGCAGCGCGACTTCGACTGGTCGGTGCGCGACCCGGGCGAGCCGCTGCCGCTCGGCGCGACGTGGTCGTTCGCCGACGGGCTCGGGCCGTGGACCGTGCTCGACGGACAGCACCGGACGGACGGCGACGCGCTCGTGCTCTCGGGGCGCGGCGAGCTCCAGCTCGCGGGGCCGTGGAGCGACTTCGTCGTGGACACGGAGCTCCAGCACCGGCTGCGGCTCGAGCTCGCGACGCAGGGCGTCGGGCAGCTCGTCGTGTACTGGCGCCGCGCGGGCGACACCTTCGACCGCGAGCGCTCGTTCGCGCTGCCGCTCGAGGACACGACGGAGCCGCACGCGCTCTCGTTCCGGCTGAGCACGTTGAAGGCGTCGCTCAGCGCGCCCGACGCGGGCGAGGGCTTCGCCGAGCTCCTCCTGCGCTTCCGGCCGCGCGAGGAGAACGGGGAGGTCCTCGTGCGGCTCGTCGCGCTCGGCCTGCTCTCGGACTTCACGTTGCCGCAGGGTGGGCGCGCGCCGGTGCAGGCGCTGGAGCGGAAGGGGCTGCGGCTCGCGGGGCCGTGCCGTCCGCTGCCGGGCGCGCTCCTCTCGACCTTCGAGCCGGGGCCCGGCGAGCGCCTGCGGCTCGCGCTCGCGGTGGCGGGGCGCGGCCGCGAGGCGACGGTCGTCGTGCGCGACGAGGAGGGGCGGCTGCCGCCCGTCGAGCGGACGCTCACGAGCAACAGCCCGTGGCGCTTCGTCGAGGTCGACCTCGCGCCCGCGGCGGGGGAGCGCACGACGCTCGTCGTCGAGGCGGTGACGCGGGACGGTGCCGCGTCGCGCGTGGACGGCGACTCCGCGACGGTCGGCGAGGCCGTGTCGGGCGCCGGCGACGGTCCGGGCGGCGTGCTCCTGCTCGGCGGCGTGCTGCGCCTCGCGCCGGACCGCCGGCCCGTCGAGCTGCCGCCGCCCGCGCCCGCGCTCCCCGCGCCGACGGATCGGCCGAACGTCGTCCTCTATCTCGTCGACACGCTGCGCGCGGACCGGCTCGGCGCGTACGGCTACGGCGCGCCGACGGACCCGATGATCGGCGCCGTCGCCGCCGAGGGCGTGCGCTTCGCCGACGTGACGGCCGCGAGCAACTGGACGCGGCCGTCGACGAGCACGCTGCTCACGGGCGTCGGCCCCGAGGTGCACGGCAACCTGCGCCCGGGCGACGTCGTCGACCCGACGCTGCCGACGCTCGCCGAGGCCTTCGCGGCGGAGGGCTACCTCACCGTGAGCTTCGTGACGAACCACCACGCGGGCGCGTGGTCGGGGCTCGACCGCGGCTTCGACGTCGCGTACGAGCCGCGCTTCTTCCCGCGGCTGCAGCCGGACACGACGCTCACGTCGCAGCTCGTGCTCGAGCCGCTCGACCGCTTCCTCGCGGAGCACGCCGACGAGCGGCTCTTCGTCTACGTGCACACGCTCGACCCGCACGGTCCCTACGAGGCGCCGGCGGAGGACGTGGAGGTCGTCGCGCAGGCCGCGCCGAAGTGGCGGCCCGAGCTGCCCGTCGGCACGGCGGAGCAGCGCGCCAAGGCGCAGGACCGCATGCTCGCCTACGACGCGGAGATCCGGCACAACGACCGGCGCGTCGGGTCGCTGCTCGACGCGCTGCTCGCGCTCGACCTCGAGGACCGCACGCTCCTCGCGTTCACGAGCGACCACGGCGAGGCCTTCTTCGAGCACGGCACCTGGACGCACTGGCGCACGCTCTACCAGGAGGAGGTGGGCATCCCGTGGGTCATGCGCTGGCCGGAGGGCCTGCCGGGCGGGCTCGTCATCGAGGCGCCCGTGGGACAGGCGGACCTCGCGCCGACGCTCCTCGCGCTCGCGGGCGGCACGCCACCCGACACGTGGGACGGGATGGACCTCTCGGCGCTCTGTCGACGCGGCGCGGTGGTGGCGGGCGACGGCGCGGCCTCCGCGCGCGCGCGCTCGCCGGACGACGTCGCCCGCGCGGAGGCGATCGCCGCGCTCCGGTCGCGCGTCGTCGTGAGCGACGCGGTCATGGAGGGCCGCGTGCACGACGACGGCGCGTCGCGTCTGCTCGCCGCGCGTCGCGGTCCCGCGAAACTCGTCGCGCGGGTGGGCGCCGACGGTCGACCGGAACCCGTCGCGCTCTTCGACCTCGCGAGCGACCCCGCCGAGAAGACGGACCTGCTGCCGACGCGCGGCGTCGACGCGGGCCTGCTCGACGCGCTGCACGCCTTCCTCGCGGAGGACGCCCGCCGAGCGGAGACGCGCGGTGTCGCACCCGAGGACGGCACGGTGGATGCCGAGCGGCTCCAGTGGCTGCGCGAGATGGGGTACCTGAAGTAGGGCGGCGGTCCGGGCCCGGCCTCCGCGACGGTGGCGGCCCCGCGTTGACAGGTCCGGGGATCGTGGCATCGTGGAGGCGAGGACCGGCGCCGGTGCCGGTTCGGGGAAACCAGGAAGGGAGAGGTCGACCATGCACCAGATCGCGGGTGTGCTTCAGCGAGGGATGATCCGAAGGCTGCTTCTGCCCGGCCTCTGTTCGACGCTGCTCTTCGCGACCGGCGTGTCTGCCCAGTTCAGCGGCGATCCCGGGATCAATCCGAATCAGCCGGGACTCCTCGGGCAATGGGCCGGCCCGTACCCGCTCGGTACGTACATGAATCCCGATCCCGAGAACGCCGAGTGGGCGGAACTCGTGCACATGACCACGCTCCCTCCGCCGAACGACGGCTACGTGCTCCTCTGGGCGAGGCGGAATCGCGGCAAGGGATCGACGACTCCCGCCATCATCCTGGACTACGAGACCTGGTTGTGGACTCCGGGCTCTCCGAACAGTCTCACGACGATCCCCGTTCCGGGAACGTCGACGGGATCCTTGGACCTGTTCTGTGGATCACAGACGCTGCTCGCCGACCCAGGGGGCAAGGTCATCGCGACGGGAGGGACGGACATGGTCGCGTGGATGGGTGCTTCCGTCGTCGGGACGGCAGGGGCCTTCGAGTTCGACAATGCCGCCGTCGGGAGTGCGCCCGGCCCGGCGTGGACGCAGCTCCCGAGCCTGCAAGCCGTCCGGTACTACGGGGCGATGCTCCGAGAGTCCAACGGCACGATCACCACCTTCGGTCCCGCCGGGCCGGGAGGTCCCGCGGGGGTGTCGCAACAGCGGGAGACGCTCGGAGTCCCGGGCTGGACACCCAGCGACAACGTCGAGCGGGTGGGCCCGTGCGCCGACATCTCAAATCTCTACCCGTTGCAGTCCGGCAACTATCCCGACGTCCACCTGCTCTCGACGGGGAACTGGCTCCGCGTGGACAACGGACCCACGTACGTGTTCGACAAGATCGACTGCCTGGGGCAGCAGGGGCCGGCGGAGCGATTCGTGACGTGGTCCGCAGGCATTCCCGGGCCGAGGAACTACGGCAACTCTGTGCACCTGCTGTATCACGACAGCGGTCAGCGTCGCGAGGTCGTCTACGCGATCGGCGGGAACGACGCGCAGGGATGTACCGCTCCATTCTACTCCACCGTGCTCAGGATGGCCGACCCCGCGGTGGGCGCCGTCTGGACCGACGCACCTCCCGATCTCGTGACGGAACGGCACACGGCGAACGCGATCATCCTGCTCGACGGCAGCATCCTGGAGATCGGAGGCGCTCACCTTGTTCCCGGATCGACCGACGAGTGCGAGCCGGTGATGACGGTCGAGCGCTACAAGCCGCCGGAGATCTTCGCGACGTCCTCGGGCGGCTGGTCGGAGATGGCCCCGCTCGGTCACCCTCGCACCTATCACAGCTCGGCCGTCCTGCTCTCCGACGGCAGCGTCGTGGTCGCCGGAGGCGTCGGGACCAACGAGGGGAGCGGTCCGGAGCCCGCGTGGCACTCGGTCGAAGTGTACGAGCCGCCGTACTTCTTCCACCCGGTCCGGCGCCCGGTGATCGACTCGGTGCAGGCTCAGGGCCCTGTCTGGAGCTACGGTGAACAGAACATCAGGATTGACGTGTCCAATCTCAACGAGAGTACGGAGGAGTTCCGAGTCGCTCTTCTGTCTCCTTGTGCCAGTACGCACAACGTCGACTTCAGTCAGCGATATGTTGAACTCGAAGTGACCCAGTTCTCGCCAATCGGAGGAGGAGCAGAGATCGACGTCACTGCTCCCGAAGACGGGAACGTCGCACCGCCAGGCTGGTACATGCTGACGGTTGTGAACAAGGAGGGGCTGCCGAGCGTCGCGGAATGGGTCCAAGTAGGTCTGTGATGACCTGGTCGTGGCAGCCATTCGCGATCGGGGGAATCATCTGCTGTTGCGCGATGAGTTCGTTCGCGGCGGAGTCGCGTGACGTCTCGGAGCATCGTCCAGGTTGGATGTGCGCGACCTTCATCGAGAACCGCGGACAGTGGCCGAGTCAGGCCGCCTACGTTGCTCAGGTTCCAGGAGGCATGCTGATCGCGGAGGAAGGTGCCTTCTCGGTCGTGACACGGAGCCCTGATGGGCGACCTCGGGTGACACGCATGGCACTTGCCGGGGCCCCGGCCGTCACCCCCGTCGCGCGCAGCGAGCAGTCCGGACGCTTCCACTTCTTCTTCGGAATCGAATCGTCGGAGTGGGTCACGGATGCGCGGAGCTTCGCGGAGGTCGTGTATCCGGATGTCGTCGACGGGCTGGATCTGGTCTTGCGTGTCGGGGATGTCGTGCACTGCCTGGCGGAGGGCGCTCCGGATCGTCGCGTGCTGTTGACTCGGACCGACATCGGAACCCGGTCACCGGGCGATCCCCTGATCCAGGGTCCCATCCGGTCAGAGGTCTCCGATGACACATCCCGGGCCTGGTTCGTCGTCGAGACCGTGGATGAGAACGGGTCCCGGGGGACCGACCTCGTGCAGGCTACGCCCGCGGAGATGAATCGGCCCGGCGCGGACTGGTCGACGTATTTCGGAGGCAACCAGAACGACGAGGTCGACGAGGTCGCCGTCGGTCGGGACGGGAGCGTCACGTTCGTGGGCAACACGTACTCTCCAGACTTCCCCGTCACGCCCGGATCATTCGACCCCGTTTTCGCTCGAGGGACGGGAGTGAATGCTCGCGACGCGTTCGTGTGTCGACTGGATGCGGCGGGTGAGCTCATCTGGTGCACGTTCCTCGGCGGCACAGACGTAAGAGGGGACTGGGCCAGGGCCGAGGGCGTCGCGACGAACGGAGATGTCGTCGTGGGCGGAGACACGGCTTCCGCGACGTTTCCGACGACGCCAGGAGCAATACAGCGGTCACTCACCGGAACGGCGGACATGTTCGTCACGCGCCTGACCTCGGACGGGAGCCGACTGGTCTACTCGACGCTCCTGGGAAGCAGTGGTTCCGGTGGCTTCATCGAACGACTCCATTGCGACTCGGACGGAGAGGTCATTCTGGGCGGAAGGGCTCCCCTGGGGTTCCCGACGACGGCCGGGGCTTTCCAGAGCGCTCCACAAGTCCCCGGCTTCTCTGGCTACCCATTCGTCGCGCGACTGGATGAGACCGGCTCGTCGTTCGTGTTCTCCACCTACATCACGGGAGACGTTGCCGGTGGCTCCGTGTCGGACATGGCCGTCGGACGTGACGGTCGGGCCGTCATCGTGGGGCAGGGTTCGGCGCCGTACACTCCCGGTGCGATCCAGGACTCGGGTGGCCCGAGTTCCGGGTTGATATTCGTGACGAGCCTCGCGGCGGACGGCGCGTCGCTCGTGTTCTCGGGGTCCCTGGGGGGGAGCCAGGGCGAGACGGCGCGGGCGGTGGCCCTCGACGCCTTCGGCAACATCGTGGTCGTGGGCTCGACGCAGTCCCAGGACTTCCCGGTCACGGCGGACGCGTGGGACCCCGTCGGCCCGCTGGGTCCGCTGGACGGGCCGGACGGCTTCGTCGCCGTGATCGACCCGACGGGCAGCGAGATCGTGTACGGGAGCTACCTCGGGGCGTCCTTCTCCGACGATCCGGACACGGTGACGGTCGACGGCTCGGGCGCCATCGTCATCGGCGGCAGCACGACCGGATCGGACTTCCCGACGACGGACGGCGCCTTCGACACCGACCATAACCCCGGCGTCGTGAAGGACCTGTTCGTGACCCGCCTCTCCCCCGATCGTCGGCGGCTCGAGTACTCGACCTATCTCGGCGGCGCCGACGACGAGGACGACGGAGGACGTGTCTCCCTGGCGACGGTCCCGACGGGCGGCCTGGTCGTCGTGAGTTCGAGCCGGAGCACGGACTATCCGACCACTCCCGGCGCAGCTCAGGGCGGGCCGGGCGGACTGCTCGACGGCGTGGTGAGCAAGCTGACGCTGCTGCCCGCCGGCGCGAGCCGCTACGGGAGGTCGACACCGGGATGCACCGGCCCTCTTGTCATCGGCCTGACGGCGTCGCCGCGCGTCGGGAACCCGGGCTTCGCGGTGACCTGCACCGAGGCGCCGCCCGACTCGACGTCGGGCCTGCTCGCCCTCTCGCTGGCGGCGCCCGGGACGTCCCTGCCGCTCCTGGGCGCGGGCGTGTGGGTCGACCCGGGACACCTCGTGCGACTGCTCCCGCTCCGCAGCGACTCGCTCGGCTACGCGGAGCTCGCGCTGCCGCTCGCCCATGACCCGGGTGTGCCGTTCTACCTGCAGGCGTTCTGGCCCGACGCCTGCGCGCCGGGCGGCTGGTCGGCGACGGCGGGACTGCGGCTCGACATCCAGCCGTAGGGGACCGTTCCCCACAGCCCGGGCGAGGACTGTGGTTCGCGTCGGAACGGTTGCTCGGAATTCGCGTGTCCCGCGACGTGCTCTGAACGATCTCGGCTCCGAAGCCGAAGCCGAAGCCGAAGCCGAAGCCGAAGCCGCGACCGAACCCGAAGCCGATGCCGCGGCCGGCGCCGGAGCCGATGCCGAGGGCGAGGGCGAGGCGAATCTGATCGTCGCGAAGCGGCACCGTGATCTCGGCGCCGATGACGCGCTTGCCGCGCACGCGACGCTCATGCGATTGCGCAAGATGCTCTGGCGCATGACGCATGGAGCAGGAACACCCACCCCGGCGGTCGAGCCGCCGGGGCGGGTCCTCTCGTTCAGTGCGTGAGCTTCCAGAGCATGGCGAGCACGCGGTCGAGGAGCGCGAAGCTCTCCGACAGCTCCTCCTCGCGGAGGTCACCGAGCGCCACCGCGGTACGCAACGCCGTCCGGACCTCGTCCGCCGATCCGGCGGCGACACGCCAGTGATGTCGGCGGTCCTTCCCGCCCCGGCGCTGCCCCTCGGAGATGTTGAGGGTCACGGAAGCCGCGGCCCTGCGCACCTGGCGGTGCATGTCGCGATCACACACCTGGAGCTGCGCCAGAGGCGAGCGAAGCGAGGCCACCATGCGGATCGCGATCTCGAGGACGTCGAACATGTGAGGGACTCCTTTCCTGGAATCGGGTGGGGTTACGCCCGTTGGGGCCCCGCCCGATTCCAGGAAAGGAGTCCCGCCA
>JAUIEF010000128.1 GCA_030428785.1 bacterium
CCCAGAACGTCACCGTCGGCTGCATCGCGGAGGTCGAGCTCGTGCTCTCGACGGCCGTCTCGGCGGACATCTCGGCCTTCGACGTCGTCCTCTCGTGGGACCCCGCGCAGGTCAGCCTCGTGCAGGCCGTGCCCAGCACCGACCCGTGGTTCGCGACGGGATTCCTCAACGACCCCGACGACGTCAACGACGACCTCGCGGACGGCGACGCGATCTACACGGCCTTCGCCGACCCGCTCAACCCGCTCTCGCTGCCGCCGACGAAGACCGTCGTGACCTTCGAGTTCCTGGTCCTCGACGAGGCGATGATCTCGATCCTGCCGACCATCGGCGTGTTCGGGTCGACGAAGGTCGTCGGCGTGACGCCCGGGCAGATCGTGACCGGCACGCTCTCCGGCCCGACGGAGATCACGACCGCGGTCGGCACCTGGACGGACATCGGCGGCGGCGCGCCCGGCATCGCGGGGGTCCCGACGCTCGTCGGCAGCGGCACGCTCGCGGGCGGCTGTCCCGCGGCCGTCACGCTGACGAACGCGCCGCCCAACGCGCTCATGCTCGCCTGGATCTCGCTGACGTCGACGCCGTTCCCGGCGATCGGCGGCACGGTCCACGCGTTCCCGTTCATCAACCAGCTGTTCTTCGTGGCGAACGGCGCCGGCACCTTCGTGGGCGCCACGACGTGGCCCAAGGGCGTCCCGCCCGGCACGAACATCTGGTTCCAGTTCGTCGTCCAGGACCTCTCCGTGCCCGACGGCCTCACGCTGTCGAACGCGGTCCTCGCGACGACGCCCATCCCGTAGTCCGGGCCGCGCGCGCCCGGCCGGGGATCCCGGCGCGCACGACGTCCACGCACACACACCAGGAGGAGACCCGCGGGCCGCCCGCCGGCCGCGGGGACGAGGAGAGAAGGGGATCATGAAGCACCCGACCGCGCTCGGGGGAGCGCTCTGCGGCCTCGTCTGGGCCGCGCTCGCCACGCCGCTGGCCGCGCAGGCCGTCGTGAACCTCGACACCGCCGAGTCGCACGCGTCGATCCAGGACGCGATCGACGACCCGGACACGCTCGACGGGCACGTGCTCGAGATGCTCGTCGCCGACCACACGACGCCCGAGGTCCAGACGGTCTTCACCAAGAGCGTCACGGTGCGCGGCACCGGCGACGTCCTGCGGCCGTCCTCCGACACGGGGACGAGCGGCGACGCGCGCGGCTGGTTCCTCGTGCCGCTCGGGGTGGACGTCACGCTGCGCGGGCTCGTCCTCGACGGCACGGGACACCGCGTGTGGAACGGCGTGCGCAGCCACGGCACGCTCACCGTCGAGGACTGCACCTTCCGCGAGATCAAGTACGACGAGAGCGGGCCGTCCTACTCCGGCATCGCGCTCACGACCTTCCAGGCGGACGGCCTGCTGCGCGTCTCCCGCTGCGGGTTCTCGGAGATCGGGCGCATCGGGATCCACACCTTCGACGACGCCGTCATCGAGCGCTGCACGTACACCGGCAAGGGCGTCGGCGACTGGCTCGACTACTTCATCTGCCTCGACTCGCTGGGCAGCTCGATCGGGGTCGCGACGATCGCCGACTGCACGGTCACGGGCAACCGCGGCGTCGCGTCGAGCGACGGCTCCGGCTCCGCGGGCATGCTCGTCACGACCTTCTTCGGTCCGGGCACCGAGGCGGACATCACGGGCTGCACGCTCACGGACAACTCGGTCGGTCTCGCCGTGGGCTTCGACGCGGCGGACACGTCGGAGGTCGTCGTCCGCGGCTCGACCATCGCGGGCAACGACTTCGGCGTCGTGAGCACGTCGGCCCTCGTGATCGTCGACGCGACGGAGAACTGGTGGGGCGACGTGAGCGGCCCGGCCGACCCCGTCGGCACGAACGAGGCGGACGACCCGCCCTGCGCCGCCGCGAGCTTCACGCCCGGCGTCGACGTCGTGAACGCGGACGGCGTGGGCGACTCCGTGACGGACGCCAACGTGGACTACTGCCCGTGGCTGGACCTCGCGCCGCCCTGCCTCACGGTGGCGGACGCCGAGGACTGCGGCGTCCTCACCTCGACCTTCGAGGGCCCGGACCTCGCCGATCTCAACAACGTGCTCGTCGTGCACTACAACGCGGGCGTCACGCCCTCGACCGCCACGCCGGCCGACGTCGCCTTCCTCGAGGTGCGGTCCGCGCAGTTCGCGACGAACGAGCTCGCGACGGTGCCGGACCCGGAGAACTACGCGCTGCGCGCCGTGATCCCGGCGTCGACGGCCGACGGCTCGAACCTGCCGCCCGTCTACACGACGCTCGACTCGATGTCCGGCGGGCTCGGCGAGCCGGCGTTCGGCGGCGCGCCCGCCGCCTGGACGATCGACTTCCACGACGGCCCGAACGCGCCCGGCGACCTCGCGGGCAGCCCGTTCCACACGGTGCTCTTCGGCGGCGTCGCGGACGGCGTGTGCGACGCCGTGCAGACCTGGTCGAGCCCCACCGAGCTCCTCGCGCGGACGACCTTCCACGTGTCGGACGGCATCTACCACAGCGTCGTCGGGCCCGAGGTGCACCTGCCCACGGCCACGACCTGGGACGGCGCGGGCTTCGCGACGCCCGTGCCCGGGCTGCCGCAGACGGAGCCCGTGCTCTACGGCGAGCACCGCGCCGTCGAGCTGGGCGACTCCACCGACCCGACGCTGCTCACGGGCTCCGCGGACCCGGGCTTCGTCACGGTCTGGGTCGTCGAGCCGTGCACCGAGGACACGCTGGCCGCCGTCGCGACGAACCGCCTCGCGCTCGAGATCCTGGGCGACGCGGTCTGCTACACGGCCGGCGACCAGCTCGTCGTCGAGCTCCGCATGGGCTGCCTCGACCAGCAGGTCACGGGCTTCTTCGCGTCCGTGACGTTCGACCCCGCGCTCCTCGCGCTCGACGCCTCGAGCGCGTACACCTCGGCTCCCTTCCCGCTGCACATCCTCGACCCGATCGTCGACTCCGGCGCGCCGCCCGGCACGCTGCTGCTCGACGGCTCCGTGGACTTCCTCGACCCGCCGGCCGAGGACGACGCGCTCCTCGCGACGCTCGTGTTCGACGTGCTCGCCGCGGGCGACGGCGTCGAGTCGTCGGTGGCGTTCACGGTCGGCTCGACGTTCCCGAGCGAGCTGAGCTTCGAGGGGCTGCCGGTCCCGACGCGCCTCGCCGACCCGACGGGTTTCGGCATCGACCAGACGCCGCCGTCCCTGGTCTGCGCGCCCGACGTCGACGTGTCGACGGACCCCGGCGAGTGCTCCGCGCTCGTGGCCGTCGCGCCGCCCGCCGCCTTCGACGCGTGCGGCCTGCTCTCCGTGGAGGGCGTGCGCGACGACGCGCTGCCGCTCGACGACCCGTACCCGGCGGGCTGCGCGCCCGGCGAGGAGACGGTCATCACCTGGACCGCGACGGACTGCGCGGGCCTCGTCTCGACCTGCATGCAGTCGGTGCGCGTCACGGACACGGAGGCGCCCGTGATCTCCGGCACGCCGGGCGACGTCTCCGTGATCGCGGACGCCGGCGGCTGCACCGCGGTCGTCACCTGGACGGACCCGACGGCCACGGACAACTGCGACGCGAGCCCGGCGGTCTCCTGCTCGCCGCCGAGCGGCTCCGTCTTCCCGACCGGCGTCACGACCGTCGTCTGCGTCGCGACGGACGCCTGCGGCAACCTCTCGTTCGACACCTTCGACGTCGAGGTCCAGGGGTTCAACGAGGTCTCGGTCGTCGTGGACCTCGAGGGCGTGTTCACGCCGGTCTCGCGCTGCATCCGGTTCACGGGCGGCGCCTGCGGCGACACGATCGACGAGGTCCTCGCCTTCGTCGACCACGACAGCGACCCGGCCACGCCGGTCCGGGCCTCCGCCTCCATCGAGATCCCGTGCGGCGTCAACGCCACGCTCTGCGCGAAGGACCGCCAGCACACCATCGTCGCGATCACGACGCTCACGCCGGTCGGCACGGGCTTCGTCGCGGACTCCGTGCTCTCGTTGCGCGGCGGCGACACGGACGACGATGCCGACGTCGACATCAACGACGTCACGCTGCTCATCTTCCAGTACGGCAACCTCGCGGCGGACGGCGGCTGCCCGTGGGACGGCACGACGCGCGACGCGGACTTCAGCAACAACGGCGCCGTCGGCTCGGAGGACTACTCGTTCCTCGTCGCGAACTTCGGCTTCCACCCGCCGTGCCCGTGCACGACGACCTCCACGGGCGGCGGCGGCGCGCGCCAGCTCGTCGTGGAGACCGCGTCCCTGCCGGCGCCCATGCGGAGCGTGGACCGCAACGCCGACGGGCTCGTGGACCACCGCGACGTGCAGCTCTTCGAGCTCGAGCGCGGGCTGCCCGGCACGCTCTCCCGGATGCTCGCGCGGGCGGGCCGCTGAGCGACGCCGTCAACGACGCGGCGGCGGACGCCCGAACCGGCGGTCGACGCGCAGCACCCAGCTTGAGTCGCGGTTGTCGCCCCCGAGCGTGGTGAGCTCGTGGTCCGCGATGATCTTCGTCCACTGGAGGGCGAGGCGCGTGTCCGGGTCGACGAGCCCGCCGAGGATCGCGCTGAACGTCCGCACCTCCTGCGTCGACGGGTCGTAGGTCGTGATGCCCTCGTCGAAGAGCACGCGGTCGATGTCCGCGTTGCTGTAGCGCAGCGCGAACTCGATCGGCAGCGCGGGCTCGTCGGGCGGCGCCGGGCCGGCCGCGGACCGCGCCGCGCCCGGGCGGCTGCCGAGCGGGCCGCGCGCCGGCACCCAGCCGCCGCGCGACCAGCGCGCCGCCTCGCCGCGCAGGCTCCACACGACGTAGGCCGCCCAGCTCGTGAGCTGGTCGACGTCCTCCTCGCGTCCGCCCCCGACCGGCACGTCGGACACCGAGCCGTTCGTGACCTCGACGCCGCCGCGGAACGCGCGCGACCGCCACCCGAACTCGACGTGCTGCCACATCGCGCTGCCGCCGTCGAGGTCGGGCGTCGTGAAGACCTGCTGTTCGAGCGGCGAGGCGATCTGGATCGGGTCGTCGTAGTCGGGGCTCCACGCGACCGTGACGCCGGCGAACGGGCCCTCGAACGCGCCGCTCCCGTCGGACGCCGACGTCGTGAGCAGGCGCGCGGCGACCTGGTCCGACTTTCGAGAGCGCCCCTTGTGATCGAACCCGTGCCCGGCCGTGACGGTCACGCCGTACCAGGTGTCGTCCGTGAGGTAGCCGTCGAGCCGCACGCCCGTGTCCCAGCGGCCGGCGAGGTGCGCGGGGAAGCCGTAGCCGACGAGCGCGTGGTCCTCGTCGCGCGTCGCGAACTCGCTGCCGAGCGGGACGCGCAGGAGCCCGGCACGGAGCCATGAGCGCGAGGCGACGGGCCACTCGCCCCACGCCTCCCAGAGGTTGCTCCGCGTGTCCTCGCCGTCGAGGTCCGCGGCGACGTGCACGCGCGCGCCGCTCCGGTGCAGACCGTCGAGGATCGGCACCGCGAGCTCCGTCTCGAGACCACTGTGCTTCGCGTTGCGGCTGTCGTACGCGATGCCGTTCACCGAGAGCTGGCCGCCCGGGAACCAGGTCCAGGCCGGCGGGTCGTCGTCCCGGGCCGCCGCGGCGGCGACCGGCAGGAGGAGCGCGAGCGGCGTCAGCAGGCGGCGGGCGATCACGGCGGGGGGTCCCGGGGACGCGCCGTCCGCCGGTGGCTCGGGGCTCCCGGAGGTCGGCGGATCGGCCATCCTAGCCCCGGCTGTCCGGGGACGGAGGCCCCGGGACCGGCCGGGAGCCTGCCCGAGAAGTCGGCGGAAAGTGCTTTCGACAGAAAGCTCCGGCGCGCGGGGATGATCCGCTAGAATGGCCGATGGAGCGCGGAACCGGCCTCCCGGGCCGGGGATTTTCCTTCCTGGGCACTGTATTCGGCGACGAAGGAGTCCGGGGAGACCCGCGGGCGTCGCCGGCGGCGGTCGGCCCGGCACCGCCGCGCCGACGACAGCACGTCCACCGGCACGCCACCCGACGGCGCCCCGACCGCAGGCGCCCCGACCCACGCCCCCCGACGGAGCCCATGAGCCCCCCCCGCAAGCCCGGCCGGAACGACCCCTGCCCGTGCGGCAGCGGCGAGAAGCACAAGCACTGCTGCCTCCCGAAGGACGAGGCCCGCGCGACCGAGCTGCCCTCCGCGCGCACCTGGCTCGTCCTCGCGGCGACGCTCCTGCTCGCGTTCGCGAGCATCGTCTACGAGCTGCTGCTCGGTCAGGCGCTCAGCGCGTTCCTCGGCAACACGGTGCTGCGGTACAGCGTGACCATCGGGCTCTACATGCTCGCGATGGGGATCGGCGCGATGCTCGGCCGACGGCGCGTGCTCGCGACGCCCGTGCTCGCGTTGCAACGCCTCGAGGTCGCGCTCACGATCCTCGGCGGCGGGTCGGTCATGCTGCTCTTCCTCATCGACGGGCTCCAGGCGCCGCACCTCCTGCTGTCGCTCGTCGCGCACGGGCTCATCCTGGGCATCGGCGTGCTCAGCGGCCTCGAGATCCCGCTGCTCATCGAGATCGGCGCGCGCGCCGCGGGCCGTCGCGCGCACACCGTGCTCGGCACCGACTACATCGGCGCGTTCGCGGGCACCGTCGTGTTCGCGCTCGTCTTCTATCCCACGCTCGGGATCGTCGCGACGGGCTTCCTCGTCGCCGCGCTGAACGCCGTCGTCGGGCTCGCCCTCGTCGCGTTCCGCGGACTCGTCGCCCCCGAGCGCCGACGCGAGCACACCGCGCTCGCCGCCGCGCAGGGCGTCCTCCTCGCGGCGCTCCTCCTGTGCCTCGGCCTCGCGACGCCCATCGAGCAGGCCGGCCTGTCCCTCTACCTCGACCGATGACCGACGCCGACCACACCGTCCCCCTCGGGGACCACTACATCGTGGAGTTCCTCGGGTGCGAGCCCGACCGCATCGCCACCGTCGCGGCGGTGCGTCCCGTGCTCGAGGAGGCCGTGCGCGCCAGCAAGGCGACGCCCGTGCACTGGGCCTTCCACCAGTTCGAGCCGTGGGGCATGAGCGCCACCGTGCTCATCACCGAGTCGCACATCTGCCTGCACTCGTGGCCCGACCGCGGGTACATGAGCGCCGACCTCTTCACGTGCGGCATCCGCATGGAGCCCGACGAGGCCATCGCGGTGCTGCGCGAGGGCTTCCGCGCGACGGACGTGGAGGTCTCGCGGCTGCTGCGCGGGGTGCCGGGATGACCGTCGGCGCACCCCCCGCACCGCGGGTCGCCCGCAGCGGCACCGACGCCCCGCCGCCGGCCGGCGCCCGCGTGCCCGCGATCCTCCTGGCCGCGCTCGTGCTCTCGGCGTGCAGCCTCGTCTACGAGCTCGTCGCGGCGCAGACCCTGGCGCTCCTCACGGCGAACGCCGTCGTGTGGTTCAGCCTCGTCGTCGGCGTGTTCCTCGCGTCGATGGGCGTCGGCTCCTGGCGGAGCGGGCGCGTCCCCGACGACGACCTGTGGTCCGCGCTCGTTCGCATCGAGCTGAAGCTCACGCTGCTCGGCGCCTCCATGGTCCCGGTCATCCAAGTCGGGCACTTCCTGTACTCGTACCTCCACCTCCACGGGTGGGAGCAGCTCGGCGTGGCCTGCGTGCACGTGCCGGCCGCGCTGCTCGTCGTCGGAGTGGGCTGGCTGTCCGGCGCGGAGCTCCCGATCCTCATGCGCCTCGCCGCGGGACCTCGCGACGACCGCCCCGCCGCGAACGCCGTGCTCGGCGTCGACTACCTGGGCGCGCTCGTCGGCGGCCTCCTCTTCCCGCTCGTGCTCCTGCCGGCGCTGCCGCTCTTCGGCGTGAGCCTGCTCGTGGCGGCGGTCAACCTCGCGGTCGCCGCGATCATCACCGCCGTGCGCCTCCAGGGTGCGCCGCGCGGCGGGCGTCGCTGGGCGGCCCTCGGCGCGACGGCCGCGCTGCTCCTCGCGGGCATCTCCCTCGCGGCGCCCGTGCAGGCCTGGATGCTCAAGGGGTACTACTACTACATCGAGGCGTCGACCCACGAGGACGGCCTCGCGCACCGGCTCGGCGCCCTCGACGACTACCCCGAGGTCCTGCGCGCCCGCTCGCCGTACCAGCGCATCGACCTCGTGTACGACCCGAACCCCGGCCTCTCCGCGACGCTCATGGGCGCGTACAGCGAGAAGCTCCGCCGGGCCCCGGACTACCCCGTCGACCACATGCTCTGCCTGAACGGCGCGTTCCAGACGAACACGCGGTACGACGAGATCTACCACGAGTGGTTCGTGCACGTGCCGGTCGTCGCGCTCGGGAAGGTCCCCGAGCGCGTGCTCCTCCTCGGGGGCGGCGACGGCCTCGTCCTGCGCGAGCTCGTCAAGTACGACGAGGTACGGTCGATCCGGCACGTCGACATCGACCCCGTGCTCGTCGAGCTGGCCATGGACCACCCCGTCCTGCGCACCGCGAACGCCAACGCGCTCCGCGACCCGCGCATCGAACGCACCTTCGACGACGGCTTCCGCTGGGTCCGCGAGCACGACGGCCCGTACGACGCCGTGTTCATCGACTTCCCGTACGCGACGGACTACGACCTCGCCAAGCTCTACAGCCGCGAGTTCTTCGCGCGCATCCGGGAGCTCGTCGCGCCCGGCGGCTTCGCGGTCTTCGACGCGACGTCCATCAGCATCCTGAGCGACGCCTCGGACGACCCCGAGGGACGCCGGTTCGTCGACACCTCCGTGAACGACTGGCCCATCTACCGCGACACGCTCCGCGCCGCGGGCTTCGCGCCGGCGGAGATCCGGCCGTACCTCACGACGCTCGAGCCGTACCCGCCGCGGCTGCTCGAGGTGCTCGAGGGGGACGGCATGGAGCTGCCCGCCGACGTGTCGGTCATCGAGGCGCTCGACGAGGCGGAGGCGGCGGGCGACGAGCAGCGCGTGCAGGAGATCCGCGCCGCCCTCGTCGCGACGACCATGGAGCAGCACGTCGTCGCGCTCGAGCAGGGCTTCGTGCTCCTCGCGCCGGGCGCGCCCGACGGCGGTCCGGCGCCCTGGAGCGACCCCGGCGTGCGGCTCGACGTCCTGGACGGGACCCGCTACGACCTGGCCTTCCGGGTGGACTTCCCGTTCCCGGAGGCCGTCGACCCGTCCCTGGTGAACACGATCCTCCGGCCCACGCTGCCGACGATCCCCTGGTGGGATCCCCGCCTGCCGTACTGAGCGGTCCCCGCCGCCCCGACCCGCGTCCGGGCCTTCACCTCGGGCGGGCCGCGTGCCGAAGAAGGACGGTCCCGCTCCGTCCGCCCACCGGCCCGCCACCGCCCCGCGAGAACCCGATGCCCGCCGCACCGGTCGCCCGCCGCGAGTCCGGCCTCACCCTGCTCGAGCTCCTGGTGGTCGTCATCGTCATGACGATCCTCGGCGCGCTCGCCATCCCGACGTTCGACTCGTCGACGATGCAGAGCAAGGAGGCGACGGCGGTGGGCAACCTCTCCGTGCTGCGGCTCGCCATCGAGCGGTACCGCATCGAGCACGGCGACGCGTGGCCGGACGCGCGCGTCGCCGAACAGCTCACGGGCGGCACGGACGCGTACGGCCGGCGCGGCACGCGCTACGGCCCGTACCTCCGCACGGCCTTCCCACGCAACCCGCTCAAGGGCACGAGCGACGTGAAGATCGTCGAGGAGATGCCCATGCGCCCGTGGGGCTTCGAGGCGTGGATCTACTGCCCCGCCACCGGGGACATCCGGCTCAACACGGGCGGCCGCAGCCCGTCCGGTCTGCTCTGGTACGAGCTCTGACGGGACGGCGCGCGGCGGACGCGCGGCGTCGGACCGCGCGCGGTCAGTCGGCGAGCGCGTCCTCCGGGAAGCGGCGCAGCAGCGACTCGCGGTAGGACGCGCTCTCGATGCTCCCCACCGCCTCGCGCATCGCGGCGCGCACGGCGGCGTCCGCGAGGGCCGAGGGCGCGACGCCCTCGAGCACGTCCACGAGGTGCGCGTCGCTCCCGATGCGTCGGCCGGCCGCGCGCACGAGGTCGGCGAGCGCGGCCGGGCCGCGCAGCTCGCGCACCGGTTCCTCGAGCACGTCCGCGAGGTGCGCGCCCGAGTCCATCGTCGCGAGCGCGGCGAGGAATCCCTCGCGCACGGCGCGATCCGTGAGCCGTCGCGCCGCGACGTCGCCCAGGACGTCGGCCAGGTGGGCGTCGCTGTCGATGCGCGGCGCGGCGCGGGCGAGCAGGTCGGCGAGCAGCGCGTCGTCCACCGCCGCGTGCTCCACGAGGTCCTCCAGCACGTCCGCCGCGTGCGCGTCCGAGTCCACCGTGATCAGCGCGCTCACGAACGCGGCCACGTTCGTCGCGTCGAGGCCGCCGTGCGCCGCGGCGTCCTCGAGCAGGTCGGCGAGGTGCGCGTCGCTCGAGATGTGCGCGCCCGCGATCTCCAGCGCGCGCGCGAGCGCCGCCCCCGTCGCGCGGCCGTCCTCGAGGACCGTCTCCAGCAGGTCCGCGAGGTGCGCGTCCGACTCGACGGACGGGCACGCGTCGAGCACGGCGTCCACCACCGCCGCGCTGCCGGGCCGCGCCTCGACGGCCTCCTCGAGCACGTCCGCGAGGTGCGCGTCCGAGCCGAGCCGCCGCGCGGCGTCGCGCAGCGCGGCCGCGACCTCCGCGTCGGGGAACACCTCCGACTCCGCGACGACCTCGTAGTGCGCGCCGCGCGCCGAGTCCGTCTCGAGCGACCCGATGTCCGCGAGCACCGCGTCGAGCCCGCCCGACGCGTACAGGCGGGGCACGCGCGTCTCCGCCCCGAGCCCCGTGCGCCGGATGCACGCGCGCAGCGAGTCCGCGAGCCACGCCTGCGCCTCGCCGTCCCACGGCTGCACGACGTCGCCGCGCCGGAACGTCCGCGAGACCTCGCCGTCCTCCACGACGACCGCCATCTCCGCGACGAGCTCGTCGTCCGCGTACCGACCGAGCGTCAGCTCGACGTCCTCGGCGAACACGAAGTCCGCGTCGTGCTCGTCGAGCACCGGGACGCGCGTGCCGCGCACCTCGAGCCGGTAGCCCGCGCCGTCCTCGCCCCAGGCCTGGATCCAGCGCATGGACACGCCGTCGGACGTGCGCCACGACTGCTGGCCGTCGTGCGGGATGCCCTCGTCCACGAGCACCGACGAGAAGCTCACGTGGCCGCACGCGGCGGCGAGAAGGAGCGGCAGCGCGAGCACGAGCCGGCGGCTCCGCGGGGCGCGGGGCGCGCGACGGGCGGTCGGCCTGCGGGCGGACGTCGCCGGGCGACGCGGATCGACGGGGGTGGGCGGGGCCATGGCGTCTCCTCCGGTCCGGGGCCTCCACCGCAGGACACCAGGGCCCGCGCCGACCGTCAAGCGCCCCCGCGGTGGCCGATCTGCGACAATCGGCGGCCCATGGATTTTCCGCGCGAAGCCCGCCGCCCGACGGTGCCCAGGACACCCGAGGACGTCATGGCATGAACCCGTCGGTCTCCCCACCGCTGCCCCCGCTCGACCGGTACCGGAGCTACCTCCACGTACTGGCGCGGGCGCAGCTCCACCCGGAGGTGCGGCCCCGGCTCGACGCCTCGGACATCGTCCAGCAGACGCTGCTCGAGGCGCACCGGGACCGGGAGCACTTCCGCGGGGAGAACGCGGCGCAGCTCGCCGGCTGGCTGCGGCGGATCCTGGCGCGCAACGTGCAGAACGCGCTGCGCGACATGCGACGCGCGAAGCGTGACCCCGCCCGGGAGCAGCCGCTCGCGGCGGCGCTCGAGCGCAGCGGGCTCGACGTCGCGAGCTGGCTCGCCGCCGACCAGGCCACGCCGTCGGAGATCCTCGCCGGGCACGAGCGGCTCATGCGGCTCTCCGACGGGCTCTCGACGCTGCCCGAGGCGCAGGCGCAGGCCGTCGTCCTCCGTTACTGGCAATCGTGTTCCCTGGCCGACATCGCCGACCGCATGGGGCGCAGCCCCGCGGCCGTCGCCGGCCTGCTGCACCGCGGACTCGGGCAGCTCCGGGATCTCCTCGCCGCACTGGAGGCACCATGACCGTCGACAAGGCCGAGCGGTTCCAGGCCGTGCTCGCCGAGTACCTGCAGCAGGTGGACGCGGGCGAACAGCCCGACCGCCGCGCGTTCCTCGACGCGCACCCGGACCTGGCGGACGACCTCGCCGGGTACTTCGAGGTGCAGGACCGCATGGAGCGGCTCGCGCGCACGAACCACGACACGCACCCGACGTTCGGCGGGCGCGGCACGCCGAGCCACCCCGAGCTCCCGGCGGACGGCACGCCGCTGCCGGCGGGCTCGCTGCTCGGGCAGTACCGTCTCGACGAGGTCATCGGCGAGGGCGCGATGGGTCGCATCTACAAGGCGACGCACCTGCACCTCGACCGGACGCTCGCCATCAAGGTGCTCGCCCCGAACCTCGCCCGCGACGCGCACCTCGTGCAGCGCTTCCACCGCGAGGCGCGCGCGCTCGCGAAGCTCCAGCACCCGAACATCGTGGGCATCCACGACATGGGCAGCCAGGGCGACATGCACTACTTCGTGATGGAGTACGTGCCGGGCGTGAACCTGCGGCAGCTCATGGGCACGGGCGAGGTGTCGCCGGAGCGGGCGCTCGGGCTCGTCGGCAAGGTGTGCGACGCGCTGCACTACGCGCACGACCGCGGCATCGTGCACCGGGACATCAAGCCCGAGAACATCCTCGTCGACCGCGCGGGACAGCCGCGCGTCGCCGACTTCGGGCTCGCGAAGGTGCTGCAGGACGAGCACCCCTCCGCGAACCTCACGGGCACGCACGTCGTGCTCGGCACCTACAACTACATGGCGCCGGAGCAGAAGAGCTCGGCGCACGTGGACCACCGCGCGGACATCTACGCGGTGGGCGTCGTGCTCTACGAGCTGCTCACGGGCAAGCTCCCCGCGGGCCACTTCGACCCGCCGAGCCACGCCGCGCGCGTCGCGCCGGAGGTGGACCGGCTCGTGCTCAAGGCGCTCCACAGCGAGCCCGAGCGTCGCTACCAGAGCGCGCACGACCTCGGCACGGACATCGGCTCGGCGCTGGGCGGCGGGCCCGCGCCCGGGCTGCCGCCGAGGGAACCCGCGGCGCCGCCCGGCGCGACGCGAACGCTCAAGGTCATCGACTCGCGCACCGACGCGGTGCTCGGCACGGGCGAGGCGGCCTGGCTGCGGCTCGACGCCAAGAGCGACGACGAGGTCGAGGTCCGGACCTGGAGCCGGCCCGAGGTCGGCGTGACGAGCGACTCGAAGACGCGGAAGAAGAAGGCCGTCCAGCCCGTGGAGATGGACACGGGCCCGTGGATCGGCGAGGCCGCGGGGACGCTGCCCGGCCTCCGGCTGCGCCTCCCGGACGACGACGTCACCGTCCACGTGCCGGAGGACCTGCCCGTGCGCGTGTGCGCGGCCGAGGCGGACGTCACCGTCTCGAGCCTCCGCGCGCCGCTCCGCATCGACGCCGGCGAGGGCACCGTCAAGGTCCGCGACCACGTGGGTCCGCTGGACGTCGAGCGCACGGAGCGCGGCGCCGTCTCGCTCAACGGCGTCTCGAGCAGCGACCTCTCCGTGACGACGCGCGACGGCCGGATCGTGACGAACGGCCTGCGGCTGCGCTCGGGCCGCGCCAAGCTCCACGCCGACGACGGCGACATCCACCTGGGCGTGGACGAGGCGCAGTGCGGCTTCCGGTACGAGGCGCGCACGCTCTCCGGGCACATCCGCGACGAGCTGCACCCGTCCCAGTCCACGACGGGCGTCTCGACGCTGCGCGGGACCGTGGGCCGCGGGGACGCGGAGCTCGTCGTCGACACCTTCGAGGGCGACATCCGCATCGGTCACGTCGGCGAGCGCGAGTGGGTCTTCGAGGTGCGCGAGGCCGGTCAGAACCTCTTCTGGGCGATCGTGTGGATCTCCGCGGCGGTGGCGCTGGGACACGAGTCGATCGCCTGGATCCTCTTCTGGTGCTGGGGACTCTGGGCCGCGCTCAACGTGATCAAGCCCGTCATGCGCGCGCGGCCGTGGGACACGGACGGCCCCGCCTGCGCGCGCTCGCCCCGCGCGGACGCCCGTCACGCCGCGCGCGAGGCGGTCGGCGAGGCCCGCGACGCCGTCGACGAGGTCCACCGCGCGCTCCGCGACGCCGACCGGCGCGTCTGACCCCGCGCGCGGGCGAGCGCGGGACGACGACCTCCGCGGTCCCGCCCCGACGGGACGACGGACGCGCCCCGCCCATCGGGCACAATGCGCGGCCCGCGGGGCGCCGCCCCGCCGCGCCCCCCGCTCCGGACCGCCATGCCCCCCGCCGACGACGCGCTCCCGCCGCTGCGACGCCGGCTCCTCCCGAACGTCGTCATCGTCGTGTTCCTGGGCCTGCAGGTCGCGGCCGGCCTCAAGGTCTCCTGCCCGCCCAAGGCGATCCCGGCGCTCGAGCCGCTGCGCGTCGCCTGCGCGCCGGAGCTCTGGCCGTTCCTCGAATACAACATGTACAACTCCGCGCGCTGGCCGGGCGAGGTGCACCACGCGTACGAGCTCGTCGCGGAGCACGCCGACGGCCGCGAGGAGGTGCTGAGCCCGGCGCGCATCGGCGAGTCGTACTACGACCTGCGCGGCCGGGCCATCAAGGGCCTGATCGACGGCTCGCTGCGCCGCACGGAGCGCACGCTCGCGGCCTTCCTCGCGGCGACGCCGAGCGTGCGCGCGCTGCGGCTCGAGGCCGACCGCTACCGCATCGAGGAGGACGGCACGCTCACCGAGCTGTCGCGCGCGGAGATCGCGCGACACGAGGTCGTCGACGGGCGGGTGCTCCCGTGAGCCTCGCCGACCGCTGGAACCGCGCGTGGTTCGGGCCGGCGCCCGTGCTCGACCTCGCGATCGTGCGGCTGCTCGTCGTCGGGCTGCACCAGGTGCTGCTCCTGTGGCCGTACGCGCTCATGACGGTGCCGCTCTACGAGGAGTTCGACCACGCCGTCGCGCTGCCCGACGCGCAGTTCGAGCCGGTGCTGCTGTTCCGGCTCTTCAGCCTGCCGTTCGGCGCGGGCTGGAGGCCGTCCGTCGAGCTCCTCGACGCCGTGCGGCTCGGCACGACGCTCGTCGGGTTCACGGCGCTCGTCGGCCTCTTCACGCGCACGAGCCTCGCGCTCTACGTGACCGGCTTCGCGTTCATGATCAGCCACCGGTACTCCTTCGGCGACTACCACCACGTCGAGACGGTGCCGGTGCTCGTGCTCGCGCTGCTCGCGTGCTCGCCGTCGGGGGCCGCGCTCTCCGTCGACGCGCGGCTCCGCCGCCGCCGCGCGGGCTCGCCGCCGCCGCTCCTCGAGCGGACCGATCCGCTCGCGCGCTGGCCGGTGCGGCTCGCGGCCTGGCTGCTCTCGGTGATCTACCTCTCCGCCGGCCTGTGCAAGCTGGGCGGCGCCGGCCTCGACTGGATGAACGGCTTCACCGTGCAGACGTCGCTGCTCCAGGCCGGCTGCTTCTGGGACAACGGCGCCGGCCTCGCGCTCGCGCGGTACCACGGGCTCGCCGTCGCGCTCACGTGGTTCACGATGCTCTTCGAGCTCACGTTCCCCGTGATCCTCTGGCGGCCGGCGCTCGCGCCCTTGTACGCGCTCGCCGCATTCGCGTTCCACGTCGGCAGCATGACGACGATGAGCGTGCCCTTCGCGCTCTACCTGCCGTGCTTCGCGATCCTCGTGCCGTGGACGCGGTGGCTGCGGCGTCGCCGCGGCCTGCCGGCGGACGTCGTGCCCGCTACGGCGTCCGCTCCCAGTAGCGGTGCATCGTCTTCATGAGCGAGTCGAGGAACGCGCCGACCGGCGCGAGCCCGGGGATGCCCGCCCACTGACCGCGCGGCTCGTTGCCCGCGACGCACAGGCCCGCGTGCTGCGTCTTGTCCTTGTCGACCTCGGGGTCGGGGTCGAAGACGCCGAGCCGCTTGCGCAGCGCGTCGACGTCGTCCCAGTCGCCCGTGAGGAACGTCCAGCCCTCGGTGACGCCGTGCGCCTCCGCGTAGCGCGCGAGCCGCTCGGGCGTGTCGACCTCGTCGCCGTCGAGGCTGATCGAGTAGATGTGCAGCTCCTCACCCACCCACGGTCGCAGCGCCTTCTGAACCTGCACGAGGTTCGCGGTGACGCCGGGTCATATGCCGTCGCACTGCGTGTACATGAAGTTGATGAGG
>JAUIEF010000316.1 GCA_030428785.1 bacterium
ATCATGGCGGCGTGCGCGCCGGGCCTGAAGCGGCTCGTGCTCGAGCTCGGCGGCAAGGACCCGATGATCGTGTGCGCGGACGCGGACCTCGAGGCGGCGGCGAGCTACGCCGTACGCGAGTCCATGCGCAACACGGGCCAGGTGTGCTGCAGCGTCGAGCGCATCTACGTGGAGAAGGACGCGGCCCCGCGCTTCACCGAGCTCGTCGTCGAGAAGGCCAAGGCGCTGAAGGTCGGCGACGGCCGCGACGACGTCTTCATGGGCCCCATGGCGAGCGAGGGTCAGCGCCGATCCGTCCTCGCGCAGATCGAGGACGCGCGCGGCAAGGGCGCGAAGGTGCTGCTGGGCGGCGGGCCCGGCGAGGGCGCCGGCTGGTTCATGCAGCCGACGGTCGTCACGGAGACCCGCGAGGACATGGACCTCCTGCGCGAGGAGACCTTCGGGCCGGTCGCGACGATCCGCACCGTGGGCAGCGCGGACGAGGCGGTCGCGCTCGCGAACGACTCGCCGTTCGGGCTCGGCGCCTCGGTGTGGGCCGGCGACCTCGAGCGGGGCCGGGCGCTCGCCGCGCGGCTCGAGTCGGGGCAGGTGGGCGTGAACCGCGGCCTCGGCGGCGCCGGCGACCCGCCCTGGGTGGGCGCCAAGCAGAGCGGCTTCGGCTTCCTCGGCAGCCCGGACGGATACCGCCAGTTCACGCGGCCGCGCACCATCTCCTGGAACGAGGACGCGTGAGCGCGGGCGCGGAGCCCGCGCGGGACGGCGCCGGGCGGTCGTCCCGGGGCGGAGCGTCGTCCGGCGGCCGCCCGCCCGCGACGGGCGCGACGAGCCCCGACGGCGCCCCGTGGTACGTCGACGGCGTGCGCTTCGAGTGCACGGCCTGCGGCAAGTGCTGCGTGAACCACGGCGACGGCTTCGAGTACGTCTTCTCGACGCGCGCCGAGCGCAAGGCCATCGCCGAGCACCTCGGGATCTCGCTGCGCGCGTTCGAGGCCCGCTACTGCGAGAAGGTCGCGGGCCAGTGGAGCTTCGGCTCGGAGGGCGACGCCTGCATCTTCCTCGAGGACGGGAAGTGCAGCATCTACGCGCTCCGGCCGAAGCAGTGCCGGACGTTCCCGTTCTGGCCCGAGCTCATGGACAGCCGGGACACCTGGGATCGCGATGTGGCATCATTCTGCCCCGGCGCGGACCAGGGCACGCTGCACGACTTCGCGGAGATCCGGAAGCGGCTCGCCGAGCACGGCGGCTGATCCGCGGAGCACGGCCGCGCCGCGTCCGCCACCGCTCCCGACCCACCCCCACTCCCCCACGCAACCCATGGTTCACAAGGTCCGGTACCTCTCCTCCGAGGACGTGCGGTCGCTCATGCCGCCGATGAAGGAGGTCGTCGAGCTCGTCGAGGAGACGCTGCGCCACCACGGCGCCGGCGCCACCCAGATGCCCGCGAAGATCGACCTCGGCCCCGCGCCGGACTCCTTCCTCCACGCCATGCCGGCCTTCGTGCAGCCCACGGGCGCCGTCGGCATGAAGTGGGTGGCCGGCTACCCCGCGAACGCGGACAAGGGCCTGCCCTACATCCACGGGACGCTGCTCCTCAACGACGCGGAGACCGGCAAGCCGACGGGCATCCTCGACGCGTCCGTCATCACGGGCGTGCGCACCGGCGCGTGCACGGCGGTCACGGCGAAGCACCTCGCCGACCCGGGCAGCGAGGTCATGACGATCATCGGCTGCGGCGTGCAGGGCCGCACGAACATCGAGGCGCTGCTCGCCGTGTTCCCGGACACCGAGCGCATGCTCGCCTACGACATCGACCCCGAGCGCCAGGCGGCCTTCGCGGACGAGATCATGCAGACGTTCGACGTCGCGTCGGTCATCCCGCCGGAGCCGCAGGAGGCCTGCGAGGGCGCGCACGTCATCGTGACGAGCCTGCCCATCGTGAAGGACCCCAAGCCGGTCATCGAGCCGGACTGGCTGCAGACCGGGACGCTCTGCGTGCCGCTCGACTTCGACGCGAGCTTCACGCCGGCCGCCTTCGAGCGCGCGGACCTCTTCGTCACGGACGACCTCGAGCAGTTCGAGCGCTACCGCTCGAAGGGCTACTTCCAGGGCATCCCGCAGCCGACGGGCGAGCTCGGCAAGATCGTGAACGGGAGCGGCCCGGCGCGCCCCGACGGCACGCCCATCGTGATCTCCGCGAACCTGGGCCTCGGCGTGCTCGACGTCGCGCTCGGCGCGCGCATCCTGGCGCTCGCCGAGCAGAAGGGCGTCGGCACCGAGCTGCCGCTGTGAGGCGCGACCCGTGAGCGACGAAGCCATCCCGCCGAAGCGCCTGCCCTCGGGCCCGTCCGGGCAGCACCCGCTCACGCTGCTCGTCGTGCCGACGAAGGAGGAGCGGCACAACATCGACTGGGTCATGGAGCGCTTCCAGGACCTGGACGACGCGGACCTCCACGTGCTCGTCGCCGATGACGACAGCCTCGACAAGACGTGGTCGCGCGCGGGCACCTGGGCCGCCGACGACGAGCGCATCCACCTGCTGCGTCGGCCGGGCCGGTGGAAGGGCCGCGGCTACGCGCTGCGCGAGTCCTACAAGTGGGCCGCGGAGAGCGAGAACGACTACGAGTTCGTGCTCGAGTGCGCGGCGAACCGGACGGACGACATCCTCCAGGTGCCCAAGCTC
>JAUIEF010000129.1 GCA_030428785.1 bacterium
CCAGAACACGCTGCCCTACGCGTGGGACCCGGACGTGCCCGGTCAGTACGAGTACTACCTGGCGGCGTTCGACGGCGGGACGGAGGTGGCGCGCACGGCGATCACGATCTTCGCGGTGGACGGCACGAGCCTCACGCTCGAGGCGAGCGACTGCCAGCAGGACCAGGACGAGGGCACGCCCGGCGTGCAGATCGCCGTGGACCTCTGGCTGCGCAACCCCGACGAGACGGAGATCACCGGCTACCAGGCGTTCCTCTCGTTCCCGTCCGGATCGATGACGTACGAGCCGTCGCTCAGCAGCTACTCGGCGGCGCCGTTCGGCTTCCACATCCAGGACATCCTCACGGCCGAGGTGGCGTCCGGCGAGCTGCGGCTCGACGGCAACACCTTCTCCGCCACGGGGACGACGGCCGACGAGCGCCTCGCGACGCTCTACTTCACGGTCGCGGAGTGCACGCCGGTCTCGGTGGCCTTCGACCTCGGTCAGCCGTTCGACTCGGAGGTGAGCTTCATCGGGTCCGCGCTGCCGACGGCCCTGCTGGACGGCCCGGCCATCGTGCCGGACGACACGGCGCCGGTGCTCACGCCCGTGGCCGACATCACGCAGCCGGCCGACGCCGGGTCCTGCACCGAGGCCGTCGTGACCTTCGCGTCGCCCGCGGTCACGGACAACTGCGATCCGTCGCCGACGGTCGTGTGCGATCCGCCGAGCGGCTCGACGTTCCCCGTGGGGACGACGACCGTGACGTGCACCGCCACGGACGGCTGCGGCAACGAGTCCACGACGACGTTCGACGTGACGGTCACCGCGACGAACCTCATCGACGTGGTCGTGGAGCTCACGGGCTCCGACGCGGACACGCGCTGCATCCGGTTCATCACGGACAGCTGCAGCACGGTCACCGACGTCTCCCTCGCGTTCACCGGCGGCTCGCCGGCGACCGCGGTCGCGACCATCGAGGTGCCGTGCGGCGTCTGGACCACGCTCTGCGCCAAGGACGAGCAGCACACGCTCTGGGACAACACCACGCTGACGAACGTCGGCGCCAAGTACGTGGCGGACACCACGCTCGTGCTCGACGGCGGCGACACCGACAACGACGGTGACATCGACATCAACGACGTCACCTGGTTCCTGTTCCAGTTCGGCGGCCTCGAGGCCTCCGGCGGCTGCCCGTGGGACGGCGTCACGCGTGACGCGGACTTCAGCAACAACGGCGCGGTGGGCTCGGAGGACTACTCGTTCTTCGCCGCCAACTGGCTGAGCCAGACCGCCTGCGGTTGCACGCTGCCCTTCGTGGGCGGCGGTCCGGGCGTGGGTCGTCTCGCGCGCGAGGTGCGCGTGCACGACGCCGTGACGAAGGCCGTCGACCTCGACGGCAACGGCCGCGTGGACGCGGACGACGTCGAGGAGTTCGAGCGTCGCTTCGGCCTCTCGGGCGAGCTGTCGCAGCGGATGAGGTCCGGCCGCTGACGACGTGACGCGGGACGGGGGGCGGCCCCGACGCCGCTCCCCGTCCTCGTCCCTCCCTCCTGCATCCCGCGGTCGCGTGTCGGGGACCGGCCGCGGGTGGAGGTCACGGCATGGGTCGCAACACCCTGCAGGTCCTGGGTCTCGCGTCGCTCCTGCTCCTGTCGGCGCACGTGTCGGCGGGCGGCGGCACGGAGCTGCTCGACGGGGACGGCGCGGCGGGCGACGTCTTCGGGACGTCGCTGTCCCTCGACGGGGACGTGCTCGTCGTGGGTTCGCCGGAGGACGACGTCGGAGCAAACGTGCGGCAGGGCTCGGCGTCGGTGTTCCGGCGCACGCGCGGCGTCTGGTCGCAGGAGGCGGACCTCGTCTCCTCGCTGGGCGCGGCCGTCGACAACCTCGGCGCGGCGGTCGCGGTGAGCGGCGACGTGATCGTCGCGGGCTCGTACCGCGACGACATCGGGCTGAACGCCGAGCAGGGATCGGCGACGGTCTTCCGCTGGAACGGCACGAGCTGGGCGCAGGAGCAGGTGCTCACCTCGTTCCAGGGCGCCGCGGACGACTGGTTCGGCGCGGCCGTCGCGATCGACGGCGACGTCATCGTCGTGGGCGCGTACCGCGACGACGTGGACGGCAACCTCAACGAGGGCTCCGCCACGGTCTTCCGCTGGAACGGCGCGACGTGGCTGCAGGACCAGTACCTGACCGACTTCGGCGGGCGCGCCGGCGACCACTTCGGCTTCTCCGTCGCGGTGGACGGCGACGTCATCGCCTGCGGCTCCTACCGCGACGACCTCGCGGCGATCACGGACCTCGGCTCGGTGACCGTCTTCCGCTGGGACGGCGGGAACTGGGTCCACGAGGACAAGCTCCTCGCGAGCGACGGCGCGGCCGGCGACAACCTGGGCTTCAGCGTGGACGTGTGCGGCGACGTGCTCGTCGCGGGCCGGCGGCACGACGACGCCGGGCTCGCGCAGGACGTCGGCTCCGTGATCGTCTGGCGCTGGGACGGCGCCGAGTGGGTCGAGGGCGCGTCCCTCGTCCCGGCGGACGCCGAGGCCTTCGACGCGACGGGCAGCTCGGTGTCGCTCGACGGCAACGTGCTCGCGGTCGGCGCGCCGCGCGGCGACACCGGTCCCGGCGACGAGGGCACGGTGACGGTCTTCCGCTGGACCGGCGCGCAGTGGGAGGAGGAGACCGAGCTGGGCGCGGTGGGCGGCCTGACGTTCGACGCGTTCGGCGACGCGGTCGCCGTGTCCGGCACGACCGTGGCCGGCGGCGCGCCGCTCCACGACGTCGGCGGCGCCGTGGACCAGGGCTCGGCGGCCGTGCACGACCTGCCCGCCGACCCGTGGGTCGACCTCGGCGGCGGGTCGCCGGGCGCCGCCGGCACGCCCACGCTCACGGGCAGCGGCCTGCTCGTCGGCGGCGCGCCCGCGGCGTTGACGCTCGCCTCCGCGCCGCCGGGCGCGCTCATGCTCGCCTGGGTGTCCTTCTCGTCGACGCCCTTCGCGGCGCTGGGCGGCACGGTGCACGCGTTCCCGTTCTCGAGCCAGCTCTTCTTCACCGCGGACGGCAGCGGCGCGTTCGTCGGCGCGACGACCTGGCCCACGGGCCTGCCGTCCGACACGCAGGTCTGGTTCCAGTTCCTCGTGCAGGACGGCTCGGTGCCCGACGGCATCACGCTCTCGAACGCGCTCCTCGCGACGACCCCCTGACGCCGCGCGCCGCCCTCACGGGGACGGCAGGCCGATCGCCCAGGCGCGCGGCAGCATGAATGTCGTCGCCTCGGGTGACACGAGCGCGCCGGCCGGCGACTCGTACCACGTCGCGGCCTGCGCGCCGTGCGAGACCGCCCACGTCTCGAACTGCGGGTACGCGTCGCGGATGGAGACGTACTCGAGCGGGAAGCGCCAGTCCGGCGGGACGTGCACGATCCAGGGCAGCCCGTCGTCGTCCAGGTAGGCCGTCGGACCGCTCTCGGCGGGCAGGTCGTCGGGGTGGTCGGGGAACGCGTCGAAGCCCGGCATGTGGACGTCGACCCAGCGGGTGCCGTCGTGCACGAGCCAGTAGAGGTCCCAGGGCGGCGGCCCGAGGTCGGCGAGCGGGACCGCCTCGTCGAGCGTCATGACGAAGCGGCTCGACGCGCCGGGGCGGTCCTGCTCCTTCGTGAGCGTGTTGACCGCGAACTTGCCCGGCACGTTCGGCAGGGCGTGGTACGTGTGCGGGATGACCGTCTCGATGCGCCGGCCCAGGAGCGTGACGAGGTCCGCGACGGAGGCGGTCGGCTCGACGACGTGCGTCCCCGCGTCGTCGCTCTGGAAGCGCTCGACGTCGAGCGTGCCGTCCGCGTCGGCGGGCAGCCCGGCCAGGTGCAGGCCGAGCCGGTGGTCCAGCGACGCGCCGCGCGCGAGGAGGTGCGCGGTGAGCTGGAGGTCCTTGAGGCGGTTCGCCGCGTCCGTGACGAGGTCGAAGCGGTAGAGCAGGAAGGTGTCGTTGAAGTCGCCGTCGCCCGAGGACGGGTAGAGGTCCTCGAGGCCGAGGCCGTTCCAGCCGACGGGCGGGAAGCGCCGGACGAGCGCGCGCTCCGGGTCGAACGGGTAGTGGTCCGAGGTGCCGCGCACGCCGTCGCCGTCGGGGTCGCCCGCGACGGCCGTCGCGAGGCCGGCGGTGTCGAGCGCCCCCGCGGGCACCGTCTCGAGCGCGACGACGACGTCGTTGAAGTCGCCGGGCGCGGACGTGCGCGCACGGCTCTCGAAGCCGACGGCCACGAAGGGCGCGGCGCCGAGGAAGCCGGGCACGCCGTCGATCGCGAGCACCGCCGCGTGGCGCGCGATGTCGGGCTGCCCCGCCGCGAGCTCCGGGTTGGCGTCGTCCACCGAGAGGAACGCGCCCTTGCCGCCGGCCGCGGCGCCGTTCACGGCCGGGTCGGTCGAGGGGATCGTCGCGGTGCCCGCGTCCCACGCGGCGATCTGCGGCTCGTCGTCGAACCCGTCCGCCACGAGGAAGAACGCGATCTCCTCGCCGGGCAGGAAGGTGCGCGGCGCGCCGGAGGCGTCCCGCAGCAGCGAGTGGTCGCCGAGCGCGAGCGCGCCGCCGCTCCCCGCGAAGGACGCGTTGGGGAAGACGAGCTGCCGGTCCACGATCGTGAACGGGTCGCGCGTGAACGTCACGTAGCCGAGGCTGTTGCGCCAGCTGCCGCCCTCCCACAGGAAGTGCACGCGCACCTGCGACGGCTGCGTGACGGAGAGCGCGTTGTCGTAGACGGGCGAGAGGAACGCGGCGTGCGGGTTCGGGTGCCACGGCAGCACCGAGCCGAGCTTCAGCAGCACCGCGAAGGGCACCGGCTGGTTGCCGTCGACGAACGCGGTCTCGTCGACCTGCGCCGACGCGGGCGGCGCCGCGAGGAGCAGGGCGAGCGCCGCGAGCGCGGCGACGGCGCGGCGCGGTCGCGCGCCGGCGAGCGCGCGGAGTCCGGCGGAGGCTCCTCGGGTCGCGGTCACGGTGCCTCCGAAGGCTCGAGCACGACGACGACGTCCGCGAGGTCGGCGCGCGGGACCGTGATGCGCGCCGCCGGCGCGAACGGACCCCACGCGGCGCGCAGGTCCTCGTCCGAGTAGGGGCCCGTCCAGCCGTCGGCGAGGACGACGACGTCCACCCCGTCGAACGGGGCGGGGAGCGCGAGCACGGCCGTCGCCACGCCGGCCTGGGTGAACGCGTCGACGGTGATGGTCGACGTCTCGAGCTCCTCGACGTCCGGCGCCGGCGGGCCCTTGCTCTTGCCCTTTCCGCCGGCGGGCGGCGGGTCGGCGATCGGGTCCGTCCAGGAGACGCGCACGCCGTCGAGCGGCAGGCCGGCGTCGTCGAGGACCGTGACCGACGCCGTCACGGCGCTCGACGGCTGGAAGTCGAAGGGTTGCCCGAGCGCGTCGACCTGCGCCTCGAGCTGCGCGACGAGCGCGGCGGCGACCGCGTGCTTCCCGGCGAGCTTCGACGCCTTCTTGCCCCGCTTCGCGATCGACTTGCCGAGCTTCTTCAGCGCCTTGACCTGCTTGCCGAGCGCCTTCTTCGCCGGACCGAGCCAGGCCTTGGCCGCCTGGATCGCGGCCTTGCGGTCCGCCTTCTCCGCGGGCGTCCCGGCGGGCAGCGCGAGCGCGGCGTCGAGCGCCGACTGCGCGTCGGCCGCGTCCTGCTGGAGCGCGGGCAGGGCGTCGAGGGCGTCGGCCTCCTCCGCCTGCAGGCTCGCGAGCGCCGCCTGGACGCCGGAGAGCTTCGTCGCGAGCTTCGTCTCCTTCGCCGCCGCCTTGGCGAGCTTCTTCAGCGTCTTCTGGAGCGTCGCGGCGGCCTTCTCGGCGATCGAGTCGCCGGCCGCCGGCCCGGCAGGCGGGGGTGGCGCCGGCGTCCGGGCCGGCGCCGGACACGCGAGGAGCGCGAGGGCCAGCAGGCAGAGCGGGAGCGGGGTGCGCGGCCCGGAGCGGGCCGCCGACGCGGGGCGCGGCATGGGTCGGTCGCGGGAGGGTTCCGGAACGGTCCGTTCGCTATCGGGAACGGCGTTCCGGGAACTTGACGCCGACGGGCGATCCGGCGGCTCCCGGCCCCGCGGGCGGTCCGCGCCGAGGCCGCCGCTCAGCCCTCGGCGGCCTCGATCTCCGCGATCATCCGCGCCGCGTTCGCGTTGTCCGGCTCGAGGGCGAGCGACCTCCGGTAGTTCGCGAGGGCCTCGTCCTTCCGCCCGAGCATCCACTGGATCTCGGCCAGGCTGTCCCAGGTGTTGAAGGCGTCGGGGTACGCCTCGCAGTTCTTCTCGAGCACCGCGTGGGCCGTCTCGAGGTCGCCGGCCTGGGCGTACTCGTAGCCGAGCGCGTTGAGCAGGCCCTCGCGCAGGTCGTAGCGGTCGGCCTCCTCCGCGCGGATCGCGTCGTAGCGGGCGAGCGCCGCCTCGGCGCCCTCCGCCTCGATGAGCGCGCGCACGACGACGTCGACCGGGATGCGCGGCAGCGCGGGCTCGCGACCGTCGAGCGCGGCGCGCGCGGCGTCGGCGAGGTCGTACACGTCGAAGCCCGGCGGGCGGTTGCAGAGGAGGATCACCGTGTCGCGGGTCGCGCGGTCGCGCACGAGCAGCGTGACGAAGCCCGCGAGGCCGCCCGAGTGGTGCACGAGCCGGCCGCCCTGCGCGATGCCCCAGCCGAAGCCGTAGGAGGTGGCGGTCCCGTCGGCGAGCACCGCGGGGGTGAACGCGCGCTCGAGCAGCTCGCCGTCCACGAGCGTGCCCTCGGCGAGCGCGTCGTCCCACAGCGCGAGGTCGCCGACGGTCGTGAAGATGCCGCCGGCGCCCGTCGTGTACAGGTGGTAGTCGTCGGGCCGCCCGCCGCGCGTCGAGCCCACCGCGCGGTCGCCGACGTCCGGCTCCGTCTCGTCCCACACGGTCGTGCGCGTCATGCCGGCCGGACCGAAGACGGCCTCGTCCATGAACTCGCGGAAGCTCGTGCCGGCCGCCTGCGCGACGACCATCGACAGGACGACGTAGCCGCCGTTGCTGTAGCGGTGCTCCGTGCCGGGCACGAAGTCGAGCGCGCCGTGCTCGACGAGCACCTCCAGCACGCGGTCGTTCGTGAGGCCGTCCGGCGCCTCGCCGAGCAGCCGGTAGTGGTCGGGCACGCCGGAGGTGTGCGTCATGAGGTGGTGGACGCGGACGTCGTCGCCGAAGCCGGCGAACTCCGGGAAGAAGTCCGTGAGCGGCGCATCGAGGTCCAGCTCGCCGCGCTCCGCGAGGACCATCGCGCCCATGCAGGTGAACGCCTTGCTCACGGACGCGAGGTAGAAGGCCGTGTCGAGCGACGTCGGCCGCCCGGTCGCCGGGTCGGCGGCGCCGAACGCCCCCGCGTAGACCGTCTCGCCGCCCTGCTTCACGAGCACGCAGCCGTCGAGCAGCCCGTTCTCGTGCGCGTAGGTGCACCACGCGTCGAGCGCGGCCGCGACGTCCTCGGCGGCGGTGCGCGCCGCGACGTCCGCGCCCTCCTGCGCGGCGGACACGGCGGGCGAGGCGAGGACGACGAGCAGCATCGCGGCCCGGCGCGCCGCGCGGACGAGGGTCTCGTGGATCATGTCGACGGCTCCGGGTCGTCGCGGGCGGTCGTCCGCGTCACCGGTGACGCGACACGACCCCGCGGGCGGCACGAGTCTAGGTGCGCGGCGTCGCGCGGGATGTGGTCGTTCGGTGTCGCGGGGCTGGACCTCGCATCCGACTCGTGTAGACTCGCCCGGAAGAGAAGCACGGCGGGGCAGCGCCGAGCGGTGTCAAGACGCTCGGACCCGATGGGCAGGTCGGTGTCGAGTCCTCCACGACCCGGAGTCCCGCCCCGATGAACAGCTACAGCTGCAGCTGCAGCCGTCACTCCCCGTCCGCGCTCACGTGCGTCCCGGCATCCGGGGACGCGGCCGAGCGCGGCGCTCCCGGTCCGCGGCGCACGCGACGGGACCATCGGACGCGCGAGCCGCGAGCCCCGGAGGCCGAGGGCTGACGAACGACATGCACGGCCGTCCCTGAGGGGGGGCGGCCGACACCGGATCCCCGGGCAAGGGATCCCGAGGGGCGGTCCCGCGAGAACGGGCCGCCCCTCCTTTTGTTCCGGAGCCCGCCCGCGCCTACGGCAGGACGTCGCACTCGAGCGCGTTGCTGATGCGGTAGCCGCCGGGCACGCCGCCGTCGGCCGCCGCCGCCTGCACGTAGACGGTCACGGGGCCGCCGCCGCCGGGGACGCCCAGGCTCACCGCGCCGCCCGCGTCCGCGACCCGCGCGATCGTCACGAGGATCGGGATGGGCACGAGCGTGCCGCCCTCGAAGGGCGTCGGGTTGTTGAACACGCCGCCGATGAGGAACACGAGGCCGCCGGGCGGCGCGCCCGTCACGTCGAGCGAGGCCGAGTTGCCGGTCGACAGGGGCTGGCCGCACATCGTGATCGCCATGCTGCCGGGGCCGCCGGAGCCGATGTCCTGCTGGCACACGACGCCCGGGTCGCACTCGAGGCGCACGACCTCGAGGTCGTCGACCATGGCCTCCACGATGGAGCCGCTGCCCTCGTCGCTCGCGACGAACCGCAGCTGGATGTTCCCGTTGGGCGTCACGAAGTCGCTCACGGTGAACTCGTGCTGCACCCAGCCGCCCGAGGTGTCGGCGCCGGCGGGGCCCACCGTCTCGACGTTCACCCAGTTGCCGCCGCCGTTGTTCGTGATGTCGATCACGAAGACGTCGGCGTTGGGCGACGCGCCGGCCGTGTTGTTGTACCAGCGCCAGTAGCGGATGAGCGCGTCGCCGCTGCTCAGGTCGATGACCGGCGTCGTGAGCGTCGTCTGGCCGCCGTCGACGTCGTTCTCGCCGACGCTGCCGCCCACGGAGCCCTGCCCGGTGAACCAGCACTGCGTGCCCGACGGCGTGTGGTCGTCGCCGGACTGCGCGGACGTGCCGTTCGGGTCGTCGAGCACCCAGATGCCCGTCGTCGCGTCGTCCGCCGGGTCGCCGACGGTCCAGCCGCTCGGCGCCTCGAGGTCGTCGGAGACGAGCACCGTCGTGCCCGTGTAGACCTGGCTGGAGTACGTCGAGTTCGGCGCGTCGTTCGGCGCGGTCTGGACGCCGGCCGTGCTGTCGACGCTCACGTACCAGTCGAGCGTGTCGAAGCAGTTGAGCGCCGGCAGCATCGCCTCGTAGGTGTTCATGCCGGTCACCGCCATGGGCGTCATCGTGAACTGCCCGCCGTTGACCGACGTGTGCAGCATGCCCGTGCCGGGGATCGGCGTGTCGGAGCCCAGCGCGCTCACGTCGACGGGGACGGTCGCGATCATGGCCGGCGAGAGCACGCCCGGCGTGCCGTTCGGGAAGTCGAACTGGATGAGCGCCGGGACGTCGAAGGACTCGACGACGCCGGTCGTCGTGCTGCCCGACGGCGAGGTCGCGAGCGCGCCCATGCCGCGGTACGCGAAGCCGGCCCACAGGTCGGCCAGGTGCGCGCCGCCGAAGCCCGCGAGGTCCGCGTTCAGGATGCCGTCGCGCGCCTCGAGCATGTTCGGGTTGCTCGGCATGAGCTTCATGCCGTCGACCGCGAGCTGCATGATGAGGTCGTTCGCCGCGAAGCCCAGGCCGCCGTCCCACAGCTCGGTGCGGCACTGCAGCAGGGCGTTGCACCAGATCTCGCCGCTGTTGTGCACCTCGTCGGCGGGGTTGCCGATGAAGATCGAGTTCGCGGGGATGCCGCCCGGCACGACGATCTGCGCGGGGTCGATGTCCTTGTACGTGAGCGGGCTCTTCGACAGGTCCGCGCTGTACGGGTAGCGGCGGATGCCGAAGTAGTAGTTCTCGGTCGTGCCGAGGAAGTCCTTCGTGATGTAGCCGCCCATGGCGTACTCGGCGCCGGGGTCGTCGGTCGGTTCGGCGCTCATGCACACGCCGAAGAAGTCGCCCCAGCCCTCGCCCATGCCGCCGGACTGCTCGCCGAAGACGGTGCCGCCGGAGAGGCGGATGGACAGGCCGTGCACGTACTCGTGGTAGACGACGTCGCCGTCGAAGTCGCCGTCGCGGTCGGGCGCCGGGCCGTCGAAGACGTACATCTGCACCCAGGTGAACGTGCCGTCGGAGCCGCTGCCGTTCCAGTTGGCGTTGTTCACGCCGCCGCCGTCCTGCGCGTCGGCCGAGACCGGGTCGCCGCCCACGCCGCCCATGCCGAAGTTGTCGACCTGGAAGTTGCTCGCGGGCTCGTCGAAGCCGAACTCGTAGAGCACGTCGTGGATGCGGTTCATGTAGTAGAAGAGCTGCGTCACCGCGGCGTCCCGGTACGTGGTCGGGTCGAGCGCGAGGTCCATCGGGAAGTCGAACACGCGGTACGGGCTGCCGGCGGGGCGCGGCAGGTCGGGCGCGTTGTCGTTGTCCAGGTCGAGGTGCGCGTCGCAGTTGTTGCCGTTCGTCTCGTTGACGCCGTCCGGGATCCAGCCCTCGGGCGAGGCGGTCGTCGCGCCGGACGTGACGAGCGTGCGCGACACGACCGGGAACTGCGCCGTCGACGGCGTCGCGTGGCCCGGGCTGCCGGGCGCCGGGCTGTCGCCGGTGAACACGTTGTAGGTCGCGCTCTCCGTGCCGCCGAGAAGGTGCTTCAGGCGGTTGTCGCGGCGGAGCACGCGGCCGTCCGTCGCGTCGACCATGACCTCGTAGGTGTTGCCGATGCCGTGCTCGGGCAGCACGACGAGCCACGCCGGGTGCACGGTCACGCGGTCGAGCGGGAAGAGGATGAGCTCGGTGCTCACGGGCGTGTCGGCGCGGAAGTCCGGGCTCGGCGCCCAGAGCTGCTTGCCCTCGCGGCCCTGCGGGAGGCCGTCGGGGCGCGGGGCCTTCGTGATCGCGATGCCGACGTCCGCCGCCGCGACGTGGATCGCGTCGACGGGCGCGAGGCGCACGGGCGTCACGTCGAAGTCCGGGTCGGGCCGCGGCACCATCGTGCTCGAGATGTTGATGAGCTCGCCGGCGGCGGTGACGTTCGCCTTGATCTCGGCGCCCCAGAGGTCGAGGCCGTCGACCTGCTGCTGGTAGGTGAGGTGCGTCACGCCGTTGTGGCGCGTCGGGAAGTCGCGGGCGACGCGCGCGACGTCGACCTCCGCGGGGTCGATCTCGAACAGGCCGTCGTACTCCTCGACGAACCCGCGCACGACGCCGCGCGGCGTGAACGTCCCGCGCACGGGCTCGGTGAGGAACTGACGCGTGCTGCGCAGGAAGTGCGGCGTGCCGAAGAACTCGTCGACGTCGAGGCGGAGGTCGAGGACCTCGTCGTGCAGCCGGTCGAGGTCGGCCTGGCGCGCGGCGCGCGCGGCGTCGGTGCGCGCGGCCTCGACCGCGGCGCGGACGGCTGGGCGCACGATGTCGCCGTCGAGGCGCGCGTCGACGTACGGCAGCGGCGCGGGCGTCGGATCCGACGGGATGTGCGCGCGCTGGGCGGCGACGGGCACGGCGAGGGCGAGCACGGCGAGGCACGACAGGAGTCGGACGGATCGCATGGTGGGGCTCCGGTGGGGGCGGGCCGCCGTCGGGGCGGGCCGCGGGCACGGGCGGTCCGGGAGCGGACGCGTCCGGACGGTTCGGGGGAGAGACGCCGGGGAATTCGGGGAGAGCATGCGGAGAGAGACGTCGCGCGGGCGGACGCCGGCGACGAACGAGCGATGCTACCACGGCCCCGGAGGCGCGGGTCGGTCGGGGCGTCGCGCCTCGTATGATGTGCGCCCTCCGACGCCGGGGCGGCCCGGCGACCCCCGAAGGGTCTCCCCCGATGTCCGAGCGTCCGCGTCGCGCGCACCTCCCGACGCTCGTCGTCGCGCTCGCGTTCCTCGTCGCGCCCTTCGCGATCTACCCGCAGTTCGTGTCGGACGACGCGTTCCTCTACGGCTTCGACTCGGGGCAGAGCCACCTCGCGCGCTTCCGCATCCTCGCGCACGCGCTCCAGGAGGAGGGGCGGCTCCCGCTGTGGCAGGTCGGGTCGTACGGCGGCGGGCCGTTCCACGCGAACCCCGAGAACCCGACGCTCTACCCGCCGGCGCTCCTCGCGGCCGCGCTCTTCCCGCCGCTGCTCGCGATGAACCTCGTGGTCCTCGCGCACTTCGGCGTCGCGGCGACGGGCATGTTCCTGCTCGTGCGGCGGCTGTGGGCGCGCGTGTCCGAGCCCGACGGGGACGAGGACGCCGGAGCGTCGCCCGCGCTCCGCGACGCGGCCGGGTTCGCGGGCGCGGTCGTCGCGGGCGCGCTCTTCGGCTTCAACCACTACACGCGGCTCGAGGGCTTCAACCTCGTGACCTACGGCGCGACGCACGCGCTCGTGCCGTGGACGCTGCTCGCGGCGGACGCGCTGCTGCACGGGCGGTCGCCGCGTCGCGCGGCCGGCTGCCTCGCGCTCGCGCTCGCGCTGCTCGTCACGTCGGGCGGGCACTACGCCTTCGCGTACGCCGGGCTGGGGCTCGCGGTCTGGGTGCTCGTCGACGGGCTGCTCGGCGGCGCCGAGCCGCGCCGGCGGGCCGTGCGCTGGCTGCCGATCGTGGGGCTGCTCACGGCGCTCGTGCTCGGCGCGAAGGTCCTGCCGTTCCTCGAGTGGGTGGACACCACGAACCGCGCCGGCGCGCTCGAGGCGGAGGTCGCGGAGGGCGTGACGCTCGCCGGTCAGGACGGCGCCTTCGACTGGACCGTCGTGCACAACCGCGTGTCGACGCGCTCGAGCGGGTACCTCGTGCTGCTCGGTGCGCCGCTCGTGCTCCTGCTGCGACGGCGTCGCGTCGGGTGGCTCGCGCTGGGGCTCGGGGCGTTCGGCGTCGCGGCGTCGCTCGGGCTCCTCCACGAGCCGCTGCTCGCGCACGTGCCGCCCTTCGACCGCATCCGCGGCGCGAAGCGCGCGTGGACGCTGGCCAACGCGTTCCTCCCGCTCGCGACGGGGCTCGGCGTCGCGGCGCTCGTCGCGCGGCTGCCCGCGCGGGTCGCGTTGCCGGCCGGGCGGTGGGGCGGGCCGGCGCTCGCGCTCGTGCTGCTGCCGTTCCTGCTGGACACGGACCGCTTCCAGCGAGAGCTCGACGAGCCGTACTCGTACGCGGAGGTCGTCGGCTGGCACCGGCAGTGGCCGCGCGCGGTGGAGGCCGCCGGGGACGCGGGGCGCGTCGTCGCGCTCGAGGTCGGGACGCTCGGCACGCGCAACGAGCAGTTCATCGCCGGCGCGCTCGGGGCGGAGGCGCTCGCGGGCTTCTTCGGGTACGCGTACCCGGAGGTCGTCGCGCGGCACGCGTACGACAACGAGGGCCCGCTCCAGGAGCACGTGCGGCTCAAGCGGCTGCGCGTCGCGAGCGTCGTGCGGACCGTGCTCGACGACCGGCCGCGCCCGCCGCGCCGCTCGACGAGCCGCCACGCGGAGCCCTTCCCGCCCGGCGTCGACGGCACGACGCAGCGGCCGCTCCACCTGCCCCGCCCGCGCGCGTTCGTGCCCGCGCGCACGATCGCGATCGTGGGCGACGAACGGGAGCGCGTGCTCCACGCGCTCTACGACCGCGGCGAGCACCGGCCCGAGGTCACCGCGCTGCTCTCGCTCGACCGCGCGGAGGTCGCCGCGCTGCCGGAGGACGCGCGCGCCGCCGTCGACGCGTGGGTGCTCGTGGGGGGCGGCGCGCTGTCGCCGCCGCTCGAGGTGTCGGCGGGCACGCCGCTCGTGTCGGTCGAGCTGCCGCTGGACGACGTCGAGCGCGAACTCCTCGCGGAGCTCGCCGCCGACGTCGCGCGCGGTGCGGACGCGTCGCCGGACGACGCGGCGTCGTTCCGTCGCGTCGACACGCACGCCGTGGAGCTCGCGCGCCGCGAGGCGACGGCGGGCGGCTGGCTCGTCGTGTCGGAGCTCTGGGCGCTGCACGGCGGGTGGGTGCTCGACGGGACGCGCGCGGACGAGGCGGCGTCACGCGGAGCGGGCGGGACGCCGGCGGGGTCCGTGCGGCTCGACGCGCGGCGCGCGGACGCCGTGGCGAGCGCGGTGTGGTGTCCGCCGGGCGTCGCCGCGGTCCGCGCGCGCTACGCGCCGTCGTCCGCGCGCACGGGCTTCGTGCTGGCGTGCGCGGGCGCCGCGGTCGCGCTGCTGCTCGCCGTGATCCCGGTGCGACGGGACCGCGCCGGGCGCTGAGTCGCGCGGTGTGCGCCGTCGCGCCCTGTCGCGCGCCGGCTCCGCGCGCCCTCGCGCTCAGCGTCCGTCCGACGTCCCCGCGTCCTCCTCGCCCATGAGGTAGCCGAGCGCGCGCAGGTCGCGGAGCGTGTCGGGGTCGACCTCCGGCGACGCGTCGCCCGCCGGCCCCGGCGCGTCGAGCGCGCCCGTCGCGCGCAGTCGCTGGTGCAGCCACGCGGCGAGCACGGGGTGCGCGCCCGAGACGTCGTGCCGTTCGCCGGGGTCGGCGTCGAGGTCGTAGAGCTCGGGCGGGTCGCCCGGCGTGACGACGAGCTTCCAGCGCCCGACGCGCGCGCCCCAGGTCGGCGCGAGGACGTCGTCCGCGAGGCTCTGCGAGTGCGTGACGACGAGCCGGTCGCCGGCCGGCGTCGCGCCGACGAGCAGCCGCGCGGCGCTGCGCGCGCGGTCGTCGGGCGTCGACGCCCCGGCGCGCGACGCGTCACGCGTCGCGTCCGCCTCGCCGCGCGGCGCGCGACCGCCGCCCTCGCCGGCCCGCGCGTCCGGCGCCCCGACGAGGTCCGCGATCGTCGGCAGCAGGTCGAAGCCCGCGACGGGCGCCTCGACGACCGTCCCCGCGAGCCGGCCGCCGGGCAGCTTGAGCAGCCACGGCACGCGCACCATCTCGTCGTACACCGTCGAGCCGTGGCCCAGGCCCGCGTGGACCTTGCCGTCGTGCTCGAGGAAGCCCTCGCCGTGGTCGGCGGTCACCGCGACGACGGCGCGGTCCCACACGCCCGCGGCCTCGAGCCGCTCGCGCAGCCGGCCGAACACGCTGTCGATCCACGCGACGTTGTCGCTGTACTCGGCGCGCAGGTGCTCGACGTCGCGCGGCGTCGGCCGCCGCTCGTGCCGGCGGACGTCCCAGAGGATGGCCGGGTCGCCGGTGTACTCGCCGTCGTAGTCCGCGTCGTGCGCGCCGCGCCAGGGCGCCGGCGGGTGGTAGGGCTCGTGCGGCTCGAGCAGGTGGAGCCAGAGCATGAGCGGCCGCCCGTCGTCGGCGTCGAGTAGCGCGTCGACGTGCGGGAGCGCGGAGTCGGCGGGGCGGCGCGGCTTCCAGTCGTCGATCCAGGTGTCGAAGCCGCGGTCGAAGCCGAAGCGCGCCGAACCGTTGGGCGACTTGGTGATCGCGGCCGTGCGCCAGCCACCCGCGGCGAAGCGCTCGGCGAGCGTCGGTTCGTCGTCGGGCACGCGGCTCGTCCAGCGCCAGGTGCCGTGCGCGCGCGTCGGCGCGCCGGTGAGCAGCGACGCGATGCTCGGGATCGTGTGCGAGGCCTGCGAGGTCGCGTCGGCGAAGCGCACGCCCTCCGCGGCGAGGCGGTCGAGGTGCGGCGCGAGCGCGGGGTCGCCGCCGTAGGACCCGAGGAAGCGCGGCGCGAGCGTGTCGAGCAGCACGACGACCACGGGCGCGTCGGCGCAGGCGGCGCGCAGCGCGTCGAGGCGGGCGTCGACGTCGGCGGGTTGCGGCGCGTCGTCGGACACGGCGCCGACGCGCGCGGGATCCGCCGTCGCTCCCGCCGGCTGGTCGAGCGGCGGCACGACTCCGGTCGGCGCGACGATCGCGAGCTCCTCCCAGACGCCGGCGGGCGTCGCGCCCGTCGTCGTGACGGACAGCTCGAGCGCGACGGGCGTCCCGCCGGGCACGTCGAGGGGCACGTCGAAGGACTCGCCGGCGCCGCCCTCCCAGAGGACGCGCCCGCCCGCCGCGTCCGTCGCGAGGTGCACGCGGTGGCGCACGCCGTCTCGGGTGCCGAGCGCGCCCGTGCGCCCCGCGAGCCGCGCGCCCGCCGGCGGCCGCGCGGCGTGCAGG
>JAUIEF010000130.1 GCA_030428785.1 bacterium
GGGATGGACATCCGCGAGATCGCGAGCCTGCTGCCGCACCGCTACCCGTTCCTGCTGGTGGACCGGGTGCTCGAGCTCGAGGGCTACCGGCGCGCGGTGGGCATCAAGAACGTCTCGGTGAACGAGCCCTTCTTCGTGGGCCACTTCCCCGGGCAACCGATCATGCCGGGCGTCCTCATCCTCGAGGCGCTGGCGCAGCTCGCGGGCACGCTCCTGCTGCGTCGCATGGAATACACGGGCAAGCTCCCCGTGCTCTGGGCCATCGACAAGGTCAAGCTCCGTCGCTCGGTGGTGCCGGGCGACCAGCTGCGCCTCGAGGTGGAGGCCGTCAAGGTCCGCGACACCATGGGGCGTGTCGTGTGCACCGCGAAGGTCAACGAGCACGTCGCCGCGGAGGCGCAGATGGTGTTCACGCTGGTGGACGCAGGATGATCATCCACGACACGGCCATCGTGGACCCGGGGGCCGAGCTCGACGAGGACGTCGAGGTCGGGCCGTACACGGTGATCGAGCGCAACGTGAAGATCGGCGCGGGCACGCGCATCGGTCCGCACTGCTTCGTCGCCACCGGGTCCGTGCTCGGCGACCGCAACACGCTCACGGCCTTCGTGAGCGTGGGGACCGCGCCGCAGGACCTCGCGCACCACCACGCGGAGAGCCGGATCGAGATCGGCGACGACAACGTCTTCCGGGAGTTCGTGTCGCTCAACCGCGGCACGCCCAAGGAGGACGACCTCACGCTCATCGGCGACAAGAACTTCATCATGGCGAGCTGCCACGTCGGGCACGACTGCGTGCTCGGCTCGGGCATCATCATGACGAACAGCGTGCTCATCGCGGGGCACTGCCACGTCGGCGACAACGTCGTGCTCAACGGCTACGCGGGCGTCGGGCAGTACACGTCGATCGGGCGCATGGCCTACGTGGGCGCCAAGGCGCGCGTCGTGCAGGACGTGCCGCCGTTCGTGAAGGTCGCGGGCGACCCGGCCGAGGTGCGCATGGTCAACGAGGTCGGCATGCAGCGCGCCGGTGTCACGCAGGAGGACATCGACGAGATCAAGCACGTCTACCGCGCGATCTTCCGCACGGGCCGCTCCGTGAGCGAGGAGGCGCACGCGCTCATCAACGACCGCTCGCCGATGGTCCGCGAGCTCGCCGAGTTCCTGCTCCGCAAGGAGGCCGGGCGCTTCGGCCGCTACCGCGAGTCGTTGCGGAGGCACCCGTGACCGCCCCGTCGCGCGCCGCCGCACCGACCTGAACGACACACCGAGAGCCGACACCGAGGAACCGACATGGACAAGCCCGTGAAGGCCGTCGTCGTGGGGGTGGGCCACCTGGGCCAGCACCACGCGCGCCTCATGAAGGAGGTGCCCGGCGCCGAGCTGGTCGCCGTCGTCGACAGCGACCCGAAGCGCGCGGAGGCCATCGCCGGTCCGCTCGGCGTGCCCGGCCTGTCGTCGCTCGACTCCATCCCGGACGACGTGACGGCCGCGAGCGTCGCGGTGCCCACGAGCCGTCACCGGGACATCGTCATGCCGCTGCTCGAGCAGGGCGTCAGCGTGCTCGTCGAGAAGCCCATGGCGGCGACGCTCGAGGAGGCCCGCGAGATGGAGGCGGCCGCGCGCGAGCGCGGGCTCGTGCTGCAGGTCGGGCACATCGAGCGCTTCAACCCGGCGCTCTCCGTGTTCCACGAGCTCGACGTGCAGCCGCGCTTCATCGAGGCGCACCGGCTCGCGCCCTTCAACTTCCGCACGCTCGACGTGAGCGTCGTCATGGACCTCATGATCCACGACCTCGACATCGTCATGGAGCTCGCGGGCTCGCCGCTCGCGCGCGTCGACGCCGTGGGCAGCCGGGTGCTCGGGCAGCACGTGGACATCGCGAACGCGCGGCTCGTCTTCGAGAACGGCTGCGTCGCGAACGTCACCGCGAGCCGCGTCTCCTTCGAGCCGCTGCGGCGCACGCGCGTCTTCGGCGACGAGACCTTCGTCTCCATGGACTTCGCCACGCGGCACGCGTTCGTCGTGCGCAAGGCGGAGGGCTTCGACCTCGGCAGCCTCCAGCCCGAGGACCAGGCCAAGCTGCAGACGGGAGGCTCGTTCAAGGAGTTCCTCGCGCAGGGGCTCATGGACGCCAAGGAGATCGACATGGACGAGGCGAACCCGCTGCAGTCCGAGCTCACGGCCTTCGTCGCGAACGTGCGCGGCGAGCAGGCCGGCGGCGTGTCGGCGCAGGCGGGGCTGCGCGCCATGGAGGTCGCCGTGCGCGTCTCCGACGAGATCGATCGGCACCGCTGGACCTGAGAGATCGAGGTGCCGCTTTGACCGGAGCGTTCCCATGAGCTTCCCGTCGCTGCCCGCCGAGGACCGGCTCGAGGACCTGGTGCAGGCGCGCTGGGACAGCCACGACGTCCCCGGCCGCTCGCTGGCGCGCAACGCGGACGGCGAGCCCTTCGTGTTCTTCGAGGGCCCGCCCACGGCGAACGGCCGCCCGGCGATCCACCACGTGTTCTCGCGCACGCTCAAGGACACGGTCTGCCGCTTCCGGCTCATGCGCGGTCACCGCGTGCCGCGCAAGGCGGGCTGGGACACGCAGGGCCTGCCCGTCGAGATCGAGGTGCAGAAGCAGCTCGGCATCACGACGCGCGAGGAGATCGAGGAGATCGGCATCGCCGAGTTCAACCGGCGCTGCCGCGAGTCCGTGTGGACGTACAAGGCGGACTGGGAGAAGCTCAGCCGCCGCATGGCGTACTGGCTCGACTACGAGCACCCGTACGTCACCTACGAGAGCGACTACATCCAGAGCTGCTGGGCGATCCTCTCGCGCTTCCACGACGAGGGGCTGCTCGTCCGCGACTTCAAGATCCTCCCGTGGTGCCCGCGCTGCTCGACGGGGCTCAGCAACCACGAGGTCGCGCTCGGCTACGAGACGGTGCAGGACCCGTCGGTCTTCGTGCGCTTCCGGGTCGAGGCGGACGCGTGGGCCGAGCGCGGCGCCGCGGCGGACCTCGACGACGCGACGCGCGCCGCCTGGGACGCCGCCGGCTCGCCCTCGCTGCTCGTCTGGACGACGACGCCCTGGACGCTGCCGTCGAACGTCGCGCTCGCCGTCGACGCGGAGCTGACCTACGTGCTCGCGCGGCGCGACGACGAGACCCACGTGCTCGCCGAGGCGCTCGTGGACGCCGTGCTCGGCGAGGGCGCCGAGGTGCTCGCCCGCTTCCCGGGTCGCGCGCTCGAGGGCCTGCCGTACGTGCGCCCGCTCGACCACGTCGCGATCGAGTTCGAGTCCGACGCGCAGCGCGCCGTCACGCACACCGTGCGCCTCGCGGACTTCGTCTCCGCCGACGACGGCACGGGCCTCGTCCACATGGCGCCGGCCTTCGGCGCGGACGACTTCTCCATCCGGCAGCGCGACGGCCTCCCGCTCCTGCTGCCCGTCGACGAGCAGGGGCGCTTCACCGACGCCGTCGCGCCGTACCGCGGCCGCTTCGTGAAGGAGGCCGACGCCGACCTCATGCGCGAGCTCAAGGAGCGCGGCGTGCTCTTCGACCGGAAGACGGTCGACCACAGCTACCCGCACTGCTGGCGCTGCAAGAGCCCGCTCCTCTACATGGCGCGGCCGAGCTGGTACCTGCGCACGACGCAGCTCCGCGACCGGCTCGTCGCGCTCAACGGCGACATCGACTGGCACCCGCCGGAGATCGGCACGGGCCGCTTCGGCGAGTGGCTCGGCAACAACGTCGACTGGGCCATCAGCCGCGAGCGCTTCTGGGGGACGCCGCTCAACGTCTGGGTGTGCGACGCCTGCGACGCCGAGACCTGCCCGCCGTCGCTCGAGGCGCTCGACGCGCTCGCGACCCAGGACGTCCCCGACGACTTCGACCCGCACCGCCCGCAAGTCGACGAGGTCACGATCCCGTGCACCGCGGACGGCTGCGGCGGCACGATGCGCCGCACGCCCGAGGTCATCGACTGCTGGTTCGACAGCGGGTCCATGCCCTTCGCGCAGGCCGGCTGGCCGCGGGCGACGGGCGGCGAGCTCCCCGCCGACTACCCGGCCGACTTCATCTGCGAGGGCCTCGACCAGACGCGCGGCTGGTTCTACACGCTGCACGTCATCGGCGCGTTCCTCACGGGGAAGCCCGCGTACAAGAGCGTGCTCGTGAACAACCTGCTGCTCGACGGGCAGGGCAAGAAGATGAGCAAGAGCCAGGGCAACGTCGTCGACCCCTGGGCGGTGTTCGAGGCGTGCGGCGTGGACGCCGCGCGCTGGGCGTTCGTGAGCCAGGGCCAGGTGTGGCTGCCCAAGCGCTTCGACCAGCGGGCCGTCGCCGACGGCGCGCGCCGCGTCTTCGGCACGCTCCGCAACTGCTACAGCTTCCTCGCGATGTACGCGAACCTCGACGGGTTCGGGCCGGGCGAGGCCGCGCCCGCCGTCGCCGACCGGCCGTCCATCGACCGCTGGCTGCTCTCGCGGCTGCAGACGCTCACGACCGCCGTCGGCGACGCCTATGCCGCGCTCGAGCTCGGCGAGGTCGCGACGCTCCTCGACGGCTTCATCGACGAGGAGCTCTCCAACTGGTACGTGCGCCGCAACCGCGCGCGCTTCTGGAAGTCCGACGAGCCGGACGACAAGCGCGCCGCCTTCGCGACGCTGTCCGCCGCGCTCGAGCGCACCGCGCTCCTCATGGCACCGCTCGTGCCCTTCCTCTCCGAGTGGCTGTGGGGGGCGGTGACCGGCGCGGCGGAGGACGCCTCCGTGCACCTCACGGACTGGCCCGCCGCCGACGCCTCCCTCGTCGACGCGGAGCTCGAGCAGGAGATGTCCGCGGTGCTCGACGCCGTGGCGCTCGGGCGCTCGGTGCGCGCCGGACACGACCTGCGCACGCGCCAGCCGCTGCGCCGCGCGCTGGTCAAGGCCGCCGACCCGACCGACGCCGCGCGCCTGCGCCGCCCGGACCTCGCGCGCCTCGTCGCCGAGGAGCTCAACGTCAAGGAGGTCGAGGTCGTCGACGTCGCGGACTTCCGCGACCTCTCCGCCAAGCCGAACTTCAAGGCGCTGGGCCCGCGCTTCGGTCCGCGCATGAAGCAGCTCGCCGGCGCCGTGAAGGCTCTCGGCGAGGACGCGCTCCTCGCGTTCGAGGCGAGCGGCGTGCTCACCGTCGACCTGGACGGCGAGACCGTGGAGCTCGGTCGCGACGATGTCGAGCTCGTCGAGACGGGCCGCGAGGGCTACGCGGTGGCCGGCGACGGCCGCCTCGTGCTCGCGCTCGACACGCAGCTCGACGACGACCTCCTCGCGGAGGGCCGCGCGCGCGAGATCGTCAACCGCGTGCAGAACACGCGCAAGTCGGCGGGCCTCGACGTGTCGGACCGCGTCGTCGTGCGGCTCGCCGGCTCGGACGACCTGCTCGCCGCGGCGCGCCGGCACGAGGCGTTCATCCTCGGCGAGGTGCTCGGGACGCGGCTCGAGGTCGCCGAGGGGGACGCGCTGAGCGGCGCGACCGCCTTCGACGTCGAGGGCTCCGAGCTGCGCGTGGCCGTCGAGCGCAGCGCGGGCTGAGGGCGCGCGCGGGTCGGCCGACGCGCGGACGCCGGGGGCGCGGCGCCGCGACCTCCGACGCGTCTCCGTCGCCGTCGCGGAGGCCGCGACGCGGCGGCCGCCGCCGCCGGGTCAGCTCCCGCCGGTCTTCTTGCGGGTCGTCGCCTTGCGCGCCTTCTTCTTGCGCGCGCCGCCGCGCGACGCCTTGCGCGCACCGGGTGTCGGCTCGTCGGCGGCCTTCGGCGGCGCGGCCGCGGGCTCGCCGCCGCGCTCCGACGCGAAGACCCGGTTGCGCCCGGCCTCCTTCGCCGCGAGCAGCGCCTGGTCCGCGGCGAGCAGCACGTCCTCGAACTCCGTCTCGCCCTCGGGGTGCCAGGCCGCGACGCCGAGCGTGATCGTCGCGCGTCGGCGGTGCCCGCCGTGGCGCAGCTCGCGCTCCGCGAACGCGGCGCGCAGGCGCTCGGCGATGGCGCGGCTCGCGTCGAGGTCGGCGGACGGGAGCAGCACCGCGAACTCGTCGCCGCCCTTGCGCGCCGGCGTGTCGAAGGGGCGCAGCCCGGCGCGCAGCGTGTCGGCGAGCTCCTTGAGCACGTGGTCGCCGAAGAGGTGGTCGTGGTCGTCGTTGATCGACTTGAACTCGTCGAGGTCGATCATGACCACGCCGAGCCAGTGGTTCTCGCGGATCGCGCGGGCGTGCTCGATGCGGCAGGCCTCCGCGAAGCGCCGGTCGTTCGCGAGGCCGGTCTTGAAGTCCGTGGAGGACGCGCGCAGGAGCGACTCGCGCTCCTCGGCGAGGGCCTGCCGCGCCTCGTGGCGCGCGACGGCGTGGCGGATCCGGCGGGCCAGGCGCGGCGCGGGCTCGTCCGGGGCCACGAACCCGTCGATGTCGGCGGCGCGCACGTCGAGGAACTCCGGCCGGTCCGTGAGGACGAGCAGGGTGGGGGGGACGCGCGACCCGTCGGCGGGCCGCAGCAGGCTCAGGAGCTCCGCCGAGTCGCCGTCCTCGTGCACGGGGGAGAGGAGGACGGCCCGCGGCGGCCGGTCGCGCACGGCCGCCCAGGTGTCCGCGAGGTTCCGGCTGATCTCCGGGTCGAGCCCCTCGGCGCGCAGCTCGGCCGCGAGATCCCGTCCGGGGAGGGGCGCGTGGAGCGCGAGGAGGAGGTGGAATGCGTCCATGCTGACGATCAGGGTGCCATGGGGGAGGCTAGCCCGACGGGCCGACGCCGCCAAACGCGGCGCCCCGGTCGGCGGGCCCGTCGCGCGGGGCCGGACGCCCCCGACCGCATCGCCGACGACCGCCGCCGGGACCCGATCGCGCCCCGTTCGGCCCCCTCGGCGCGGTTTACCGGCCTCGGTGCCTTTGGTAGTCTGCCCGGCCACTTTGTCCCGAGGTCGGGACTTGCCGTCTCGGGCGACCCGTCGTCGCCCGTCGACCACCCGACCGTCAGCCCGTCAACGCGCCGCGAGGCGCCCTCCGCACCCCCCGCCGAGAGGGTCGGAGATGGAGAGAGAACTTGGTAGCGAACACCACGATCGAGGAACTCCTCGAGGCCGGAGCACACTTCGGCTCGTGGACGCATGCGTGGAACCCCGCGATGAAGCGGTACATCCACGGGAAGCGCAACAAGATCCACATCATCAACCTGGTGCACACCGTCCGCGGGATCGTCAAGGCGGTCCACTTCCTGCGCGAGGTGGCGGCCACCGGCCGTCAGATCGTGTACGTCGGCACGAAGCGCCAGATGAAGGGCATCCTCCTGCAGGAGGTCGCCCGCGTCGAGATGCCCTGGGTGACCGAGCGCTGGCTCGGCGGCACCCTCACGAACTTCAAGACCGTCCGGTCGCGTCTCTCCCGGCTCGAGGAGCTCGAGCACATGGAGGAGACGGGCGAGATGGCCGCGCTCAAGAAGAAGCAGCAGTCGCAGCTCATGCGGCAGCTCAAGCGCATCAAGAAGAACATGGACGGCCTGCGGACGCTCAACCGCATCCCGGGCGCGCTCCTGGTCGTCGATCCCAAGCGCGAGCACATCGCGGTGGCCGAGGCCAAGCGCATGGGCGTGCCGGTGGTCGCCGTGCTCGACACGGACTGCGACCCGAAGGACGTCGACATCTGCATCCCGGCGAACGACGACTCGATGCGCTCCGTCGCGCTCATCCTCGGGCGGCTCACCGACGCCGTCGACGAGGGCATGAAGCGCTTCAAGGAGTCGGGCAAGGCGCCCGAGGACGCGCTGGGCGTGCGTGACGAGGGCGGCGTGGTGCGCAGCATGGAGAGCCACGAGCAGCTCGCGAAGGACATGTCGCAGTCGGCGGACGCGGAGAAGAAGCCCGCCGCCGAGTCGCCGTCCGCGCCGGCCGCCTCGACGCCCGTCGAGGAGCAGAGCGCCCCGTCCGTCGCGACGCAGGACGCGGGCACCGAGACCGCCACGGCCGACGCCGCCGAGCCCAAGGCCGAGGGCTGACGCCCCGCGCGCCGGCGCCTCCCCGCGGGGCGCCGGTCCGCACGCTTCACCGATCCACCCACCCCCGGGCCCCCGCGCCCGACCGCACGACACGAGAGCACGATGACCACGACGATCAGCGCGGCCCAGGTCCGCGACCTGCGCAACATGTCCGGCGCACCCATGATGGACTGCAAGAAGGCGCTCACGGAGTGCGGCGGCGACATCGACAAGGCCGTCGAGTGGCTCCGCAAGAAGGGCATCGCGAAGGCCGCGAAGAAGGCCGACCGCGAGGCGAGCGAGGGCCTCGTGAGCTCCTACATCCACCACAACGGCAAGGTGGGCGTGCTGCTCGAGGTGAACTGCGAGACCGACTTCGTCGCGGCCACGGACGACTTCAAGTCCTTCTGCAAGGAGGTCTCCCTCCACATCGCGTCCATGAAGCCGATCTGCGTGCGGCGCGAGGAGGTCCCGGCCCAGCTCGTCGAGAAGGAGCGCGAGATCCTCGCGGCCCAGATCGACACGAGCAAGCCGGCCGAGATCCAGGAGAAGATGCTCGACGGGCGGATGAACAAGTTCTACGCCGAGCAGTGCCTGCTCGAGCAGCCGTACGTCAAGGACGACAAGAAGACGGTCGAGCAGTTCCGGGCCGAGACGGTGGGCAAGCTGGGCGAGAACATCCAGATCCACCGCTTCGCGCGCTTCGAGATCGGGGCGTAGCGGCCGCGTGCAGTATCGCTCCGTCCTCCTCAAGCTGAGCGGCGAGGCGCTCGGCGGGAGCGCCGACGCCGCGCTGGCGGCGGACGCCATCGACACGATCTCGAAGCAGATCCGCGAGGTCGCGGAGAGCGGGTGCCGGCTGGCGGTCGTCGTGGGCGGCGGGAACATCCTGCGCGGCGCCGAGGTGCTCGGCACGGTCTCCGTCCGGGCGACGGCCGACCAGATGGGCATGCTCGCCACGATGATCAACGGCCTCGCGCTCATGGACGGCCTCGAGCGCAACGGCCAGGAGGCGCGCCTGCTCTCGGCGGTGTCGGCGCACCAGATCTGCGAGCCGTTCATCCGGCGGCGCGCGCTGCGCCACCAGGAGAAGGGCCGCGTCATCGTGCTGGCCGGCGGCACGGGCAACCCCTTCTTCACGACCGACACGACCGCCGCGCTGCGGGCGTCGGAGCTGGGCTGCGACATCATGCTCAAGGCGACCAAGGTCGACGGCGTGTACGACAGCGACCCGCACAAGAACCCGGACGCGAAGCGCTACGAGCAGCTCACGTACCGGCGGGTCATCGACGAGGACCTGCGCGTCATGGACCTCACGGCCATCACGATGTGCATGGACAACGGTCTGCCCATCAAGGTCTTCGACGTCCTCACGCCGGGCAACCTCAAGCGCGTCGTCGACGGCGACCCCATCGGGACGCTCGTCACCTCGGCCTGACCCGCGCGGCGTCGGCGCCTCGACCCGCGCCGAGCCGGACGGTGACGCGGGACCCGGCCGCGCGTTATCCTCCCCGGATGCGTGCCCGCACCGGCCGCCGCGGCGGCCCCGACAGCACACAGGAGACCGGACCATGACGAGCGAGCAGATCCTGGCCGACAGCCGGGACAAGATGCAGAAGGGCCTGGAGTTCTTCGAGGAGAGCCTCAAGGGACTGCGCACCGGGCGGGTGACCCCGGCGCTGGTCGAGAACATCCGGGTGGACGCCTACGGCAGCCCCATGCCGCTCAACCAGCTCGCGTCGATCAGCGTGCCCGAGCCGCGCATGCTGCTCGTGAAGCCCTTCGACCCGTCCATGTGCACGGCCATCGAGAAGGGCATCCTCAAGAGCGACATCGGCATCACGCCCGAGACCGACGGCAAGGTCGTGCGCCTGCCGGTGCCCATGATGAGCCAGGAGCAGCGCGACAAGATGGCGGGGCGCGTCAAGGAGCTCGCCGAGCAGGCGCGCGTCACGATGCGCAACATCCGCCGCGACCAGAACAAGGTCGCCGAGACCGCGCGCAAGTCGAGCGAGCTCTCCGAGGACCAGGAGCACGACCTCAAGGAGGACATCCAGAAGCTCCTCAAGGACATGGAGGGCTCCATCGACACGCTGGCCGCGGCCCGCACGAAGGAGATCCAGGAGGGCTGAGTCGCGCGCGCTCGCGCACGACGTCCCGCGCGCTCCGCGCACGCGGACGACACGCTCCCCCGACACCGTCCGACCCTCCGCCGACCGACCGGAGGGGGTGTAACTCAGTTGGTAGAGTAACGGCCTTTTAAGCCGTGAGTCCTGGGTTCGAGTCCCAGCGCCCCCACCATGTCGTCGCGCGCGATGCGCGATCGCGTCGCACGGTGATCACGCCGCGTGCGCCCGGCGCGCCGTCAGCTCCACAGGTCGAGCAGGCGGTACTCCTTGACGAGGAACAGCGCGAGCACGGCGAGCGGCGCCGAGAGGTCGCGCAGGAAGCCCGAGACGTGCTCGCCGGACGGCGGGCCGGGGAACCAGCGCGGCGTGCTGTCGAGGAACGCCTGGTAGTCGTCGCCGTAGTTCTTGAGCATCTTGCGCTCCTCGCGCGCGACGACGACGTTGAAGATCGCGAAGACCCAGATGAGCGTGACGGGCAGCATCCACAGGATGCCGGACGCGATGTTCACGCCGAGGATGATGCAGATCGTCCCGACGTAGAGCGGGTTGCGGGACATCGCGTACGGCCCCGTCCGCGCGAGGATGTTCTTCTCGCGGCTGCGGTAGTTGCAGTGCCGGTTGGCCCACGCGCGGATGTTCGCGCCGAGGAAGACCATCGCGAGCGCGAGGCTCCAGGTGAGGCCCGGGTCCTGCACCTCGCCCGTGGTCGTGAGGAACACGTAGACCAGCGGCAGCGCGGCCAGGTAGTTCCGGTAGGCGAAGACGAACTCGAGCAGGGCCTTCATGGCGGGGGTCTCGACCGAGGAGGTGGGGGCCGTCCGGCTGGGCATGGCGGGCTCCGACGACGGGGACGCGGCGGGCGGGGGCGCGACGAGCACGACGCGCGACGCGACCCCGCGGGACGTCGCCGACCGGCGCGCCGCCCCGCGCACCACCATAGGATCGCGCGGGCCGCGATTCAGTACCCGGCCCCGATGCGCATGGACACGGTGAGCGCCTTGTCCGCCACCGCGCCGAGCAGTCCGTGGGCGAGCGCGAGCGCCGGGAGGGACGGCGTGCGTCGCCAGACCCGCGCGAAGACGAGGACCATGAGGGCGCCGCCCGCCGTGAGCACCGGGTTCGGCAGGTGGGCCAGCCCGAAGAGCACGGCGAGCGCGGCCGGCGTCGCACGCTCTCCCAGGGCGCGACGGACCCGCGGCTCGAGGAAGCCGAAGACGAGCCCCTGCTGGAGCGCGCCCGAGAGCGGGTAGAGGAGCAGCGCGCGGGCGAGGTCGGAGGGCCGCCAGACGAGGGCGCCGGACACGGCGCCCCCCGCGAGCAGGAGGACGACCAGGCCCGTCACGGGGAGCGCGAGCGCCCCGGCGGCGCGCCGGAACCGGCCGGACCCGCGGGCGGTGGGCGCTTCGTGCGCCGGCGCGACGTCCGGAGCGTGCCACCCGGCGGTCCCGCTTCGGACGGCGGGGTCCTCCCGCGCGCGAGCGCGACGCCGGCACAGCAGCAGCCAGCCCACGAGCCCGACCGCGAGGAGCGCGTCGCCCGCGCGCGCCCGCGGGTGACCGGCCGCCCACACCCACGCCTGCACGGCGAGCACCGGCACGACCGCCTCGACGAGCGCCGCCGCCCGGGCCCGCGCGTCGTCCACCTCAGGAGCGCGCGGAGGCGTGGCGGAACGCGTCGCCCGACCGCGGCACGACGAGCACGTCGCCGCGCTCGGGGATCGACACGGAGCGCGGCCCGCGCGCGACGATCGCCTCCGCGAGGGCGTCCTGCGCGTCGGGCTCGCCGTGCACGAGCACGACGGGCGGCGCGTCGTGGAACCCGTCGAGCCAGTCGAGCAGACCGCTCCGGTCGGCGTGCGCCGAGAACCCGCCCAGCGTGTGGATCTCCGCCTTCACGGCGATGCGCTGCCCGCGGATCTTCACCATCTTCGCGCCGTCGACGAGCGCGCGCCCCGTCGTGCCGCGCGCCTGGAACCCGACGATGACGACGTGCGTGCCGGGCCGCCACAGGTGGTGCTTGAGGTGGTGCATGATGCGCCCGCCCTGGCACATGCCGCTGCCGGCGAGCACGACGACGCCGCGTCGGTCGTTGATGGCCATGCTCTCCTCGGCGGTGCGCGTGAGCTCGAGCTGTTGCGGGCGGAACGGGTCCTCGCCGGACCCGATGAGCTCGCGCAGCTCGTCCGAGAAGCACGCGCGGTTGCGCTGGTGCAGCTCCGTCGCGTCGATCGCCATGGGGCTGTCGAGGAAGACGGGCCGCGGCCGGATGCTGCCCTCCTGCTCGAAGCGCCGCAGGTGATAGAGGATCTCCTGCGCGCGCCCGACGGCGAACACGGGGATGAGCACGTTCTCCCCGCGCGCGTCCGCGTCGTCGAGGATCCCGCGGAACTCGCGCAGCGTGTCCTCCATGCTGCGGTGCTCGCGGTCGCCGTACGTCGACTCCATGACGACGAAGTCGGCGGTGGGGAGCGGGTCCGGCGGACGCAGCAGCGCGGCGTCGGTGCGGCCGATGTCGCCCGAGAGCACGAAGCGCCGGTGGTGGACCTCGTCGCGCACCCACACCTCGATCGACGCCGCGCCGAGGATGTGTCCCGTGTGCCGGAAGCGCACGGTGACGTCGCCGGTCACGCGCACGCGCTCGTCGACGGGGTGGCTCCGCACGCGGCCGAGGGCGCGGCGCGCGTCCTCCAGGGTGTAGAGCGGCTCGACGAGCGGACGGCCCTGGCGCTGGAGTCGCCGGTTCGTGCGCTGCGCCTCGTGCTCCTGGATCCACGCGGCGTCCGGCAGGAGCACGCCGAGCAGGTCCTCCGTGCCGGGCGTCGCGTAGACCGGCCCGCGATAGCCGTCGGCGACGAGCCGCGGGAGCATGCCCGTGTGGTCGATGTGCGCGTGGGTCAGCACGACCGCGTCGATCTGCTCGGGCGGCAGTCCCCAGCGCCCGGGCACCGACTGCCGCGCCCGCCCGCCCGCCTGGCCGAGCCCGCACTCGAGGAGCACCGTCGAGTGGTGCGTCTCGAGCAGGTACCGGGATCCCGTGACCTCGCGCGCCGCGCCGAGGAAGCGGAGACGGAAGAGGTCCGTCTCCGTGAGCTTCGGCGACGCGCCGGGAGCGTGGACGCGGTGGGCTGTCACCGTGGGGGGCCGGCTCCGGGGGCGCGGTCGGGAGGGGGCACTCCTTGTACCACGCCGATGAGCTCCCACCCCCGACTACGGACTCCGGCGTAGCGCGTCTTCGCCCCCCAGGTCCTACACTGGCCGCGCCATGCCCGAGAGCCCCCCGGAACCGCCCGAAGCCGGACCCGGCGCACCCTCCGCGCACGGGCCGCCCACCGTCGAGCAGAGCGAGCTGCTCCACCGCTCGCTCATCGACGGCATGCTCGACCCGGTGCTCACGATCGACCTCACGGGGCGGATCCTGCACGCGAACCGCGCCGTCGAGCAGGCGTTCGGATACACGGCGGACGACCTCGTCGGGCGCAACATCAAGCTCCTCATGCCGGAGCCCTACCACTCCGAGCACGACGGCTACCTCGCGCACTACCGCAGGACCGGCGAGACGAACATCCTCGGCCGGACGCGCGAGTTCCAGGTGCTCCACCGGAACGGGGAGCGCCGCGACGTCGAGCTGTCGGTGAGCCGCGTGGACCCGGCGGGGATGACGGGGCCGATCTTCGTCGGCGCCTTCCGGGACGTCACGGAGAAGAAGCGCGCGCGGCGTCGCGAGACGTCCATGCTGCGCGCGCTCGCGAGCCTCGGCGAGTCCACGGCCGAGCTCGTGCACGAGATCAAGAACCCCATCACCGCGGTCAACATGGCGTTGCGCGCGGTGGCGGACCAGCTCGGCGAAGACCAGGAACAGGTTCTCGGGGAGCTCGTCGCGCGGATGCAGAAGCTCGAGACGCAGATGCGTCAGAGCCTCGCGTTCGCGCGTCCGCTGGAGCTGCGCCCCGTGCACGTCGAGGCGCGCGCGCTCTTCGAGGACGTGGGACAGTTCCTCCGGCCGATGCTCACGCGCGCCGGCGTCGCGCTGGACATCGACGTGCCGCGCGACATGCCGGCCTTCCCGGCGGACCCGCGGCGGCTCGAGGAGGTGCTCTCGAACCTCGTGGCGAACGCCATGGAGATGGCCGTCGACGGCGGGCGCGTGCTGCTGCGGGCCGACGTCGCGGACCGCGGCACCGTCCGGCTGCGCGCCGGTGTGCAATACGTGGTCTACAACCTGCTTGGATCGACATTGTTCCTGTTCGCGCTGGGAACGATATACGCGGTGACCGGAACGTTGAACATGGCCGACCTGGCGCTGAAGGTGGGGCAGCTGCCGGCCGAAGACACCGCGTTGATCCGCGTCGGCGCGGTGCTGTTGCTGCTGGTCTTCGCGATCAAGGCGGCGCTGCTGCCGCTGCATTTCTGGCTGCCGTCCAGCTATGCCAACGCGCCGGCGCCGGTGGCGGCGTTGTTCGCGATCATGACCAAGGTGGGCGCCTACGCGATCCTGCGATTCTATACGCTGGTGTTCCCGCCAGACCTGGCGATCACCGCCGGGCTGGTCGGCGACTGGCTGTTGCCGGCGGCGCTGGCCACGGTGGCGGTGGGGATGGTCGGCATCCTCGGTGCGCGGCAGGTCAGCCGGATGACCGCCTTTGCCGCGATCGGGTCGATGGGCACGCTGCTGACGGCGATCTCGCTGTTCACGCCGCAGGCCACGTCGGCCGCGCTCTACTATATCGTGCATTCCACTTTTGCCACGGCGCTGATGTTCCTGGTCGCCGACCTGGTGATCGAACGCCGTGGCGACGGGCTCGAGCCGACCGCGCCGATGCCGCAGGGCGGGTTGGTCTCGGCGCTGTTCTTCGCCGGGGCGATCGCCTCGGCCGGGATGCCGCCGCTGTCGGGATTCGTCGGCAAGCTGCTGGTGCTGGACGCGTCGCGCGGCGATCCGGACGCGGCGCTGATCTGGGCCGTGATCCTGGTGTCGTCGCTGGTCGCGATCATCGGGCTGGGCCGCGTCGGGTCCGTGCTGTTCTGGAAATCGCACGACGCGACGCTGGCGCTGGTGCCCGCGGTTCCGCCCGAGAACGACGAAGCGCCCGAGCCGGACCCGCCGGCACCGGCCTTGCCCTTCGTGGCGGTCTTTGCTGTGCTGGGGGCGCTGGTGCTGTTGACGGTGCTGGCCGGACCGATGGCGCGATACGCATCCGCCACGGTCGAACAGCTCTATGACCCGGCGGGTTACATCCGGGCCGTGCTGAAGGAACCGTGACCATGCGCCTGCTCAAACGCCTGTTCCCGCACCCGTACTATACGTTGCTGCTGGCCGTGATCTGGCAGCTTCTGGTCAACCGGCTGTCGCCGAACTCGATCCTGTTCGGTCTGCTGCTGGGAATATTGATCCCGTTCTTCACCGGGCCGTACTGGCCGGACCGGCCGACCCTGCGCCGCCCGCTGCGCATCGCCGAATACATGCTGATCGTGCTTTACGACATCGTTGTTGCGAACATCGTCGTGGCGCAGCAGGTGCTGTTCTGGCGCAACCGCGACCTGCGCCCGGCGCTGATCTGCGTGCCGCTGGAACTGCGCACCCCCGAGGCGATCACGGTTCTGGCCGGAACCATTACCCTGACCCCCGGCACGGTGTCCTGTGACCTGTCCGCCGAGGGTCACAACCTGCTGGTGCATTGCCTGCACGCGCCCGACCCGGACGCGGTGCGCGACGAGATCACCGACCGATACCAGCGCCGGCTGATGGAGATTTTAGAATGATCCACTTTGCAGTCTACTTCGCCTTTGCCTGTTTCACGGCGGGGATTCTCATGAACCTCTGGGTGATCGGCA
>JAUIEF010000131.1 GCA_030428785.1 bacterium
GGCCGAGCGGCGCCCCCGGCGCGTCCTGCGCGAGTGGGACGTCGAGGACGAGGGGTTCTGGGAGCGGACGGGGCGCAAGGTCGCCAACCGCAACCTGTGGGTCTCCATCCCGAACCTGCTCTGCGGGTTCGCGGTGTGGCTCTACTGGGGGATGGTCGCGAAGTTCATCCAGCGCGCGCACTTCGCGGACGGCTCGCTGTTCCCGTTCACCGACTGGAACGGCGGTGAGGCGGCGGACGGCGACGCGTACCGGGCGTTGCTCTTCACGCTGCCCGCGGTGGCGGGGCTCATGGGGGCCACGCTGCGCATCCCCAACTCGTTCATGATCGCCCTGTGCGGCGGGCGGAACGTCAAGTTCATGACGACGTTGCTCCTCGTGCTGCCGGCGCTCGGAGCGGGCATCGCGTTGCGGGACCCGGAGACGAGCTTCCTCACCTTCGTCGTGCTCGCGGCGCTCTCCGGCGTGGGTGGCGGCGCCTTCGCCTCGAGCATGTCGAACATCAGCTTCTTCTTCCCGAAGAAGGTGCAGGGCCTCGCCCTCGGGCTCAACGCGGGGCTCGGGAACGCCGGCGTGTCCGTCATGCAGTTCCTGCTCCCGTGGGTCATCACCTTCGGCGCGTTCGGGGGGCTGGGCGGCGAGCCCTACGACGTCGCCGGGACGCCGTTGTGGATCCAGAACGCCGGGCTCGTGTGGGTGCCCGTGCTCGGGTTCTGCGCGGTCCTCGCGTACCTGCTCATGGACACCATGCCGCAGCACGACCCCGGGAGCACGGCAGCGGGCGTGGGGCGGTACCTGTGGCTGACGCTCACGGGGTTCCTCGGGGGCGGCCTCGCGGTGTGGCTCCTCGTGACGCCGTGGGGGGACTTTCCCGTCCTGGCCAAGACCTTCCTCGTCGTCGTCGTCGCCGTGCTCGTGACGCTCTTCGCCATGCGGCGCTTCACGCCGCGTGAGACGCGCGCCGGGCTCGACACGCAGTTCGCGATCTTCCGCAACAAGCACAACTGGGTCATGACCTGGCTGTACACGATGACGTTCGGCAGCTTCATCGGGTACGCCAACGCCTTCCCGAAGCTCATCGACGACGTGTTCGGCGTCATCCGGGTCTCGGCGGACGGTCTTCCGCTGGCCGAGGGCGTCCTCAACCCGAACGCGCCGGTCTCCAGCAACTTCATCTGGATCGGCGCGGGCGTCGGCGCGCTCATCCGGCCGCTCGGCGGCTGGCTCTCCGACAGGCTCGGCGGCGCGCGCGTCACGCAGTGGGACACGGTCCTCATGATCGGCGCGACGATCGGCGCCGGGTGGTTCGTGGCGCAGGCCAGCTCGTCGCCGCAGCCCGAGCAGTACTTCCTGCCGTTCCTGCTGCTGTTCATCCTGCTCTTCGCCACGACCGGAATCGGCAACGGCTCCACCTTTCGGATGATCCCGATCATCTTCGAGAAGGAGCAGGCGGGGCCCGTGCTCGGCTGGACCTCCGCGATCGCCGCCTACGGCGCTTACCTCATCCCCAAGATCTTCGCGACGCAGATCCAGGCGGGCACCCCCGAGTACGCGCTCTACGGCTTCGCCGGGTACTACGCGAGCTGCCTCGTCGTGAACTGGTGGTTCTACGCGCGGAAGGACGCGGAGATCCCATGCTGACGCCCGGCCCGCTCCCCGTCCGTGTGTTCCTGGTCGTCGCGGCCGTCGCCGGTCTCGCGCTCGTCGCCGGGACCGCCGACCGACGCCCGCTCAACGTGCACACCGGCTACGCGCCGGAGCAACCGATCCCCTACAGCCACCGGCTGCACGCCGGCGAGCTGTCCATCGACTGCCTCTACTGCCACTTCGGAGCGCGCACCAGCCGCCACGCGGGCATCCCGCCGACGGGCCTCTGCATGAACTGCCACGCGCAGGTGACGTCGAGCCTGGACGCCCTGCTCGCGGAGCGCGGGATCGCCGAGGCGGAGGACCGCGAGCCGGAGCGCGTCGTGTCCGCGCCCATCCAGGCGCTGTACGACGCCCTCGCGCTCGACGCGGACGGGCAGCCGACGGGCGCGGAGCCGCGGTCGATCCCGTGGGTGCGCGTGCACGCGCTGCCCGACTTCGTCGCCTTCGACCACTCGGTGCACGTGGCCCGCGGCGTCGCGTGCCAGTCGTGCCACGGCCCCGTGCAGTCCATGGAGCGCGTCCGCCAGGAGACGGACCTCGGCATGGGCTGGTGCGTCGACTGCCACCGGCGGTCGCCCCGCGACCCCGCGGCGCTCGCCCCCCCGGGCGGCGCGCGTCTCGACCCACCGCACCACGTGACCACCGACTGCGTCGCCTGCCACTACTGAGCCGCCGACCATGACCACACCCGAATTCCCCCACCCCGTCGACCCGGCGCGCGGCGTGGACCGGCGCGCGTTCCTGCGGCTCGCCGGCTTCGGGCTCGGCGCGGCAGGGGTCACGGCCTGCTCGCGCGGGCCCGCGCAGACGGCGCTCGCGCACCTGACCCCGCGCGAGGGCGAGGTGCCCGGCGTGCCCACCTGGATCGCGTCGACCACCTGGGCCGACGGCTCGGGCTCGGGCGTGCTCGTGCGTTGCCTCGACGGTCGGCCGGTCAAGCTGGAGGGCAACCCGGAGCACCCGGTGAACCGCGGCGGGCTCACGGCGTCGGCGCAGGCGTCGGTGCTCGGCGTGTACGACGACCGGCGGCTGGTCGAGGCGCGGCTCGCGGGCGAGCCGGCCGACCCGGACGCCGTGGACGGCTACGTGCGCGCGCGCTGCGCGGAGATCGCCGCCACGGGCGGCCCCGTGCGCGTGCTCACCGGCACCCTCACGGGGCCGAGCACACGCGCGTGGATCGAGCGGTTCCTGGGCGGCTTCGAGGACGGCCGGCACGTGATGTACGACGCGCTCTCGAGCTCGGCGCTGCTCGACGCCCAGGAGGCGACCCGCGGCGTGCGGGCGCTGCCGCGCGTCGACCTGGAGGCCGCGCGCGTGCTGGCCGTCTTCGACGCCGACCCGCTGGGCACGGACGTGTCGACCGCGGGGCTGTCGGCGCAGTACGCGGCGGGTCGTCGGCCCGACGGTCCCGACGCGCGCATGAGCCGCCACTGGCAGTTCGAGGCGCGGCTCTCCCTGAGCGGCAGCCGCGCCGACCGCCGCGTGCGGACCGCGCCCTGGGAGCTGCGCCCCGCGCTCGCGCGGCTCGCGGTGGAGCTTGCCGCGCGCACCGGCCGGATGCTCCCCGCCGAGGTGACGGACGCACCCGCGGCGCTGCGCCCGGCGCTCGCCGAGGCGCTCGAGCGGCTGGCGGACGAGCTCGCCGCGCACGGACGCGACACGCTCGTGGTGTGCGGCGCCAACGACCGCGACGCACAGCTCGTCGCGGCCTGGATCAACGCGGCGCTCGACAACCACGGGCGGACGTGGCGGCTCGACGCGCCCTCGCAGCAGCGGCTCGGCGACGACGCCGCCGTCGAGCGCCTGCGCCAGGAGCTCGTCGCCGGGGAGGTCGACCTCCTCGTGACGGCGGGCTGCGACCCCGCCTACGACCTGCCCGGCTTCCGCGAGGCCCTGGCCGCGGCCGGGACGCACGTGCGGCTCGCGCCGCGAACCGACGAGTCGTCCGACGACGCGCACGTCCTCATGCCCGAACCCCACGAGCTCGAGTGCTGGGACGACGGAGAGCCGTTCGTGGGCGTGCTCTGCACCTCGCAGCCGACGCTCCCGCCGCTGCGCGAGGCGCGCACGCTCCGCGAGTGCCTCGCCCGCTGGAGCGGGGACCGGCGCACGGACCGCGAGCTGCTGCGCGACCACTGGCGCGAGGCCTTCGACGCGCGGCGCCCCGCGGCGGGGGAGCCCTTCGAGGTGTGGTTCGACGGCGTGCTCGAGCGCGGCTTCACGGAGCTGCCGCCCGCGTCGTCGACCCATGCCTTCGCCGAGGAGCCCGCGCGGGCCGCGCTGCTCCGCATCGCGCGCGCGCCGTCGACGGCACCGGCGGACGGCGCGCTTCGCCTCGTGCTGCACCCCACGGTCGGCCTCCTCGACGGCCGCGGCGCGCACAACCCGTGGCTGCAGGAGCTCCCGGACCCCGTCACCAAGACGACCTGGGGCAACCACGCGGCCCTCGCGCCCGCGGACGCCGCGCGCCTCGGGCTGACCGACGGCGACGTGGTCCGCCTGTCCGCCGCCGACGCGTCGACGCCGGCGCCGCTCGAGCTGCCCGTGCTCGTGCAGCCGGGGCAGCAGCCGGGCGTCGTCGCCGTGGCCCTCGGTCACGGCGTGCGCGGCACCGATCGGTTCACCGACGTCGGGCCGGACTGGCTCGAGGGCCGGCCCACGGTCGAGCCGGGGGAGACCGTCGGCGCGGACGCCGGCGCCTGGCGCGCGTTCGTCGACGGGGCGTGGGCGCTCGACGCGCGGGACGTCTCGCTCGTCCCGACGGGCGGGCGCCGAGAGCTCGCGTGCACGCAGGACCACCACGAGCTCGCCGTGCCGGAGCACCTGGCCCCGCCGCGGGGGAAGGTCCGCGACGCCGTCCGGCTCCTGCCGTTCGTCGCGGCGGCGGCCGACCGCGCCGCGCCGGGCGCCGCGCCGGGCGGACACGCCGCCGGCGGCGCCGCGCACGGCGCGGTGGCCGGTCACGCCGCGGTCGACCTGTGGTCGGAGGACCACCCCGCGCCGCGCCGTTGGGGACTGGCCGTCGACCTCGCCGCCTGCACGGGCTGCTCCGCGTGCGTCGTCGGCTGCCAGGCGGAGAACAACGTGCCGGTGGTGGGACGCGACGAGGTGCGCCGCCACCGCGAGATGAGCTGGCTGCGCATCGACCGCTACTACGCGGACGTCGGCGACGGCGACGTGGACGTCGTCCACCAGCCCGTCATGTGCCAGCACTGCGGGCACGCGCCCTGCGAGACCGTGTGTCCGGTGCTCGCCACGATGCACAGCAGCGAGGGGCTCAACACGCAGGTCTACAACCGCTGCGTCGGCACGCGCTACTGCGCGAACAACTGCCCGTACAAGACGCGCCGCTTCAACTGGTTCGAGTACGGGGCGGAGGACCGGCTGCAGAACATGGTCCTCAACCCCGAGGTGACCATCCGGAGCCGCGGCGTCATGGAGAAGTGCTCGCTGTGCGTGCAGCGCATCCAGCGCGGCAAGGCGGAGGCGCGGCGGCGCGGGGAGCCGCTGGCGGACGGCGACGTCCGCACGGCGTGCCAGCAGAGCTGCCCCACGCAGGCGATCGTGTTCGGCGACCTGGCGGACCCGGAGAGCGAGGTGTCGCGCCGGGCCGCGGCCGGACGGTCCTACGAGCTGCTCGCCGAGCTCAACGTGCAGCCGGGCGTGCGCTACCTAGCGGACGTCCGGAACCGGGAGGGAGCGCACGGATGACGACCCACGACGTCCGTCTGCAGCACGCCGCCGGGGCGCCCCGCGACGCCGGGCCGCGCGACGACGCACGACCCGCCGAGGAGGCGCCGCTCATCACGGCGGCGACGTCGCCGGCGGAGGTGACGCGCGACGTCTGCTCGCCGCTCGAGCGGCGGCCCACCTCCCTGTGGTGGTTCTCGTTCACGGCGGCCGTCGCGGCGCTCGCCGTGGGGGTGGCGTGCGTCGGCTACCAGCTCGCCGTCGGCATCGGGACCTGGGGCCTCGACCGGACGATCGGCTGGGCGTTCGACATCACGAACTTCGTGTTCTGGGTCGGCATCGGCCACGCGGGCACGCTCATCTCCGCGGTGCTCCTGCTCCTGCGCCAGCGGTGGCGCACGTCCATCAACCGCTCGGCGGAGGCGATGACGCTCTTCGCCGTCATGTGCGCGGGCATCTTCCCGCTCATCCACATGGGTCGTCCGTGGCTCGCGTACTGGGTCTTCCCGTACCCGAACACGCGCGGCCCGCTGTGGGTGAACTTCCGCAGCCCGCTGCTGTGGGACGTCTTCGCGATCGGCACGTACTTCACGATCTCCGCGGTCTTCTGGTACATCGGCCTGCTGCCCGACCTCGCGACGGTCCGCGACCGGGCGCGCGGCCTCCGCAAGCGGGTCCTCGGCTGGTTCTCGCTGGGCTGGAACGGCTCGGCGCGCACCTGGGCGCGGTGGGAGATGTGCTGTCTGCTGCTCGCCGCGCTCGCGACGCCGCTCGTCGTCAGCGTGCACAGCGTGGTCAGCACGGACTTCGCCACGGCGGTCGTCCCCGGCTGGCACACCACGGTGTTCCCGCCGTACTTCGTCATCGGCGCCGTGTTCAGCGGCTTCGCGATGGTGCTCACCCTGATGCTCGTGGCGCGGCGCGTCATGCGGCTCGAGGGCTACATCACGCAGCGGCACGTCTCGGCCATGTGCAAGGTGCTCGTGTTCACGAGCAGCATCGTGGCCATGGCGTACGCGATCGAGCTGTTCATCGCCTGGTACTCGGGCAGCCCGTACGAGCAGTTCGCCTTCGCCAACCGGGTGCTCGGCCCCATGGGCTGGACCTACGCGATCATGGTGGGCTGCAACGTCCTCGTCCCGCAGCTGCTCTGGTCGCGCCGCGTGCGCGAGTCCGTCGGCGCGGTCCTCGCGATCTCCCTGCTCGTGAACGTCGGGATGTGGTTCGAGCGCTTCGTGATCATCGTCACGTCGCTGAGCCGCGACTTCCTCCCGTCGTCCTGGAGCAGCTACGCGCCGACGCTCGTCGAGCTGGGCACTCTGCTCGGGAGCTTCGGCCTCTTCTTCACCTGCTTCCTGTTGTTCTGCCGCTTCCTGCCGATGATCGCGATCTCGGAGGTGAAGCACGTCGTCGCCGAGCAGCAGTCGGGTCACGGCGCCGCGCACGCGTCGTCCGGTCCGGCCGGGCACCGACCGACCTCCGTCGAGCCGGCGCCCGGCGGCGCGCCGGGGCTCCGCCAGGTGGCCGTGTTCGGGGGGCCCGACGCCCTCCTGTCCGCGGCCCGCGAGGCCCGGCGCCGCGGGCTCCGCGTGGTCGACGCGCTCACGCCCCACCCGGTCCACGGGCTGGACGCCGCGCTGGGCCGGCGCCGCTCGCGGCTGCCGTTCGTGACGCTGGCGGCCGGCGCCTCCGGGCTCGCAGTGGCGCTCGCCTTCCAGTACTGGTCCTCCGCGACGGACTGGCCCGTCAACGTCGGCGGCAAGCCGTTCGATTCGCTGCCGGCCTTCGTGCCGGTCGCGTTCGAGGTCCTCGTGCTGTTCGCGGGGCTCGCGACCGCCGGCGCGTTCCTGTGGCGCAGCGGCCTCCGGCCCGGCCGCGACGTGACGCAGACCGCGGGCGCGACGGACGACCGCTTCGTGCTCGTCGCCGAGCGTCGGGACGCCTCGCTGTCGCAGGAGGAGGTCGACGCGTTGTGGCGTCGGCACGACGCCGTCGACACCTGGACGGAGCACCGGTCATGACCCGTGAAGACGCCCGACTCCGCCCGCGTCACCTCGCGCTCGTCGGCGGGACCCTCGCCGTCTGCCTCGTGCTCGCGGCGCTGAGCGGGTTGACGCGGCCCGACCCGGCGAGACGCAACCTCGAGGTCTTCACCGAGATGGCGTACAGCCGCGCGTACGAGTCGTTCACCCCCAACCCGTGGTTCGCGGACGGCAAGACGCTCCAGCCGCTGCAGGAGGGCGTCGTGCCGCGCGGGGCCCGCCCCTTCCCTTACGGCGACGGGCCGGAGGAGGCCGAGCGCGCCGGGCGCGAGCTGGCGAGCCCGGTCGACCCGGCCGACCGGGACGCGCTCGCCGCGGGCGCCGAGCTCTACCGCGTGTTCTGCGTCGTCTGTCACGACGCGCGCGGCCGCGGCGAGGGGCCGGTCGTGCTGCGCGGGTTCCCGCCGCCGCCCTCGCTCCACGCGGACCGCGCACGCGGCATGCCCGACGGCACGATGTTCCACCTCCTCACTCGCGGGCAGGGCAACATGGCCTCCTACGCCGCGCAGCTCTCGCCGGACGAGCGCTGGCAGGTCGTCGCCCACGTCCGCAGCCTCCAGCAGGAGGGCCCGTGACGATGACGACCGCTCGAAGCCGACGCGCCGAACTCGAGGCGAGCCCGCTGCGCCGCGTCCTCCTGGCTGTCTCCGCCGTCTCCGTCCTCGTGACGCTCACGGGGTTCTTCGTCGCCCCGACCCGCGTCTGGGGCGGGTTCCTCATCGGGTTCTCGCTCGTGACGTTCCTCGCGCTCTCGGGGCCCGTGTTCCTGGCGTTCCTGTGCATGGCCGGGGCGCGGTGGTCGTTGCCGCTGGAGCGTGTCCCGGCGGCCATGGCGTCGGCGCTGCCCCTCGCGGGCGCGCTGGGCCTCCTGCTGCTCGCGGGGACGCACAACCTCTACGAGTGGTCGCACGCCGCCGCGGTGGAGCATGACCCGGTGCTGCTGGAGAAGGCCGTCTGGCTCGACACGACGGGCTTCGCGGTGCGACTGGTCGCCGTGTTCGCCGTGTGGATCGCCGCGGGGCGCCGGATCGTCCGCCTCTCCCGCGCCTGGGCGGACCGGCCGGACGACGCGCTCGCGCACCGCCGGCTGCGCTGGTCGGCGGGGTTCATCGCGCTTGTGGCCGTGACGTTCACCGTCGCGTCCGTCGACTGGCTCATGTCGCTGGAGCCGCACTGGTTCAGCACGATGTTCCCGCTGCTGCAGTTCAGCGGCATGTGCGCGGCGGGGCTCGCCGCGGCGGTCCTCCTGCTGCTGCGGCACGAGCGGCTCGGGACGTTCGGACTCGAGCTCCGCGACGAGCATCTGCACGACCTGGGGAAGCTGCTGTTCTCGCTCACGCTCGTGTGGGCGTTCTGCTGGTACTGCCAGTACATGCTCATCTGGTACACGAACATCCCCGAGGAGACCGTGCACTACGCGGCGCGGAAGGAGGGCGCGTGGTGGCTCCTCGTCCAGGCGACGCTCGTGCTCCAGTGGGGCGTGCCGTTCGTGGCCCTCCTGGCGCGCACCGCGTGTCGTCGCCGGCGCATCCTGGCGCGCGTCTCGGGGAGCGTCCTCGCCGGTCAGGTGCTCTCGCTCTACGTGCAGGTCGGGCCGCCGCTCATGGGCGGCGCGCCCGTCCTCGGATCCTGGGAGATCGCGCCCGTCGCCGGCGCCCTCGCCGCGTTCTTCCTCATCGCCGACGGCGCCTGCCTCCGCCACCGCAAGGCTCCGGCTCCGGACCACCCGTCCCTCACGGAGAGCCTCTCCTACCACACGCCCTGAGCACGCAACTCGTCCGCTCACTCCGATCACGGCAGCCACCCATGGACGTCAAGAACAAGGCCACCAGCATCGACCTCTTCTCCTTGAAGACGCGACCCATGCGGGCCTTCCACATGTCGTGGTTCGCGTTCTTCCTCTGCTTCTTCGCGTGGTTCGGTATCGCGCCTCTCATGGCGGTGGTCCGTGACGAGCTCCATCTCAGCAAGGAGCAGGTCGGCAACACGATCATCGCGTCGGTGGCGATCACCATCGTGGCGCGCCTGTTCATCGGCTGGCTCTGCGACCGGATCGGGCCCCGCCTGGCATACACGTTCCTGCTCGTGCTGGGCAGCCTTCCCGTCATGGGCATCGGCCTGGCGACGGACTACCTGTCCTTCCTGTTCTTCCGGCTGGGCATCGGCACGATCGGGGCGGCGTTCGTCATCACCCAGTACCACACGTCGGTGATGTTCGCGCCCAACTGCGTGGGGACGGCCAACGCGACCTCGGCGGGCTGGGGCAACCTGGGCGGTGGCGTCACCCAGATGGTCATGCCGCTCGTCATGGCGGGGTTCGTCGCGCTGGGCTTCGCCGACGAGAGGAGCTGGCGGCTGTCGATGGTCGCCGCGGGCGCCGTCTGCATGCTGACCGGCCTCGCGTACTACAAGTTCACGACCGATCTCCCCGACGGCAACTTCAGGGAATTGCGCGAGCGGGGCGAGCTGCCCGGGGTCTCGAAGACCAAGGGCGCCTTCATGATGGCGGTCAAGGACAAGCGCGTCTGGGCGCTCTTCCTCGTGTACGCCGCGTGCTTCGGCATCGAGCTCACGATCAACAACATCGCCGCGCTCTACTACATGGACTACTTCGGCCTCGGTCTGAAGACGGCGGGGTTGGTGGCCGGCCTGTTCGGCCTCATGAACATCTTCGCCCGCACGCTGGGCGGCTACGTGAGCGACAAGTTCGTGCAGAAGCACGGCCTCGTGGGTCGAGTGCGTTGGCTCTTCATCGCGCTGTTCATCGAGGGCATCGCGCTGATCTTCTTCTCGCAGATGCGGGTCATCGCCCTCGCCATCCCCATGATGATCGTGTTCAGCCTCTTCGTGCAGATGTCCGAGGGGGCGACGTACTCGGTCGTGCCGTTCATCAACAAGCGCGCCCTGGGCGCCGTCGCCGGCATCGTGGGCGCCGGCGGCAACATGGGCGCCGTGGCGGCGGGCTTCCTGTTCCGATCGGAGAGCCTCACCTATCCCCAGGCCCTGCTCATCCTCGGCGGGCTGGTCACGCTGGCGTCCGTGGTGACCTTCGCGGTGTCCTTCGCTCCGGAGGAGGAGGAGGCCGTGGCCCGCGAGCACGCCCGGGCGATGGAGGCGCGCCGCGCGGCGATGGCCGACCGCCGGCCGCTGCGCGACCTCATCCCCGGCCTCCGGCACGTGCGCCCGATGGACGCGCTGCGGGTCTACCTGGGCATCGCGCTCGTCGTGAAGGGCATCTACTTCATCGCGAACATGTCGGAGCTGGAGAGCACGCTCGGCGAGGGCCTCGGCCAGGGGCAGACGATGATCGCCTGGTCCGTCGTGTTCGCCCACGTGATCGGCGGGGCGAGCCTCGCGCTCGGATTCGTGACGCGCGTCGCGGCGTTCGCGAACGCCGTCATCATGCTGGGCGCCGTGGTCGTGCACCTCGTGGGGAGTGCGGGGGAGAGCCTGCTCGGCTCCAACCTCGACTTCCAGTTCACCTCCTTCGTGTTCTTCACGCTCGTCCTGCTCGTCTGGCGCGGTTCCGGGCCGTTGTCCCTCGACCACCTGCTCCGGCTGGACGACGACCGCGGCCCCGAGGCCGTCGCCTGAGTCCGGCCCGCGGCCTCCGCCGACGCCTCGTCGGGGCCCCGTGAGCCCCTCGCGACGGCGCTCCGCGATCCGCGGATGGCCCCCTGCGGGCCCGCTGTGGCACACTCAGGCAAGGTTTGCACGTTCTTCACGGGACGCTCACGGCCGCGTGGTGTCGTGTCGCGGACATGCCGAAGCCCAGGATCCTGATCATCGAGGACGAGCCCGACATCCGGGAGATCCTCCAGTACTCCCTCGAGCGCGAGGGGTTCGAGGTGGCCGTGGCCACCGACGGCCTCGCCGGCCTCCAGGCCGTGCGCAAGAAGGCCCCCGACCTGCTCATGCTCGACCTCATGCTCCCCGGGATCGACGGCCTCGAGATCTGCCGTCGGCTCAAGGGCGACCCCACGACCGCGGGCATCCCCGTGGTCATGGTGACCGCCAAGGGGGACGAGGCGGACATCGTGCTGGGGCTCGGTCTCGGCGCGGACGACTACGTGCCGAAGCCGTTCAGCCCGAAGGAGGTCGTGGCCCGCGTGCGCGCGGTGCTGCGTCGCTCCGACGGCGCGCGCGGCGAGGACACGACGCGCGTCGTCACGCACGGGGACCTCACGATCGACCCGAACCGCCACAAGGTCTTCCTCGGCGACGACGAGGTGAACCTCACGGCGACCGAGTTCCGCATCCTGCAGCACCTCGCGGGACGGCCGGGCCGGGTGTTCGATCGGGACCAGATCCTGGCTGCGGCGGTGGGCCCCAACACGGTGGTCACCGATCGTAGCGTGGACGTCCACATCCGGGCGATCCGCAAGAAGCTGGGCGACCGCCGCGATCTCGTGGAGACGGTGCGAGGCATCGGCTACCGGTTCGCGGAGTAGTCCCGCGTGTCGCTCGTCTCCAGCGTCCTGATCCCCTCGGTCGTCGGGGCCGTGCTCTGCGCGTGGCTCGTGACGGCGGGCCTCGTCCACCCGGCGCTCGGCGTCGGGCTCTCCACCGCCGTCGTGCTCGTCGCCGTGTTCCGTCGCGCGCGCGGGTTCTCCGTCGTGCGCCGCCACCTCGAGGGCCTGGCCGTCGACCAGCCGCCGGGCGCGCCGCCGCGCACCGTGGAGGACCTCCCCGAGGGCCCCGGTCCCGTGGGGAAGCTCGGCGCCGCGGCGAACGCGCTCACGGGGCGCATCCGTCAGCGGGAGCGCCGGCGCAGCGACGAGCTCGCGCGGCTCCAGTCCGTGCTCACCGCGATGGACCCCGGCCTGCTCGCCGTGGACGCCGAGCGTCGGCTCGTGCTCGCCAACGACGCGGCCGCCCGCCTGCTGGGCGTCGAGCCGCCGCTGCGCGAGGGCCGCGCGCTGAGCGAGATCACCCGCCTGCCGCCCGTGATCCGCTCCGTGGAGGAGTGCCTGCTCACCGGCCAGCGCGTCGAGGACGAGTGCGGCGTGACGGACGGCGACGCGGAGCGCCTCGTGCAGATCACGGCCGTGCGCGGGGCGACGCGCGCCGCGGGCCGCAAGCTGTGCGTGCTCGTGCTCGAGGACATCACGGAGCTGCGGCACCTCGAGCAGGTGCGCCGCGACTTCGTCGCGAACGTGAGCCACGAGCTCAAGACGCCGCTCACGTCGATGCAGGCGTACCTCGAGACGGTGCTCGACGACCCGGCGATGCCCGTCGACCAGCGCGCGCGCTTCCTCGGGAAGGTGCGGCGCAACACGGAGCGCATCACGGCGATCGTCGCGGACCTGCTGGACCTCGCGCGCGTCGAGGCCTCGACGACCATGCGCTCCGAGACCATGGAGCTCGGCGCGCTGGTCGAGGCGTGCGTCGAGACGTGCCGCGAGGACGCGGTCGTGAACGGCGTGAGCCTCGAGCTGCGGCGCGGCGAGGGCGAGCGTCCGCTGCGCGGCGATCGCCAGGAGGTCGTCGCGGCGGTCGGCAACCTGCTGGACAACGCCATCAAGTACACGCCGGCGGGCGGGCACGTCGTCGTCTCGGTGGGCGGCGACGAGCGCGAGTCCTGGCTCGACGTGCGGGACAGCGGCCCCGGCATCGCGCCGCACGAGCACGAGCGGATCTTCGAGCGCTTCTACCGCGTCGACAAGGACCGCAGCCGCGAGCTGGGCGGCACGGGGCTCGGGCTGTCCATCGTGCGCAACGTGGCGCGGCAGCACGGCGGCCGGGTCGCGGTGACGAGCCGCCTCGGCGAGGGGAGCACGTTCCGGCTCGTGTTCCCGCGGGAGGGCGCCGCCGCCTGAGCGGGGACCCCCGTGCGGCGGACCTCGATGGCGCTGCTTCGCGCCGGAGGACTCCCGCCGCGGGCTGCTAGGATGCGCCGATGCGCGAGCACCGCTCCGGGTCGTCTCAGATCGCCGCGGTGCGCGTCGGTGCGCTCGTGCTCTGCGTGACGGCGGCGGTCGCCGCCTGGGCGCTCGACCCGGACGTCGTGCGCGACCGGCTGAGCGACGACGGCCGGCTCGAGCCCTTCACCGAGCTCTGGCTGCGGCGGTACGCGTTCGCGGCGGCCGTCCTCGCGGCGCTCGCCGGCCTCGTGACGGTGTGGGCGTTCCGGCCGGCGTGGGGGCTGCGCGCGCTCGTCGGGCGCTTCCCGCGGGTCCTGCCGCGCCTCGCCCTCGCGACGGGCGGGGCCGCCGCGGGGCTGGTCGCCGGGGAGCTCGCGCTCCGGGCGGCGGGCGGCGGGGAGGGGAGCTTCTCGACGAACACGGTCGCCTACCGCGACTACTCGCGGACGTTCCGGGAGCGCATCGCCGACCAGCTCGACGGGCGCGGGTACCGCGAGCTGCGGTTCGGACGGCCCGCGGCGTCCGGCGTGCCGCGGGTCCTCGCGGTGGGCGACTCCTTCGTCTTCGGCTTCGGCGTGGAGTCCGCCGGGGGGACCTATCCCGCCCTCCTCGAGGAGGCGCTGTCGACGGGCCCGCGCGCTGTTCCGTGCGAGGTCCTCAATGCGGGCCGGCCGGGAGCGGACAGCCATCGAGAGTTCGCCGTCCTGCGCGAGCTCGTGCCCGAGGTGAGACCTGACCTCGTCCTCATCGGGTACTACGTGAACGATTGTGAGACGACCGCCGAGAAGCGGGCGTTCTTCGGCGCGCGGCGCGTGCTGCCCGTGCTGGGCGACAACCTCGAGCGCGTCTCGCGGCTCTGGCGGCTGCTCGAGGGCTGGCTCATGGACCTCGCGGAGTCGGCCGGCATCGAGGAGCGCTACGTCGACCACCTCCGCGCGCAGGCGGCGCCCGGCACGCCCGAGTGGGCGGAGCACGAGGCGGCGTTGCGGCGGCTGCTGCGCGCCGCGGGGCCGGCGACGGTGCTCGTCATCTTCCCGCTCGTCACGGACCTCGAACGCTACCCGCTGGACGAGCTCCACGCGCAGGTGGCCGGCGTCGCCCGCGCGGAGGGCGTGCCGGTGCTCGACCTGCGCGACGCGCTGTCGGGCGTGCCGCCGGAGGCGCTGCGCGTGGCGCCCTGGGACCCGCACCTCAACGAGCGCGGTCACGCGCTCGCCGCCGAGGCGACGGCCGCCTTCCTCCTCGAGCGGGGGCTCGTGCCCGGTGCTCCCTGACCGCCTCTTCCGGAAGCTCGACCGCGCGCGCCTCGACGCGGCGCTCCTCCTGCGCCTCGCGCCGGAGCTCGAGGCGGCGCTCGACGCGCTGCACCGCGCGCACGAGGCGTACGCCCGCGAGGGGGCTGTGCGGGTGCTGCACCTGGCGTGCCAGGCGCTCGTGGACGTGCTGGACGGCGCGCACGAGCTGCCGTCGAAGCGCGTCTTCATGCGCGACCGGCCGCGGCCGCACCGCCGGCGCCACGGGCGCGTCGTCTACGAGGTGCACGGTCTCTGCGACCCGGAGGGGCCGCTCGAGGTCTACACGCGCACCGCGGCGAAGGCGCGGCCCGTGGCGCTGAAGACGTTGCTGGACACCCTGCTGCACGAGTGGGTCCATCACCACGACTTCGTGCGCTTCGGGGAGTCGGTGCACTGCACCGGCTTCTACGAGCGGGTGGGCCAGCTCTACCGGCCGCTGCGCGACCGGGTGGACTTCCTCAGGCGATCCGCTCGTACTGGCCGCGACCGATCCGCTTGAACCGCTTGTCCTTGGCCAGCGCGTTGCTGACCATCATGTTGAAGTTCTTGCTGGTGGTCTTGAACCCGTTGGCGCGCACGAGCTCGGCGGCCTCCTTGGGCGAGACGGTCGCGCGCACCTCCATGGCGGCGCAGATCGCGTCCGGCAGGCTCATCTCGTTGCGGGCGCGACGACGCTTGCCGCCGGCCGCCGGGGCGGCGGCGCTGCTGCGACGGCCGCGCTTCCCGCCGCTGTTGCCGAGGAACGCGAGCTCCTGATCGATGGCCTCGAGCTCCTTGAGGAGCTTCTTGCGGCGCGCCTCGAGCTTGTGGGCGCCCTTCTCGCGGCGCTCGAGTTCCTTCTGGAGGTCCGCGGTCGAGAGGGACTTCAGTGCCATGTGTGATTCCGTTCGTGAGAGGTTCCGTGATGTCGACATCCGTCGATGTGACGGCGGACATCAATGGGGAGAGCTCTCATATTCGGCCGATTTCACAAGGATTCGTCAAGCGGTGGAGTGAGATCGACGACGCGGCCGGCGGGACGGTCCCGTGCGCTCGGACCGGGACGGGCGTCGGAGGCGTGGGGCGGGCGTTGCTGGCCCAGATCGGCGCGGTGTCACGGAGCCTTGAGGAAGAGCGGGGGAT
>JAUIEF010000132.1 GCA_030428785.1 bacterium
CCACGGCGCCGCGTGCCCGGCGGCGCCGCCGGCGACGGCCTCCACGGAGAGAGCCATGCGCCTCCTGCCCACCTCCCTGGCCCTCGTGCTCGCGAGCGGCCTGGCCCTCGCGGCCGACCCGCCCGTCCTCGACACCATCGACTACGACACGCTGACCCGCAGCGGCCGCTTCATGGTCACGGGAAGCAACCTCGACCAGGCCGGTCAGATCCACCTGGACGGGACCCCCGCCATCGTCTGGCCGATCCCCGGCACGAACGCGGTCGCCATGGTCGGCTACGTGCCCGAGACCATCGGCTACGGCCCGAAGACCGTGACCGTCACGACCGCCGGCGGCACGAGCAACGGGCTCCCCGTGACGATCGTCCCGCGCAAGCCGCAGGGCCGTCAGCTCTGGCGCTTCCTCATGAACAACCAGCTCATGATCTGGCGGCCGACGCTCGGCTCCGACGGCACGATCTACGCGCGCTCGCAGGCCGGCGACGTCACGGCGATCTCGCCGGGCGGCGCGCGCCTCTGGTCGCTGCAGCTCGGCGCGGACCTCACGCCGCAGATCGACATCGGCCCCGACGACACGATCTACACCGCCGACGACACGACGGTGTACGCGATCGCGCCCGACGGCACCGTCCAGTGGACGTACACGGACCCGGCGCCGAACCAGGGCGTCATCGCCGGCCCGAACGTCGGCCCCGACGGCAACATCTACGTCGTCACGCACACGCCCGGCACCGGCATCTTCTCGCTCGACCCGGACGGGAACCTCCGCTGGTCCGGCCCCGACACGCTGCTCTACGGCCCGTGGGGGCAGATCGGCCAGGAGATCGTCTTCAGCGACACGCAGCTCCACTTCTGCGTCGACGACATCGTCGAGTCCTTCGACTTCGACGGGAACCGCGTGTTCCAGGACGTGACGGTCACGCAGTCCTTCGGCAACTGCCCGCAGGTCGCGGTCGGCCCGAACGGCGACAGCTACGTCGAGGAGTGGGGCCAGCTCCGCTCGTACGACAGTGACGGCAACCTCCAGTGGAAGGCGTTCGGCGTCGGCGGCAGCTACCTGCGCTACCCCGACGTCGGCACGGACGGGACGATCTACGCGCAGCGCAACGTCTTCAACACGCTCTGGGCCGTGCACCCCGACGGCTCGACGAAGTGGACCTACAACCACCCGTACACCCTGCTCCACCCGTCCGTCGCGCCGGACGACGAGCAGCTCGTCATCGGCGGCGCGGGCGTCGGCCTCGAGGAGCCGCGCTTCTTCCTCGCGATCGACGCCGACGGCACGCCCCTGTGGAGCGTCGACCTGCCGCTCGAGCAGTGGGACGAGTTCACGGCCGGCTTCCCCACGCCCCAGGGGCGCGGCCGCTGGGCGCCGGACTCCTCGGTGGTCTACACGATGGCGAGCGGTCCGGCGTGGTCCGGCGGGCACTCCTATCTCTACGCGCTCCAGGTCGAGCCGATCCACGAGCTCGAGCACGCGCTCGCCGGCTCCACGGGGCTCCCGCGCCTCGCCGGCACGGGCACGCTCGAGGCCGGCAGCCCGACGACGCTCGCCCTCACGCAGGCGCTGCCCGGCGCGAAGGCCTGGATGGTGGCCGGCACGTCGGCGCTCGGCACGCCCTTCGAGGGCGGCGTCCTCCTGCCGAACCCGGACGTCGTCATGCTGCGCACGGTGGACCCCACGGGCGCGGTGACGCTCGCGTTCTCCTGGCCGGGCGGCGTGGCCCCGGAGACGAACCTCTACGTCCAGGCCTGGATCGAGGACCCGGCGGGACCGACGGGTTGGGCGGCGAGCAACGCGCTCTCGCTCGTCACGCCGTGATCGGGGAGCCGGCTGGCGTTCAGCGGGAACGGGAGGGCCCGAGCCGCGCGTAGCGCGAGAACACGTCGAGGAGCTCGGCCACGACCTGATCGTGCTTCTCCTTGTCGCCGCGCTCGAACGCGTCGCGGACGCACGAGTCCACGTGGTGCGCCAGGAGCACGCGCGCGACCTGGCCCAGGGCGCCCTGGACGGCGGCGATCTGGTTGAGCACGTCGATGCAGTAGGTGTCGCCCTCCACCATGCGGTGGACACCGGCGACCTGACCCTCGATGCGGCGGAGGCGCTTCGAGACGGCGGACTTCTCGTGGTCGGGGAGCATGGCACCGTTCATACCATACCCCCCTATGGTATAAAAGGCGGTCCCTTCGAGGACCCCGCCATGCCGGCGCCCACCACCGACCGTTGCTCGCACGATCACACCCACCACCGTCCCGACGACGGGCCGGCAAGCGAGCCGGGGGTCACCCCGACCGCAGGCACGTACACCTGCCCCATGCACCCCGAGGTCGTCCAGGACGGCCCGGGCGACTGCCCGCTCTGCGGCATGGCGCTCGAGCCGGTCCTCCCCGCCGCCGCCGGCGACGAGGACGACGGCGAGTTCCGCGACATGCGGCGCCGGTTCGTCGTGAGCGCGGCGCTCACCCTGCCGGTCGTCGTCCTCTCCATGGGGGCCATGGCCCCGGGCGGACTCGTGGAGTCGGTGCCGGCCCGCACCCGTCACCTCCTCGAGCTGCTCCTCGCGACGCCCGTCGTGCTCTGGGGCGGCTGGCCGTTCCTCGTGCGCGGCGCGCGGTCCGTCGCGCGACGGCACCTCAACATGTTCACGCTCGTCGCGCTCGGCGTCGGCGTCGCGTGGCTCTACAGCGTGGTCGCCGTGCTCGCGCCCGGCGCCTTCCCCGAGGCGGCGCGCGACGCCCACGGCGGAATCGGCCTCTACTTCGAGGCGGCCGCCGTCATCGTCACGCTCGTGCTGCTCGGCCAGGTGCTCGAGCTGAAGGCCCGCGGGCGGACGAGCGCCGCCATCCGCGAGCTCCTGGACCTCGCACCGCCCACCGCCCGCCGCGTCGGCGAGGGCGGCGCCGAGGAGGACGTCCCGCTGGCGTCGGTCGTCGAGGGCGATCTCCTCCGGGTGCGCCCCGGCGAGAAGGTGCCCGTCGACGGCGTCGTCGCCGAAGGCTCGAGCGCCGTGGACGAGTCCATGGTGAGCGGCGAGCCCCTGCCGGTCGCCAAGGCGCCGGGTGACGATGTCGTGGGCGGCACCGTGAACGCCACGGGCACCTTCGTCATGGAGGCGCGGCGCGTGGGCGGCGAGACGCTGCTCGCGCGCATCGTGGCCCGCGTGGCCGAGGCCCAGCGCAGCCGCGCGCCGGTGCAGCGGCTCGTCGACACGGTGAGCGGGATCTTCGTGCCCGCCGTCGTCGGCGCCGCCGTGCTCACGTTCGTCGTCTGGGCCGCGTGGGGTCCGGATCCCGCGCTCGCCCACGCCGTCGTCGCCGCGGTGTCGGTGCTCATCATCGCGTGCCCGTGCGCGCTCGGACTCGCCACTCCGATGTCGATCATGGTCGCGACCGGCCGCGGCGCGCGCGAGGGCGTGCTCTTCCGCGACGCCGAGGCGCTCGAGCGGCTGCGGGACGTCGACACGCTCGTGGTCGACAAGACGGGCACGCTCACCGAGGGCCGACCCGAAGTCGCGTCGGTGGAGACGGTGGACGACGTCCCGCGCGACGAACTCCTCGCGCTGGCCGCCGCGCTCGAGGCGGGCAGCGAGCACCCGCTCGCTGCGGCGATCGTCGCAGGCGCGGAGGCCTCGGGCGTCCGGGTTCCGAAGGCGGCGTCCTTCGCGTCGTCGACCGGGCGCGGCGTGCGCGGCGTCGTGGACGGCCGCGACATGCTGCTCGGCAACACCTCCATGCTCGAGGACGCCGGCATCGACCCGAGCGGGCTCTCGTCGCGCGCCGAGGCCCTCCGCGCCGACGGCCGCACGGTCGTGTACGTCGCGGTCGACGGCCGGGCGGCCGGCCTGATCGGCGTGGCGGACCCGATCCGCGAATCCGCGGCGACGGCGCTCGGGACCCTGCGCGACGACGGCGTGCGCGTGGTCCTCGCCACGGGTGACGCGGAGACGACGGCGCGCGCCGTCGCCCGTGCGCTGGGCATCGACACGGTGTTCTCGGGCCTCCTGCCGGAGGACAAGGTCGGGCTCGTCGAACGCCTCCGCCGCGAGGGAGCGGTCGTCGCCATGGCCGGTGACGGCATCAATGACGCCCCCGCGCTGGCTTCGGCCGACATCGGACTCGCCATGGGCACCGGCACCGACGTCGCCATGGAGAGCGCCGGCGTGACGCTGCTCTCCGGCGACCTGTCGGGCATCGCGCGCGCCCGCCGCCTGAGCCGCGACACGATGCGCAACATCCGGCAGAACCTGTGGCTGGCGTTCGGCTACAACACGCTCGGCATCCCCGTGGCCGCCGGCGTGCTCTTCCCGCTCACGGGCGGCCTCCTCGACCCGATGGTCGCCGCGGCGGCGATGACCCTCAGCTCGATCTCCGTGATCGGCAACGCGCTTCGGCTGCGAGGGCGCGGCCGGGCCTGACGGACGCGGGCCGAGGTCACGCGCCGGAACGGTCGTTCTCCCCCCGGCGCGGAAGTTCGCCGTTACCCTCGACGGGCGCCGGCAGCTGCGGCTCCGACGGCCCAGCGAGGAGCCGTTCGCCGGTCGGCGCCCCCGACCCGCGGCCGATGCAGGACTGCAGGACGACCACCGTGCGATCGCAGCGTCGATCGACCGCCGTTCGTTCAGGGATGCAGGAACACGAGGGGATCGGTCGCGGCCCCCGGGGGCGCCGCCGGCCCCTCGCCGGACGTCACCCGGGCGCCGGGCCGGGGTAGGACGGACGGCGGCCGGGACGTGACGAGGCACGACGAGCCACGAGAGACAGGGAGCCGAGGAGAGCCATGGGAGCGCGGCGGACATCCGGAGCGAGCCACCACCTGCATCGGCAGGTCGAGGCGCTCCGGACCGGACCGCTCGCGCCGGCGCTCGAGATCCCCGAACCCTTCGACCCCCGCGACGACGGTCACCTCGAGACGCTCGCGGGACAGCTGCTCCACCACTTCCGCGAGCACGACGACGTCGACGCGTACGTGGCCCTCGTCGAGCTCACGCAGGACCGGCTCCAGCAGGTGGCGTCCGGCGTCGTGCGGCGCCTCGCGCTCGTGCTCGACCCGGACGACCTCGTCGCCTCCTTCATGGCGCGCCTCTTCACGGACGTGCGTCGTCGTCAAGACGCCCGCGTGCGGCGCTTCCTCTCGCTCGCGTACACGATGATGCGCTTCGACGCGCTCAACCAGCTGCGGCTCGCGCGGCGCGCGCGGGCGCGCGGCCTGCGCTACGGCGAGCGCGAGGCGACCTGGCGCCGGCCGGCCGACCCGGCGGACCACGCGAGCCGCCGGGAGACGGAGCCCGGCCTCGCGCGGGTGGGCACGCTCCTGCTCGCCGTGGTGAGCCGCTGCTTCCACGGCCTGGGCCTGCGCGACCGGCGCGTGCTCATCTGCCGCGAGATCGAGGGCATGACCTACGACGAGGTCGCCGAGGCGCTCGACCTGCCGCGCACGCAGGTGGGCATGATCCTCAAGCGCGCGCGGGAACGGCTCATGACGCGCGTCGACGCCGCCGTGCCCGCCGCGCTCCCCGGGGCGCAGGTCGTCACGCCGATCTCCTTCCGCGCCGCGACCGCCTGCCGGCGCACGCGCAGCACGCACACCGCATCCTTCTCCGACGCCACGCCACTCTCGGCGGAGCACCCATCATGACGTCCGATCACTGCCCGGGCATCGCCCGGAACGAGCTGCTCTCCTTCGCGCTCGACCACCGTCCGTCGGCGCGCGCCGCCGCGCACTGCGAGGTCTGCACGCCCTGCCGCCGGCTCGTGACCCGGCTGCGCGCGTCCCGTGCGGCGCTGCGGACGCTCGGCGGTCGGCGTCACGTCGGCCCGGGCGGCGTCCGCGTCGCGGGGGCCGGAGGCGCGGAGGCGGAACGCCGGGTCGAGGCGCTGCGGGAGTCCGTCGCGCGGCGGATCCTCCGCGGCCGGATCCTGGGCGCCGCGCGGGACCGCGCGTGGGCCGACCTCGGGCGCCGGTTGCGCGCCCTCGCCCGGGCGGCCGACGACCCGCGCGCCGACGCCGCGCGGCGCGGCTGGTGCACCGGGCGCGACGCGCTGCGCTCCCTGTGCACGCGGCTCGCGGGCCTGGGCGTGCTCGTCGACCTCGAGCATCTCCCGGAGGAGCCACCCGCGCCGGGCACCCGCGCGTGGGTCGACCGGCACCTCGCGCAGCTCCTCGACGTCGTGGGCCGCGCGGACCCCGAGCCGGAGGACGACGGCTACCAGCCCAGTGCCGCGCCGTCCTTCCTCGACTCGCTCGCGCCGCGGTAGACACGACCCTGCCCCGCGTCGGCGGTCGCGTCGGTGATGTCGTCGATCCAGATGGCCTGGTACCCGCCGTAGCCGCCGCCGTGCACCTGCACGTCGTGGCCGCGTGACACGAGCGCCTCGCGGATCGCCTCGGGCACGCCGCTCTCGAGGTGCACCGTGCCGCCGTCGGTCATCGTGCCGCCGTCGGGCTGGCTGCTGCCGCCGTGCCGCCAGCGCGGCGCGTCGCCGGCCTCCTGCACGTTCATGCCGTGGTCGACGATGTTCGACACGATCTGCACGTGACCCTGCGGCTGCATCGCGCCGCCCATGACGCCGAACGCGAGCACGGGCAGCCCGTCCTTCGTCATCATCGCGGGGATGATCGTGTGGAAGGGCCGCTTGCCCGGCGCGTAGACGTTCGCGTGCCCCGGGTCGAGGTGGAAGAGCTTGCCGCGGTTCTGGAGCCCGAAGCCGAGCCCCTCCGGCACGAGGCCGCTGCCGAAGCCCGTGTAGTTGCTCTGGATCCACGAGACGACGTTGCCGTCGGCGTCGGCCGCCACGAGGTAGATCGTGTCGCCGTGCTCGATGGCGGCGTCGCCCGCGGGGTAGCGGTCGGCGGCGCGGTCGTCGTCGACGAGCGCGCGACGCTCGTCGGCGTACTCCTCGGAGAGCAGGCGCGCGAGCGGGGGCGGTGCGAAGTCGGGGTCCGTGTAGTACGCCGCGCGGTCCTCGTAGACGAGCTTCTTGGCCTCGACGAGCCGGTGCCAGGCGAGCCCGTCCCAGGCCTTCGGCTCCCAGCCCTCCATGAGCCGCAACATCTGGAGCGCCGCGATGCCCTGGCCGTTCGGCGGGAGCTCCCAGACCTCGTAGCCGCGGTACGGCACGCTCACGGGGTCCACCCACTCGCTGCGGTGCGACGCGAGGTCCGACGCCTCGAGCCAGCCGCCGTGCGCCTGCACGCAGGCCGCGATGCGCTCGGCGATCTCGCCCTCGTAGAAGGCGTCGCGGCCGCCGCGCGCGACGGCCTCGTAGGTGTCCGCGAGGTCCGGGTTGCGGAAGAGCTCGCCCTCGCGCGGCGCGCGACCGCCCGGCAGGAAGACGCGCGCGAACTCCGGGAAGTCGGGGTAGCTGCGCTCGGCGCGCTCCCAGTAGGCGGCGATGACCTGCGTGACCGGGAAGCCCTCGCGCGCGGCGCGGATGCTCGGCTCGAGGAGCCGCTCCATGGGCAGCTTCCCGTGGCGCGCGTGCATCGTGAACCAGCCGTCGACGGCGCCCGGCACGGTGACGGGCAGGGCGCCCTTGAGCGGGATGTCCGTCTCGCCGAGCTCGTCGAGACGCGCCTGCAGCTGCTCGAGCGTCGCGCCGCGCGGCGAGCGGCCGCTGCCGTTGAGCGCCGTGAGCTCGCGCGCCGCGTTGTCCCAGTGCAGCACGAAGAGGTCGCCGCCGATGCCGTTGCTCGTGGGCTCCATGAGCCCCAGAGCGGCGTTCGTCGCGATGGCCGCGTCCACCGCGGAGCCGCCGGCCTGCAGGACGTCGAGTCCGATCTGCGCGGCGAGCGGCTGGCTCGTGCAGACCATCCCGCGCGTGCCGAGGACGGGCGAGCGCGTCGCGAAGGGCGCGCCCGCGATGCGGTCGCCGGCGACGTCGGGGTTCTGGAGGGTCATGAGCAGGGTCAGCGCGGTGAGCCAGGGGGTCATGGGACGCTCCGCGGGAGGCCCGCCAGTATCGGGGTCCCGGCGCCGGGGGACCACCCCCGCCGTCCGGGTGCGCCGGGGGGACGGAGCGCCGGGCCCGGGAGGAGCCGCGACGCCCCGGGCCCACCCGGCGCGCCGCCTCGCGCGCCCGCGCCCTCAGCCGTCCGCGCGGTCCTTCGAGCGCTCGCGCCCGGCGGAGGCACCGCGCCCGGCCCGCGTCGAGCCGAAGAACTCCTCGTGCAGCAGGACGAGCGCCTGCTGCGCCCGCCGCTCCGGCACCGCGCAGCTCAGGCCCACGTCGCCGGGGCCGTGCGAGATGAGCTCGAGCGGCTCGCCGAGCTCCTGGAGCCGGCCGAGCATGCGCGCCGCGACGCCCGCGTCCGACGCGACGCCCTCGCCCACGACGCCCAGCAGCACGACGCCGCGGCGGACCTCGAGGCGCTCGAGCAGGCCCGCGTCCTCCTCCTGGAGCAGGCGCAGCGACCGCCGCACGAGCGCGACCTGCGCGTCGTCGACGGTGAAGGAGAGCGAGGTCATCGAGCTCGCGACCGCGTCGACGCTCACCCCCGCGCGACCGAGCGCGCCGAGGATGCGCCCCGCGACGCCCGGCTGGTTCACCATGGCGGCGCCCTCGACGCGCACGACGGCCACGTCGGGACGGTGCGCGAGCGCGGCGACCGCCGGCGCGCCGGCCTCGTGCCGCTCGACGATGCGCGTGCCCACCGCGTCCACGTCCGAGATGGAGCGGAAGCTGATCGCCTGCCGACCGCCCCGCAGCGGCTCGAGGCAGCGCGGGTGGAGGATGCGCGCGCCGTAGTACCCGAGCTCGCACGCCTCGTCGAAGGAGAGCGCCGGCACGAGGCGCGCGCCCGGCACCGAGCGCGGGTCGGCGCTCATGAAGCCGGGGACGTCCTTCCAGAGCTCGAGCGCGTCGGCGTCGAGGCCGGCCGCGACGACGCCCGCGGTGTAGTCCGTGCCGCCGCGCCCGAAGAGCACGACGTCGCCGTCGGCGTTCACGCCGTAGAAGCCCGTGAGCACGAGCACGCGGTCGTGCAGCTCGTGGAGCAGGCCGCGCAGTCCCTCGCGGCTCGCCTCGACGTCGCAGCCGCCCACGCGGAACGGACCGCGCGCGACGAGCCCCGCCTCCTCCGAGGTCACGGACCGCGCGTCGACCCCGCCGAGCCGCAGCGCCTCCGCGAGCAGCGGCGCGCTGAGCCGCTCGCCGTGCGCGAGGAGCAGGTCGTGCGTGCGCTCGGTGAGCTCGCCCGTGAGGCGGATGCCCGTGAGCAGCCGCTCGACGCCGTCGAGCGCGACGCGCAGCCCGAGCAGCACGCCCTCCGCGCCCGGCTTGCCCGCGACGACGCGCTCGTGCCGCCGGTGGAGCTGCGCGACGAGCGCGCGCACCATCTCGCCGCCCGAGCGCGGGTCGAGCGCGTCGACCGCCGCCTGCTCGAGCGTGTCCGTGACGCCCTTGAGCGCCGACACGACGACGAGCAGCCGCTCGCCGCGACGACGCCGACGCACGATGCTCGCGACGACCGCGTCGAGGTCCGCGGGCCCGTCGAGCAGACCGCCGCCGACCTTGACGACGGTGAGGCTCACGACGCGCTCCCGCGCCGCAGCCCGGGCGCGCCTGGCGCGCCGCGCACGTCCGCGGAGCGAGCGGTCACGACGCGCTCACGAGCGGCCGGCCAGCTCCCGCCGCGGCTCCGCGTCGGGCGACGCCTCCTCGACGAAGGCCTCGAGCAGCGCGGCGAGCGGGTCGTCGCCCGGGCGGCGCCGCACCTGCGCGAGCTTGAGGCCGACGTCGCTGCGGCCGCGCGGACCCAGCGGACCGAGCGGCGGACGGCAGCCGCCGAGGTCGATGCCCAGCTCGCCGAAGGCCGCCTTGAGCGGCACGGGGTTGCGCGCGCGCTGCGGCACGGAGAACTCCTCGCCGCCCACGACGACCTTCTCCGCCGCCGTGAGCGACACGAGCCCGAAGAGCGGCTCGAGCAGGTCGTGGAGCCGGCGCGCCTCGGCGGCCTCGCGCGCGAGCCCCGCCTCCACGAGCCGGACCATCGTCCCGGGCGCGAGGTTCGAGACGACGCTGCACGCGCCGCTGGCCCGGATCGTCGGGTCGACGAGCGCGTCGCGCGCGTGGTGGTCGTCGCCGCAGAGCAGCACGAAGTCCTCGCCGCACAGCTCGCGCACGCGGGTCATTCGCGCGAGCCGGCCGGTGGCGTCCTTGACGCCGACGACGTTCGGGTGGTCCTCGGCGAGCCGCGCGAGGTCGTCGGGGAGCAGCTCCGTGCCCGTGCGGCCGGGCACCGCGTACGGGAAGAGCCGCGCCTCGGGGAGCGCCTCGGCGACGGGGCCGTACCAGCCGGTACGCAGCGCCGAGCTCGCCGCGCCGCTGTACGGGCAGTCGACGAGCAGCAGGTCGCGGATGCCGCGGTCGAGGGCGTCGCGTCCGCGGGCGACGACCTCGTCGAGCCGACCGAACCCGAGCCCCGCCATCAGCGGCTCGGGTCCGGCCGTCTCGAGCGCGGCGTCCAGGACGCACGCGCGCTCCTCCGGTGTCAGCGCACCGCCTTCGCCCGTCGTGCCGAAGAGCAGCACGCGGTGCACCCCTTCGTCGAGCTGGAACCTCACGAGCTGCTCGACACGCTCCAGATCCGGCGCGCACGCGCCGTCACGGAACGGCGTCACAAGGGCCGTCACCAACATCGCCATTCACCTCCCGCCGCGGGCTCGGCGTACACCAACCGCGGCTCAGTCTAGGACACCCCGGGGGACGAACGAAGCGGCGGTTGGTTCTCGGTTCCGTCAGTTGCGGCGTGCGGTGCTATGGTCGGGCGATCGCGACCGCCCTTCGAGGTCGGGCTGCCCCCCGACACGGCTCGCGCCCCCTCTCCCGCACGACTCCCGCCATGCCCGCCCACCCCCACTTCGACGACGGCGGCACGCTCGACTGGCACCGCCGCTGGTCCGACGCGCTCGCCGCCGCCCGCGCGAGCGGCAAGAAGGTCTTCATCGAGTTCGGGCGCGAACTCTGAGGCCAGTGCCGCACCCTCGTGCAGGGTGTCCTCCCGCTGCCCGACCTCGCCGGGCTCATGTCCGGGAACTTCGTGGGCCTCGCGTCCGACTGCGACGCGCCCGAGCCGGAGGTCGTCGACCTCGTGGCCGAGCACCTGGCGGACGGCATGATGTTGCCGTTCGTGCTGCTCACGGACGCCGAGGGCCGCTTCCTCGCGGGGTCCCACGGGGTCGTCCGGCCGGACGCGCTGAAAGAGATGGTCGAGGGCGTCCTCGACTGACCGGCGGGCCGCCGTGTACGGATTCGACGGCCCCCCGCGCGCCGCACCCGAAGCCTCCCAAGTTTGTTCCGGACGGCCCCCCCGGGCGGCCGATGGAGGTGTAGACTCCGGGGTATCAGGAGCGCCCAGGCGAACATCATGGGTGCGACCTCGAGGGGCGGAGGCCCCCCTGAGGCCCGGGATGTCGCGGATCCCGGGCCCTTTTAATTGGCGATGAGTCCTCCACCCCATCCCGCGCGTCGGCTGTCTCCCGAATCCGACCCGACGCAGCTCGCGAACGACACACCATGAGTCCTCGGCAGCGTCTCCCGCGCGTGATCCCCGCGCTCGTCGGCGCCCTCGCCTGCGCCGCGCCGCTCGTCGCGCAGGGCGCGGCGCCCGTCGTCGCGCCCGCGCCGCACGAGTCGACGCCCGCCGTCGCGCACGACGTCCTCGCGCCGGAGCTCGACGCGACGCTCGCCGACGCGGCGCCCGACGCGCTCGTCGACGTGTACCTCGTCATGGCCGACGCGCTCGGCGGCCGCGAGCTCGAGCGCCGCGTCGACGGCCTGGACGGCCGCGCGCGCAAGCAGGCCGTCGCGACCGAGCTCCGGGCCCACGCCGCCGCGACGCAGGTCGGCGTGCGCGCGGTGCTCGACGCCGCCGTGGAGGCAGGCCGCGCCGAGCTCGTGTCCGTCCTGTGGATGGGCAACGCGCTCATCCTCCGCGCGCAGCCGGGCGTCCTCGAGGCGCTCGCCGAGGTGCCGGGCGTCGACCGCATCCGCGCCCTGCCCGACACCCCCGCCGAGCGCGCGCAGGACGTCCTGCCCCCGGCGCCGGCCGCCGCGCCCGCGACCGCCCGTCCGCTCCCCGTCGCGCCCGCGCTCGGCGCCGCGGCGCCGTACCCCTTCGAGGACGACTTCGAGTCCGGCGTGCTCCAGCCCTGGTGGACCGTCGCGACGACCGGCGGCGGCTACGTCGACGTCTCGGACACGAACGGCCCGGTCGGCGTGTGGCACGCGGTCATGGCCTCGAACATGAGCTCCGTGGACTCCACCGCGTCGATCACCGTCGAGCTCGACCTCGCCGGGCAGACCGACGTCGGCATCCGCTTCCGTCACAAGGAGTTCGGCGACGAGAACCACCCCGAGGACGGCGTCTTCGTGAGCACGGACGGCGTCGTCTGGCACGAGGTCGTCTCGCTGCAGAACGGCGGCAAGGAGTACGCGTGGAAGTGGGTCACCCTCGACCCGCTGCTGCCCGGCTTCGGCATCACGTTCACGAGCAGCTTCCTCGTGCGCTTCCAGTGGCGCGACAACTTCGACATCCCGTCCGACGGCTTCGCGTTCGACGACATCGAGATCGGCCCGGGTGTGGGCGTCGAGCCGCCGCCGGAGGTCGAGCCGCACATCCCGGCGCTCAAGGGCAGCCACGTGTGGGCGAACGGCTTCCTCGGCGACGGCGTGCTCATCGGCACGATCGACTCGGGGACCAACTGGGAGCACCCGGACCTCGTCGACCGCGTCTGGACGAACCCCGGCGAGATCGACGGCAACGGCCTGGACGACGACGGCAACGGCTTCGTCGACGACATCCACGGCTGGGACTTCGAGTTCGGCGGGCCGGACGTCAAGAGCACGGACCCGCACGGCACGAGCACGGCCGGCCTCATGGTCGGCGACGGCAGCGCGGGCCGCATCACGGGCATGGCGCCGGGCGCGAGCCTCGTCGTCACCGAGGTGCAGAGCGAGTCCGACTACTGGCAAGCGCAGCAGTACCTGCTCGACGTGGGCGTCGACGTCGTCTCGAGCAGCTACAGCTACAAGTGGCCGGACCGCCCGGACTACCACTTCTTCCGGCAGCTCTGCGACGTCGAGCTCGCGGCCGGCATCGTGCACGCGAACTCGATCGGCAACCAGGGCGGCCTCCAGGCGACGCACCCGATCCCGTTCAACATCTCGACGCCCGCGAACTGCCCGTCGCCCTTCGCGCACCCGGCGCTCGCGCCCGGCGGGCGCAGCTCGATCCTCGCGTGCGGCGGCATCCAGATGCCGGACGACAGCCTCTACAACCCGAGCGGGCGCGGCCCGTCCGCGTGGGAGGACCTCGACCTCTACGACCCGGCGCGCGCGTGGGTGCAGGACCCGGCGTACTGGGACTACCCGTACGGCGGGTTCGGCGGCAGCGGCCCGGGGCTCATCAAGCCGGACGTCGTGACCTACACGAACAGCGTCATGACGACCTCGCTCACCGGCGGGTACACGCTCTTCTCGGGGACGTCCGCCGCGACGCCGCAGCTCGGCGGCGCGCTCGCGCTGCTCCTCGACGTCCAACCGCACGCGCTGCCGCGGCACCTCGCCGGCGCGCTCACGCTCACGGCGAAGGACCTCGGCGCGCCGGGGCGCGACGACCAGTTCGGCGCCGGCAAGATCCAGGTGCTCGACGCGGCGCGCCGGCTCGTGACGATGTGCCGCTTCACGCCCACCGAGGCGAGCCCCGGCCAGCCCTTCGACATCGAGGTCTTCGGCCTCCCGAACGACACCGTCTACGGCTTCTACCAGGCGAGCCTCGTCACGACGACGGGCGACCTCAACCTGCCGTTCCCGCTCTTCTTCCTCGGGCTCCGCTTCACGGACGCGCAGGGCGAGGCGGCGTGGAACCTCGCGGTGCCCAACGACCCCGGCCTCGTCGGCCTCACCGTCTGGCTGCAGGTCGCGAGCGAGGCCAACGACGGGAGCTGGGGCGCCGGACCGTTCTTCTCGGTGCCGGACTCGCTGACGGTCGTGCCGTAGCGGGTCCGCGGCGGGCGCCGTCGCGCGCGGCGACGCGTCGCCGGCCGGGGCTCCCGACCGACGACCTGCCCGCGCGGGAGCTTCGCGTCAGCCGCCGGCGTCCTCGCCGTCCGCCGGCGTCGCGGCCGTGTTGAGCGCGTCGAGCGCCGCGCGCGCCGCGGCCGCCACGCGCGCGTCCTCGTCACGCAGCATGCGGATGAGCGCCGGCAGCCGGTCCACCGCGCCGAGCGTCCCGAGCCCGCGCGCCGCCTCCGCGCGCACGACCGGGTCTCTATCCTCGAGCATCGCGACGAGCTCCGCGACCGTGTCGTCGCGCGTGGCGGTCCTGTTCTTGCGCGTCTCCCAGGCGGCGAGCGTGTCCTGGTAGTCCTGGATCTTCGCGACGGCGTCCAGGAGCGCGGCGCGGATCCCGGTGTGCCCGGTGCTCCTGGCGGCGTCGAGCAGCTCGGCCACGGCCTCGTCCGTCGCGAGCGCGACGAGCCCGTCGAGCGCAAAGCTGCGACGATCCTGCTCGAGGCTCTTCATCCCGTCGTTCCTGACGTGACGCCCCATGATGTCGACGAATCTCGGGTCGCGGAGGGACGCGATCGTCTTCATCGCCGGACGGGCGTAGTCGGACTCGACCGCACGACGGAGGACGTCTTCATCGACGGCAGCCGGGACACGCGCCATGACCGCGAGAGCCGACTCCACGATCCCGTAGTTGACTCCTCCCGGCGCGTCCGGCGCGAACCAACGGTCGAGAACACCCGCCACGACGTCCGGCGCCGGCGATCCCTCGTCGAGGTAGCCGCGCATCACGTACTGCACGACCTCATCGGGCGCGTCGAGTTCGAGGAGCGCGCGCGCGAAGTCGTCTCGGAGACCACCCGGAAGGAGGCCCCCGATCACCCGGAGGTCGCCGAAGAAGGAGTCGTCGGCGTCGATGACCTCGAGGAGCTCACCGAGATGGCCGAGTTCCTCGACGGTCGCGGAGGGACCGAGGATCCGCGCTCCTTTGAGTCGGAGGACGCTCGAGAAGGATGCGTCACCCAGAAGCCGGCGACCGACGCCGGGCCGGTGGGTCGTCGAATTCGGAGAAACCGCCTCGACCATGCGACCGAACTCGTTCCGGTTGCGGGCCTGGAGCTCGACGAGGACCCGTGCGAGGTCGTGATCATCGAGTTCGAACAAGGCGTCAAGGTTCTTGGCGCCGTTGCTGATCAGGGCGGCGTCCCAGTGCCGCGGCGTGTCCGCCTGGAGCGCCCAGCGCGTCACGGCGAGGCGCCCTTCCGGCGTGTTCAGGGGACTCCCCGACAGGGCCCGCTCGAGCTCGAGCGTCGCCCTCGGCGACTCGAACCGCTGCCTGAACATCGGCATCAGCGCGTCGTGCAGCTCGCCCCAGTGCTCGCTCGGGGGGACTCGGAGCAACGCGTGGTTCACCGCCTGGAGGACGTCCATCGAGTCGTCGTCGACGAGCCGCATGAGCACCGCCAGCTGCGCTCGGGGCTCCAGCGAACTCATCGCGAGAACGGAGCGGCGAACGTCCGGATCCGGATCCTCGGCGAGCTTCACGGCCAGGTCGGTCGGCACGG
>JAUIEF010000133.1 GCA_030428785.1 bacterium
AGGGACTCGAGCGCCTCGCGCGCCGCGGCGAGCTCCGCCTCGAGCGCGTCCGGCGTGCGGGCCGCGTCCGCGCGCCGCAGCTCCTCGAGCGCCGCGCGCGACGACGCGGCCGTGCCCTTCAGGCCGGAGACCTCCGCGCGCCGCTCCTCGAGCTCGCGCACGAGCTCGTCGACGCGCGCCGTGAGCGTCGCGACCTTCTCCGTCGCCACCTGCTCGCGTCGCGCGGCCTCGCGGCGTCGCTGCTCCGCGAGCTCGGCGTCCGTCTCGAGACGCAGCGCGTCGGCGAGCGCCTGCTGCGCCTTGCGGTCCGCGCTCTCGAGGCGGTCGGCCGCCTCCGTCTCGGCGCGCGAGAGCTCCTCGATCTGCTCGGCGTTGTGCCGCAGCATCGCCTGGAGCAGGTGGATGACGCGCGCGTCGTCGGTGACGTGCACCGGCTGCGGGCCGACGAGCGGGTCGGCGAGCGGACGACGCCCCGCGCCGTCGCGCGCGGCGGCGTCGGTCTCGAGGGAGCGCGGACGGTCAGCCATGGAGGACGCACGGGCGCCGGGCGCGCCGGAGCGCGGACGGACGCGGAGACGGTGGTGGGGCGCGGTCGGACATCGGTGCCATCAACGGCCGGACCGGGTCGGACGAGGGGGCGGGCGGCGGGCCTTCGATCCCGGCGGACAGTCTCGCACGTCCCGGCGGATCCGTCTGCGGCGCCCCGCTTGCGCTGCCGGGCGCGGCGCGCGGCGCGCCCTACCGCCGCCGCTCGTCGAGCTCGTCGAGCCGGAAGCGCACGGCGACGACGTAGGGCTCGGCGCCCTCCTCCCAGTGGCCGTAGGTCACGGCGAGATACGTGCCGTCGGGCAGCACCTCGAGGCCCGGGTAGGCGCAGTCCCAGCGGTGTCGGTTGTCCATGAGGCGGACGCGGTACTCGCCCTCGCGGCCGGCCTCGAGGTCCTCGAAGCGGCCGACCCACGCGACCCAGTCGCCGCGCGTGGGGCTCGCGCGGCCCGTGTCGCGGAACGAGATCACGAGGCGCCCGTCCGGCGCGTAGCGCGCGACGTGCCGGTCGCCGGTGAGCGCGCCGGGCAGCTCGCGCGGCGCGCTCCAGGTCGCGCCGTCATCGTCGGAGAAGCACACGAAGCTGTTGCGCGTGCGCGAGTTCTCGCGGAGCAGCATGGCGAGGCGCGCGCCGTCGGGCGAGCGCACGACGCCCGGCTCGCAGAGGTGCGCGGTGTCGTGCGCGACGACGGCCTCGGGCGCGCTCCACGTGAGGCCGCCGTCGTCGCTCTCGACCCCGTACACCGTGAAGGCGCCGGCCGCGCCGTCGCCCTCGAGGAAGCGCCCGTCGTCGTGGAACCACGCGCGGTACCGGCCGGCGCCCGTCTCCACGAGCGAGCCCATGACGACGATGCCGCCCCAGTCGCCGGCGGTCTCGAGCGGCGACCAGGTCGCGCCGTCGTCCTCGCTCACCGCGAGGCGCGCCGGGTGCAGGCCCGACCACACGACGAGCCGGCGCACGCCGTCCGCGTCGACGACGCGGTGGATCGTCGGCGTCTCCCGGCTCGTCGCCCAGTTGTCGGGGACGGGGAGGCGCTCGCTCCAGGTGAGGCCGCCGTCGGTGCTGCGCTTGAGCACGATCGGCCCGCGCCCGTGGCCCTTCGGGTAGACGCAGAGGATCGTGCGGCCGTCCTCGAGGAGCACGGTCGTCGGGTGGCCGAGGTACTGTCCGTCCTCGCGGTCGACGACGACCTGCCGCGACGTCTCGTGCGCGAGGTCGAGCTGCGGCAGGCTCGACGCGGCGGGCGGCGGCCACGGGCCGGTGACGCCCTCGGGCGGGTGCTCCGGGCTGCCGTAGAGCGCGCGCAGCTCGTGGAGGCGCAGCTCGAGCGCGGCGCGGATGTCCGCGGAGTGCGGTTCGTCGGCGACGCTCGTGAGCTCCCGCGGGTCGAGCTCGAGGTCGTAGAGCTCCCAGGTGTCGTGCTCGGGCTCGTGGAAGCGGATGAGCTTGTAGCGGTCCGTGCGCACGCCGTCGTGCGCGGCGACGTTGTGCACGACGTGCGACTCGTCGTAGCGGTAGTAGAGCGCGTCGCGCGGATCGTCGTCGGGCGCGTCGCCGGTCAGCAGCGGCACGAGGCTGCGGCCGTGCACCGGGCGGCCCATCTCCGCGCCGGCCAGCTCGAGGAAGGTCGGCGCGTAGTCGATGTTCTGCACCATCTCCTCGACGACGCGGCCCGCGGGCGCGCCCGCCGGCCAGCGCAGCAGCAACGGCATGCGCAGGCTCTCCTCGTACATCCAGCGCTTGTCGTACCAGCCGTGCTCGCCGAGGTAGAAGCCCTGGTCCGACGCGTAGACGACGAGCGTATTCGCGGCGACCTCGGGCCGCGCGTCGAGCCACGCGAGGAGCTCGCCGACGCTGCGGTCGACGCCCGCGACGCAGCGCAGGTAGTTCTTCAGGTACCGCTGGTACTTCCAGCGCACGAGGTCGTCGCCGGTCGGCGGGTCCGCGCGGAACGCCGCGTTCTCCTCGGCGTAGGCCGCGTCCCAGGCGGCGAGCTGGTCGGGCGTCAGGCGGTCGCGCATGCCCGGCACCCAGCTGTCCGGGCCCTCGAGCGTCGGGAGCTCCTCGGACGTCGGCACGAGCTTGAGGTCGTAGAACAGCGTGAGGTGCCGCGCGATCTCCATCTCCTGCTGCGCGGCGGGCGGCGCGCGACCGGCGTAGTCGTCGAAGAGCGTGTCCGGCTCGGGGAGGTCGCGGTCGCGCAGCAGGCCGAGCTCGGACGGCGCGGGCATCCACGACCGGTGCGGCGCCTTGTGCTGCACCATGAGGAGGAAGGGAGGGCGCGTCGGATCGTCGGCGGGCGGCGCGCTCGCCGCGCGCGAGTCGTCGGGACGTGCCGCGCTCGCGTCGTCGCGCTCGCCGTCCGTCGACGCGCCGTCCCACCATTCCTCTAGCCAGTCGAGCGCCATGCCCGTCGTGAGGTCGGTCACGTGGCCCTCGAGGCGCACCTCGCCGTCGGGGTCCTGGAAGTCCGGGTTGTAGTACTGGCCCTGGCCGGGGAGCACGCGCCAGGTGTCGAATCCCTCGGGGTCCGTGCCGAGGTGCCACTTGCCGAAGAGCGCCGTGCGGTAGCCCGCGGCGCGCAGGGCCTTGGGGAAGGTCGGCTGCGCGCCGTCGAAGCGGTTGCCGTTGCGCAGGAAGCCGTTCGCCGCGCTGTGCAGGCCGGTGAGGATCGTCGCGCGGCTCGGCCCGCAGAGCGAGTTGCCGCAGAAGCTGTTGCGGAAGAGCACGCCCTCCGCGGCGAGCCGGTCGATGTGCGGCGTGGGCATCAGCTCCGACCCGTACGCGCCGATGGCCTGCACGGCGTGGTCGTCGGAGAAGATGAAGAGGATGTTGGGGCGCGGGGCGTCGACGGCCTGGGCATCGTGGCCGGACGTCGCGACGACCGGCGGCGGCGCGGGCTCCCCGCCGCGCGCCGCGGGCGGCGACGCCGACGCGACGGGGAGGGCGATCGGGATCGTCAGCAGCGCCGCGAGCGCGGGCAGCGCGGCGGCGATCCGTCGGCGGGTCGTGGACATGCCGCCCAGCCTACCGCCCTGCGATATCCTGTCGCCCGTCCACGTCCCGGAGCGTCCCCGTGCCCCGCTCGTCCCCGGTCCTGCCGCTCGCGCTGCTCGGCGTCGCGGCGCTGGTCGTCGCGGGGGCGCTGCTCGTGCTGTCCGACGACGATCTGCCGCCCGCGCCCGACGCCGAGCCCGCGCCGGCCGTCGTCGACATCGCGGAGGACGCCGACGACGCCCCGGCGCCCGCCCCGTCGACGGCGCTCCCGACCCCGCTCACGACGGACGGCGACGGCGACGCGCCCGACCCGCCCGCCGAGCCGGAGGCCCCGCCCGCCGAGCTCCGCGTGCTCGTCGTCGACGAGGACGACGAGCCGCTCGCGGACATCCCCGTCGCGCTGCGCTGGGTGAGCGCGCGGTCGCCGCTGCCGCAGGACTTCGCGCGCGACGACACCGCCGCCGACGGCCTCGCGGTGCTCGACCTCTCGGACGTCGTGCTCGTCGACGGCGCGTTCAGCGTGCCCGAGGGCCGCCTCGAGATCGGCGTCGTCCTGCCGCTCACTCCACCCGTCGCGCTCGACCTCGGGCCGTCGGTGACCGTCGGCCGCCTCTTCCCGCTCGTCGTGCCGCGCAAGGCGCTGCTCTGGGCCGAGCCGGTCCGCGTGCTCCTGCTCGACGACGACGACCGCCCCGTCCCCGGCGAGACGATCTCGCTCCAGCGCGTGCTCCCCGAGGACCCGGGCGACCCGGACGACCTCGAGCGCGTCGTGACGGACGCGTCGGGCATCGCCGCGCTGCCGCGCGACCGCATCGTCGAGAACGCCGCGCGCTTCGCGCTCATGGGCTTCGCGTTCGATCACCGCGTCGCGCTGGACGGCCCGTTCGAGGACCCGCCGAGCGCGCCCGTGCCGTCGCCGCCCGACGGCGAGACGATCGTGCTGCGGCTCCCGCCCTGCGGCACGCTCGCCGTACGCGTCGTCGACCACGAGGGCGCGCCCGTCGACGGCGCGACCGTCGCGTCGTGGTCGCGCCCCGCGGGCGCCGACGACGACATGCGCTTCGAGCGCTCGTGGAACCACATCCGCGGCTCGGAGGGCGGCGTCGCGACCTACGAGCACGTCGGCCTGGGCCTCGAATTCCGGCTCAGCGTGAGCGCGATCGGCACGCGCGGCACGTCGCTCGCGGAGCCCGGGCCGACGACCCCGGGCGAGGTCGTCGAGCTCCGCGCGCAGCTCGGCGAGCCGCTGCCGTGGCTCACGGGGCGCGTCCTCGACGCGGACGGCGAACCCGTGGAGGAGTCCTTCCACGTCGACGTCCGGCCGATCGCGCTGTCCGAGGGACCCGACGCGCAGGAGTCCGACGAGGGTTGGTGGTTCGCGGTCCGGACCGACGCGGACGGGCGCTTCCGGCAGGCCGTGCTCCCCGAGCTCGTCCCGGCCGGCAGCGAGCTCGCGTTCGAGGAGCGGCCGCGCGCCGGCGTCCCGCAGGGTTCGGTCGCGCGCACCGCGCGCGTCGCGCTGCCCGCGCCCTTCCCTGTCGCGGGCGACGTCGACGTCGGTGACCTCGTGCTCGAGCCGCTGCCGTTGATCGTCGGCGGCACCGTCACGGGCCCCGACGGCGCGCCGGTGCGCGCGTGGGTCTCCGTCCGGCACCGCGTGGCCGACGGCGCCCGCAGCGAGTGGCACAACATGCGCGGCCGCGTGTCCACCGACCGGGAGGGTCGCTTCGCGTACCACGCGCTCGACCGCCCGAAGGCGCTCCTCGTCCAGGCGAGCCACCGCGAGCTCGGGTTCTCGGAGGCCGTGGAGGCCGAACCCGGCGCGTCGGACGTGCGGCTGGAGCTCGTGCCGCCCGAGCCGCCGGCGCCGTCGGGCGTCGTCGAGGGCACGGTGCTCACGGACCCGGGCATCCCGCCCATGGCGCTCGAGATCTTCCTGCGCTGGGACGGCGGCTCCGAGGACGACTACGTCTGGCCGGGCGCCGGCTACCGCTTCGCCGACGTGCCGCCCGGCGCGGCGCGCGTCGTGATCGACACGCAGGAGACGGAGTTCGAGGTCGCGTCGGTCTCGGGCATCGAGGTGCGGGTCGGCGAGACGACGCGCGTCGACCCGATCGACCTCCGCGGGCGGCTCGGCTGGCTCGACCTCGTCGTGCTCAAGGACGACGGCAAGCCCGTCTCCGACTCGTGGTGCTGGATCGGCGGCGCCTCGGGCGGCGGCGGGTCGTTCCGGACGAGCCGCGACGGCCGCGCGCGCCTGCTCCTGCCGACCGCCGAGGAGCGCTTCGTCGTCTGGACGAACCACCGCGTCAAGACGCCCGTCGCCTGGTCGGACACGGAGCAGACGGTGGTGCTCGCGTCGGAGTGACGCGCGCGGCGCACGCCTACCAGGGATCGCCCATCCCGTCGCGGGCCTTGTCGAGGCGGGACCACAGGTCGGCGTCCGGCGTGACGCCCGCGTCGGCGAGCGCGGCGCAGATCGAGACGAGGTCCTCGGAGCGCGGGCGCGAGTTGGGGTTCTCCTGCGACTCGAGGACCGCGAGCACCCAGGTGTCGCGCGCGTCGTCGGCCTCGCCCATCTCGTGGAAGGCGTGCGCGAGCGGGAGGAGCGCCTCGGTGCGGAAGACGTCGTAGATGCGGACGCGCTCGACCTCGAAGAGGGCGCGCGCGGCGCGGGCCTCCTCGAGCGCGCGCTCCTCGTCGCCCGCCCGGAAGCGCACGGACGCGATGCGCGCGGCCATCGGGACGTGGTGCTCGGGGAGCCAGGTGCCGGCGGCGAAGATCTCGTCCGCCTCGCCGACGAAGCCGAGCGCCGCGGCGGCGGCGTCGTGCGCGACGGCGGCGCGCGCGAGGTCGAGGAAGAGCTCGATCGCGACCTCCGCGGGGACCTTCGTCCGGTTGTCGCGGATCGCGTCGGCGGCGCGGCCGCGCAGGGCCTCGTCGTCGAAGAAGCGGTCGTAGGCCCGGGCGCAGGTCACGAGCGCGTTGCGGACCTGGTCGTACTGGCCGCCGAGCATGATCTGAGGGAGCGCCTCGAGGTGCGCCTCGAAGGCGGCGGCGTCCGTGTCGGCGACGCGCTCCTCCGCGACGACGCCGAGCTCCGACGGCTCGAGCACGTCCTCGAGCGCGCGCGCCTCCTCGACCTGGCCCCGCGCGCGGAGCGCGAGCGCGATGCGCGCACGGACGTGGTCGCGGCGCCAGGTCTGGTCCTCGACCATGCCGTCCGCCACGTCGCGCGCGGCGGTCAGGAGCGCGGAGACGTCGGCGTCCGCGTCGGCCTCGACGAGCGCGGCGGCGCAGGTCGCGAGCGCGGCGCCGCGACGCCAGTTCGTGATGGCGCGCGCGCGCTCGAGCGCGCGGTCGAGGAGCCCCGCCTCGACGAGCGCGTCGACGACGCGCTCCTGCGCGCGGCTGCGGTTCTTCTCGTGCGGCACGTCGGGCATGCCGGAGACGGCGTCCCAGGCGATGTCGAGCAGACGGAGCGCGTCGCGCTGCGCGTCGGTGAGCTCGTCGGCGGGCGCCGAGGCGGCGCGGTCGTCGCCGGCGGGCGTCTGCGGGATCGGGGAGACGGCGGCGCGCGCGGGCGTCGCGGCGAGCAGGACGCCGAGCGGGAGCGCGGCGAGGAGGAGGCGTCGCGAGGGGGTCATGGTCGGGTCTCGGCGGAGTCGTCTCGGTCTGCGGTCGCTCCGGGGCCTACCCCGGAACGGGGAGGACGCCCGACGGCAGGTGCGCTGCCGCCGGGCGTCCCGTGTCCGGATGACGCGGGCGGGTCGCCCATCGTCACCCTCGGTCCCGGCCCTCCGCAAGGGAGGCCCGGGGCGTCGGCATCACTGCAGGATGTTGTTGGTCTGCAGGGAGCCGCCGCTGCTCTGCGGGCCCGTGCCGCCGGTACCGGCGGGGTTGCCCATGGGAGCGGCCTTGCGGCCGGGCGTGCTCACGTCGACGTCGAGGAAGCCGAAGGCGTCCGCGGCGGTCCAGCCCACGATCCACGGCTTGCGCGTCGGGTGGAAGGCGCCGCGGTACGGCTGCGACTTGAAGAAGCCGTCGTTGGGCGCGGCCGCGACGCTCGTCGCCGCCTCGTTGATCGGACGCGGGTCGAGCTTGACGACCGGGAGGAGGAGCTTGCCGCCCTTGGTCACGGCCGGGCCGCGGACCAGGCGACGGACCGGGCCGTCCTCGGCGGCGAAGCCGGGGATGATCACGTTGTTGTTGCTCGCGTTGAACACGCCGACGTTGTTCGCCTCGGTGTACGCCGCGCCGTTGAAGTTGCGGAAGAACACGCTGTCGGTGATCTCGGCCAGCTTGCCGGAGGTCTGCACCGGGTAGTTCGTGGCGTAGGTGCCGGTCGTGAAGTCGTTGGCGTGGGCCGGGACGGCGTTGTAGTCCGTGGTCCAGGTCTGGGCCCAGGACAGGGTGCCGTTGTGGCCGTAGCCGCTCGCGCCGTCACCGTCGTCGCCGTCGAAGCGCACGACCTGCTCGCCGCAGTCCATGAAGATGCAGTTGCGGTACTGGACGCGGGCGTTGTCACGCCAGGTCGTGAGGCCGTCGCCGTCGATGGGCTGACCGATGACCGTCGCGTTGTAGATGGTCGCGGTCGTGACGGGCTGCCAGTCGGAGTCCTCGGCGCCGTCCGTCTCGAAGGCGTTGTCGCCGACACCGGAGCCCTGCGAGGCGTCGGTGCTGTGGCCCTGGACGATGAGGATGTTCTGGGCCTTGCCGCGCCAGCCCTGGTCGATGTCGAAGCTGTCGTCACCGATGTTCCAGATGGCGATCTCGCGGAGGTTCACCGTGCCGCCCCAGATCTCCACGCCGTCGTCGACGTTGTTCATGATCTCGAGGTGGTGGATGTCCGTCGCGCGACCGATGCCGCCGAGGGACAGACCGTTGAGCTCGTTGTTGAGGCCGATGACGCGGCCGCCGTAGCGGAGCGAGAGGTAGTTGATCGAGCCGCTGTCGTCGTTGTCGTTGCCGCCGCCGTAGATGACCTTGGTGTCGCCGGGGAAGTCGGCGATGAGGCCCTCCATGGCCGCCGTGTTGCCGGCGGACGGGACGGGGGTGTTGCCGACGGTCGCGTCCTCGGAGATGTAGGCGTCACCCATGATGGTGAGGTTGCCCCACTCGTTGACGCCCTCGCGCCAGAAGCCGCTCTTGGAGTTCTTCTGGAGGCCGAGCGGCTTGAAGTCCCAGGTCGCCTCGTCGGCGGCCGAGGTCATGATGACGGGCTCGTCCTCGGTGCCGAGGATCATGATCTGCGCGCCCTTGGCGACGGCGAGGCTGCCGCCGACGTTCGTCGGGCTGGCGATGACGGTGCCCGCCTCGATGGTCAGGGTCGCGCCCGGGAGCACGTAGATCTGACCGATCATGCGGTAGACGTTGTCCTTGGTCCACGTGGTGGACACGGAGATGTCGGAGGCCACGACGACGTTGGCGGCGTCGACGCTACCGGCGAGGCCGGCGACGAGCGCGGCGCTCGTCGCGGCGGTCTTCAGAAAGCTGGTCACGGGATTCATCTCGTTGTGTGCTGTTCCAGGTCCGGTGCCAGAAGAGCCGCTCTCCTCTGAGGCAACCGTTGGCGAAGAAGCTAGATCCCGAATGTGCGCCCGAGGTGAAGGCGCGGTGTTGGTTTGGAATGCCGCGGAGGGGGGCGTTCGACGTCGTTCCCGACCGCTGGAGCCGCGCGTCGGGCGCGGACGGACTCCGGGCGTGAACGTATGGTGAGGATCCTCACCCGATCCTCGGACCCGGCGCCGGGGCGGAGCGACGCGACGCCGCGCCGCCCGTCGCGCCCCGCGCGTCAGCGCGACTTGGCGACGCGCTCGACCTGGTCCAGGTACTCCTGGATGTTGTCGCGCGGCTCGATCGTCTGCGCGCGGCGCAGCAGCGGGAGCGCCTCGCTGTAGCGGCCCTGGCCCACGAGGAGCTGCGCGTGGCGCACCTTCGCGTCGGCCTCGTAGGCCTCGATGCTCGCGGCGCGCTCGTAGTAGAACGCGGCCTGCTCCTCGTCGCCGCTCCGCGCGGAGTGCTGGCCGAGCAGGATGAGCGCCTCGCCGTCGAGCGGGTCGAGCGTGACGATCTCCTCGAGCACCTTCGCCTCCTCGTCGCCGGCGCCCTCCGCGACCGCGATGCGCGCGCGCAGGCGCAGCAGCACGATGTGGTCCTCTTCGTTGAGGCCCTCGGGGCGCACGGACTCCAGGTGCGCGATGAGCTGCTTGGCCTCGGCGAGCGCGCCGTGCGCCGTGAGCTGCGTGGCCGCGCGCATGGGGCGCGACAGGTCGCCCTCGGGCTCCGCGTCGAGCGCGCGCACGTAGGCGTCGACCGCCAGGTCGAAGAGCTGCTCGTTGATGTAGATGTCGCCGAGGTTGCGCAGGCTGCCCGGCGTGGAGCCGCCGAGCCGGTCGACGATCTCGTAGTTCTCGGCCGCGTCGAGGATCTTCTGCAGGCCGATGTACGCGTTCGCCTGGAGCAGCCACAGGTCGACGCGCTCCGGCTCCGCCGCGATGAGCGAGTCGGTGAGCGCGACGGCGTCGGCGAAGCGGCCCTGCTTGAAGAAGCTGCGCGCGAGGTACATCTTCCAGTCGGCCGTCTCCGGGTCGAGCAGGATGGCCATGCGGTACGCGCTCTCGGCCGAGATCTCGTTCTCGAGGTTGCTGTACGAGACGCCGAGCAGGCCGTAGGTCACGGAGTCGCCGCCGCCCAGCTCGAGGACCTTCGTGAGCGCCTTGGACGCCGGGCCGAACTCGCCGAGCCGCACGCGCACGAGCGCGAGGTTGCGCCACGCGCGCCGGAACTTCGGGTACTTGGTCACCGCGATGTCGTACGCGGCGGCCGCCTCGTCGAGCTCGTCCTCCTGGAAGTGGATGTTCGCGATGGTGAAGTCGAAGACCGCGCTCGCGGCCTCGTTGTTCTCCTCGGTGAGCAGCAGGAGCGCCTCGGGCATGCGGTCCTCGGAGATGAGCTCGAGGATCTCCTGCATCGTGTCGCGCTCGGTCGTCGTGATGCGCGGCTCGATCTCGGTCTCCGCCATGTAGCTCTCGGCGAAGCGGCGCTGGAAGTCGGCGTCGTTCCAGATCGTGAGCTCGTAGGCGCTCAGTCCGCCGTCGGGCGACGGCTCGAGCTTGGGCGCGCCCGGATCGATGATCGTGCCCGACAGGAACGCGGCGACGAGGGCGAGGGCGTGGAGGGTGGAGATCATGGCTCAGCCTTTCGGGAAGGTGATGGGCACGCGCATGCGGAAGCGCACCGCCTCGCCTTTCCTCTTGCCCGGCTCGAAGCGCCACTTCTTGATGGCGTTGAGCGCGGGTCGTTCGAAGACGGGGTCCGGCGACGACTGCACGATCGGGTCCTGCACGCGACCGCGCTCGTCGACGATGAAGAGGATGTACACGGTGCCGGGCGCCTTCTTGCGCACCTTGGCGTCGAGGACGGGGCTCGGCTGGTAGATCGCTCGCGGCGCCTGGTCGAGGTCCGCGAGGGAGAAGAGCGCGTCGACGTCCTTGGCGCCGTCGGTCACGGAGCCGAGGTCGACGGCGAAGTCACCGGTGGTCCAACCGTCGGAGAGCCCGCCGGGGTCGAGCGCGAGCTCGAGCTGGCTGAGGTCGAGCGGCTGCGCCTGCTCCTCGAGCTGCGGCGGCTCCTCCTCCTCCGGCTCCTCCTCCTCGATCTCCTCCTCGGGCGGCGGCGGGGGCGGCGGCTCCATGGCCGTCTCGACCGTGTTGAGCACGAGGTCGTTCGCCGGCGGCGCGGAGATCGCCTGGATGATCGGCAGCACGAGGAAGAAGGTCGTCGTCATCGTCACGGCGCCGAGCACCGTGAGGACGCGCTGCACGAGGGCGCCGAGGAAGGAGGGTCCGGTGGGGGCGGCCATCGGATCAGCCCTTGCGCGTCGCGAGGCTCACCTTCGTGGCGCCCGCGAGCTTGGCCTCGTCGACGACGCGGACGAGCATGCCCGACGGGCTGTCCTTGTCCGCCTGGATGATGACCGGCACGTCCTCGGTCTGGAGCATGCGCTTCACGAGCGGCTGCACGCCGCTGATGCCGATGTTGCGCCCGCCGTACACGACGTCGCCGTTCGCGGTGAGCGCCAGCAGGATGCTCGTCTTCTCGAGGTTGCTCGCGGAGGCCGCCTGCGGCTTGTCCACCTCGATGCCCGTCTCCTCGACGAAGGTCGTCGTCACGATGAAGAAGATGAGCAGGATGAACACGCAGTCCATGAGCGGGGAGATGTCGATCGCGGTCTCGGACTCGTCGTCCGACATGGCTTCGCGGAAGCGGGACATGGCGGGTCTCCTACGGTGTCGTGCGGTGGGTCAGGCGGCGGTCTTCGCGGCGGCGCGGCGCAGGCGACGCCACGTGAGCTGCGTGCAGACCGTCTCGAGGTGGGCGAGGAACGCCTTGTAGAGCTCGTGCTTGCGCGTGAGCTGGTACTGGAAGAACAGGCCGGGCAGCGCGATGACGAGCCCGGTCTCCGTGGTGATGAGCGCCTCGGAGATGCCGCCGGCGACCATGCCCATGGTCTTGTCGCCGCCGGAGCCCGTCGCGAGCGCGCCGAAGGTGGCGAGCATGCCGGTCACGGTGCCGAGCAGGCCGACGAGCGGCGCCGCGCTCACGCAGATGCGCATGACCTTGAGGTCGCGCACGAAGGGCGCGAGCTCCGACGAGCGCAGGTGCTGGAACGCGAGGCGCGTGTCGTCGAGCGTCGGGGCCTCGGTGACCCTGTCGAGCAGCCGGCCGATGGGGCCGCGCCGCTCGTCCGGGTGGTCGATCCAGCGGCGCCACGTGCGCTCGGGCACCTTGTGGAAGCCCTTCGAGCGCAGCTTGAACCAGATGTGGAAGCCCATCGTGAACATGACGAACGCGATGGAGGCGATGGCGATCATCGCCCAGCCGCCGGCGGACCAGATCTCGGTCGCCTCGGTCCAGAACTCGCGCGCCCTCTCACCGAGGTCGCCGAGGTCGCCGCCGAAGATGTCCTGGAGGGACGGCATGGGTCAGCTCGTCGCGAGGAGCTCGTCGGCGGCGGGCAGGACGTCGTCGCCGGAGGACCCCTTGCCCTTGGTCTTGGACTTGCCCTTGCCGCCGGACGCGGGAGGCGCGCGGTGCGCCTCGGGGTGCACGACGGCGTCCGCGTCGGCCGCGAACTCCGAGCGGCTCACCTGGTTCACGAACGCGACGCTGTTCGTCTCCATGCTCGAGACGATGCCGCGCGCCTTGCGCGACAGGAACGCGTGCATGAGCAGCGACGGGATGGCGACGATGAGGCCGCACTCCGTCGTGATGAGCGCCTCCGAGATGCCGCCCGACAGCGACTTCACGTCGCCCGAGCCGAACACCGTGATGAGCTTGAAGGTGTTGATGATGCCGGTGACCGTGCCGAGCAGGCCGAGCAGCGGCGCCGACGCGGCGCAGATGGCGATGAACGGCAGCATGCGCTCGAGCTTGAGCCGCACCGTGAGCATCACCTCGTACATGACCTCCTCGATGAGCTCGCGCGGCTCGCGGATGTGCTCGACGCCCACCGCGAGCACCTTGCCGACCGGGCCCTTGATCTCCCCGGCGGCGCGGCGCGCGGCCTCCTCGTCGTGCTTGGACACCGCGGCGAGCAGCGTCGCGACCTTCTTGCGCGACGGCTTGCGCACGAACGCCATCGACAGCCACTTGAAGAGCGCGACGAGCAGGCCCGCGGCGGCCATGATGCCGATGGGCCACATGACGGCGCCGCCCTTCTGCACGTGCTCCCAGAAGGACTCCTCGGTGGCGGCGACCTTGTGCGCCGCGCCGAGCGACGGGTCGAGCGGGTAGGCGCCCCGGCCGTCAGCGACCACGGTGCGCGCGTCCGCGACGAGCGCGGGGTCGTCGAAGGTGAGCGCGGCGGGCTCGAGCGAGCCGAGGCGCTGCTCCGCCGTGCCGACCGTCGCGCCGTCGTCCGAGGCGAAGAGCGCCGTCGGGCCGAGCACGACGAACGTGCCCTTCGCGACGTTGCCGTCCGGGTCGACGGCCGTGCCGTCGAAGCGCGAGCCGCCGAGCACGTCGGCCAGGCGGTCGAGGCTCACGGAGAGCAGGCCGACCTGCTGCGCGTAGACCTCCTCCTGCGAGAGCGCGCTGTTCTCGGCGGCGAGGCGCGCCGCCTCGAGCGGCTCGGCGTAGCGCTGCGTCTCGGCGATGTGCAGGCGCGACTCGAAGTTGCGGATGTACTCGCCGAGCAGGCCGGAGAGGTAGCTGTTCTCGTCCTCGCGGGCCTTGATCTCGGTGCGCAGGTTGCTCAGGTCGAGCGTGCGGCTGTCCAGCAGGCGCGTGGTCTGCTGGTACTCGTCGCGGACCGCGCGCAGCTCGGACTCGAGCTCGCTGAGCTCACGGCTCATCGGGATCTTCTCGGCGGCCATCGACTCGCGGAGCGCTGCGAGCTCGGCCAGCGACTCCTCGAGGCGGGTGCGGCTGCCGTCGGCGGCCTCGTCGAAGGACTGCGCGGACACGCCCGTGGCGAGCGCGAGGGCGAGCAGTGCGGTGGTCGGTATCTTCATGTCGGTTCGCTTCCTTCCTCAGTCGATGCGCACCGGGAGCGGGACGAAGTCGGGGCCGACCTCGTCCTGATGGATGGCGACGGCCTTGGCGATGGCCTCGGCCGCGTCGTCCGCGGGGGTCCAGGTCCAGCCGCCGTCCGCCGCGTCGCCCACGCCGGCGGCGCTGCCGTCGGCGGTGACGAAGAAGCCCTTGCCGACGCCGAGGTACAGCGCGGTGACCTCGGCGGTGCGGCCGTTCGGCAGCGTGTGCAGCTCGCTCGTCACCGTGATCTGGCGGTTGAGCTTGTTGATCGTGTCGAGCACGCCGACGACGTTCTGGAAGCGCTCGCCGAGCGAGAGCTTCGTCTCGGCGCCCTCCTCCGGGAAGCGCTGGCTCAGGGGCTGCACGCGCTCGCGGATCCAGTCGGGCAGGCGCGCCAGGAGCCCGCTCGTGCGGGACTCGAGCGTGCCCACCGTCGCGACGAGCTGCTCGGACGACGCCGTGAGGCGCTCGTTCTGCTCGATGAGCTCCTCGCGCTTGCGGTCGGCCTCGGCGATGTTCTCCTCGGCCTCGCCGATGCGCTCGCGCAGCGACCCGATCTCGCGCTTCACGAGCTCGATGCGCTCCTGGAGCAGCTCCTTGCCGAGCGCCCAGTCGCGCTTCTCCTGGCTGATGACGCGGCGCGTCTCGACCCACTTCTCGACGGACTCGCGCGTCTCGTCGATGCCCTCCTGGGCGGCGAGGCCCGGGGCGAGGAGGACGGCGGCCGCGAGGATCGCGAGCGCCGACGCGGCGCGGCGCGTCGAAGCGCGGGCCCGTCGGGGTGAGTGTCGGTCGTGCATGTCGTCGTCGGGCGTCGTGCGCCCGTCCCTCGTGTGTGGAATCAGAAGCGCACGGTCAGGCCCAGGGAGAACTCCCGGCCGCGCTTGTAGGAGGTGTTCGTGACCTCCTTGCCCTGACGCGGCCGGTAGACCGTCTCCACGTCGGGGTCGAGGAGGTTCTTCGCCTTGAACTGCAGCGTGCTGGCCTCGCTCAGCTCCTGGGTGACCGTCAGGTTCACCTGGCTGAACTCCTTCTCGTAGAGGTCCGGCACGAAGTTGCCGTTCGACTCACCGGCGCCCGCCACCAGGGTGTCGCCCTTGATGGTGTAGAAGAGCGCGACCTGCGTGCCGTACTGCTCGAGGTCGTAGATGAGGTTGAAGTTGTAGAGGTGCTCGGGCGCGTTGGTCATGTCCCGGCTGCTGATCGGCTGCGCGATGTTCGGGTCCTTGAAGTCGTTCTTGTCGCGCTTCGGCAGCTTGACCTCGCTGTCGATGAACGTCGCGTTGGCGCCGATGGACAGGCCCTCCGCGTCCTCGAACCAGGAGCCGAGCTGCTGGCGCGCCTCGAGCTCGATGCCCTTGAGCTCGCCCTCCGGGTAGTTCACCGGCGTGGTGAACGTGAAGCCCGCGAGGCGCTGCACGTACTCGATCGGGTCCTTGATGTCCTTCTTGAACCACGACGCCGAGAGCAGCGCGCCCTCG
>JAUIEF010000317.1 GCA_030428785.1 bacterium
ACGGCGGACTTCGTCGCGCCGGCGGGGCGGTCCGTGTCCGCGCGCGCCACGAGCGAGAGCGCCGCGAGGCCCTTGGCCCCGCGCGTCGTGAGCTCGAGCTGCGCGGCGAGCCGGACGCGCGCGTCGGCGTGGTCGAGCAGGTCGGCGAGCGCGCTCGCCTCGCGGTCGCGCATGCCGTCGGCGAGCAGGCGTCCCGTCTCGACGGCCGACGCGGCGCGCGCGCCGCCCGCGCCCGGCGCGGTCGTCGAGGCGTTCGCGACGGGGGTGCCGGAGGTCGCGGCCGTCGGCGTCCCGCCCGCGGTGCCGGTCGTCGACCCGCCCGCGACCGTGCCCGGCGCGGCGCCCTTCGGCGTCACGCGCCACACGCGGCCCTTGCCCGTCTTGTTCCAGCTCTCGACCCAGTCGGAGACGTAGAGTGCGCCGTCCGGGCCGAAGTCGCAGTCCGTCGCGAGCAGGTTCCAGAGCGCGCGCTCCGGCTCGCCCATCGTGAAGCCCGCGCCGTCGGGCAGGAGCTCGAAGGCGTAGACGCCGCTCCCGCTCACCGTGCCCTGGAAGTCGCAGAGGAAGAAACGGTCGGCCCACGCGGCGGTGAGCGCCGTGCCCGGCTCGTGCGCGAAGCCCGACGGCCCCGCGGTGAGGTGGCTGAGCGGCGGCACGAGGAAGGCGGGCTGCTCGGGGTGCTGGAGGTGCCAGCGCTGCTCGCTGTTCCAGAGGCCGGCGCGCGGCTTCACCCACTGGTACGGGCCGCGCCAGCCGGAGTCGCCGCCCGCGACGATCTGCACGATGCGCGCGCGGTCGCCGTTGTCCGCGTTGTTGTCGCCGGTGAAGAGGTCGCCGAAGTCGTTGAACGCGAGCTCCTGCGGGTTGCGCAGGCCGGTGTGCACGATCTCGAGCGCGCTGCCGTCGGGCTCGCAGCGCAGCACCGCGCCCGTGTCCGGCAGGTGGAGCGTGCCGTCCGCCGTCTCGACGTGCAGCCCGCGGTCGCCGATGGAGAACCACAGGCGCCCGTCGGGGCCCATGACCGGCCCGTGCAGGTCGTGCCCGAGGTAGCCGATGCGCACGCCGTAGCCCTCGCTGAGCACGCGGCGCTCGTCGGCGACGTCATCGCCGTCCGTGTCGCGCAACGACCAGAGCTCGGGGATGCACGTGTAGACGACGCGGCCGTCGCGCGCGAGCAGGCCCGCGCCGATGCCGACCGCCGGCTGGGAGAAGCCGTCGGCGAAGACCGTCGCGACGTCGGCGACGCCGTCGCCGTCCGTGTCGCGCAGCAGCCGGACGCGCTCGTGCTCGTCGTCCATCGTCCCGAAGCGCTCGCCGAGGATGCGCTCCATGAGGCGCACGCGCTCGTCGACCGTCTCGCAGTCGAAGTCGTCGGCGAGGAACTCCGTGTGGTTGCGGATGTCGAGGACGCCGTCCGTGTGGCGGAAGGTCTCGCCGACGTAGACCGCGCCGTGCTCGTCGATCGCGAGGCAGACGGGGTTCGCGAGCATGGGCTCGGCGGCCCAGAGGCGCACGTCGAGGCCGTCGCCCGGATCGAGCTCGACGAGCGCGCGCCGCGCCTCCTCGGACGCGGCCTTCACGTCCGGCGCGTAGACCGTGCCGCCGACCGCGTCCTGCACTGCCCGGGCCGCCGCCGGCTGCGCGACGGCCGCGGCCGCCGCGCCCTCGACGTCCGGCGCGACGCCCGCCGCCGTCACGCACGCCGCGACGAGCAGCCCCGCCGCGAGCACCTCAACCGAGTTCCGCACGGACCGTCTCCAGGAGCTGCTTCGTGGCGCGGATGCCGTCGTCCTCCGACAGCCGCCCGCCCTCGTACTCGATGCCGACCCAGCCGCGGTACCCCGCGTCGACCACGAGGCGCAGCATGCGCCGGAAGTCGATGGTCGTCTCGTCGCCCGCCTCGTCGAAGTCGTAGGACTTGGCGCTCACGGCCTTCGCGAAGGGCATGAGCTCCTCGACGCCGCGGTAGCGGTCGTACTCGTGGTCCGCGTCGATGCGGAAGTTGCCGAAGTCCGGCAGCGTGCCGACGCCCGGGTGGTCGGCGGCGCGCATGACGCTCGCGAGCCAGGCGCCGTCGGAGGAGCGCCCGCCGTGGTTCTCGACGATCACCGAGACGCCGTAGCCCTCGCCGAGCTCCGCGAGCCGGCGCAGCGAGTCGGCGGCGTGGTCGCGCATCGTGTCGGCGTCGCCGCGGCCGGCGGCGTTCACACGGATCGCGTGGCACCCGAGGAAGGACGCCGCGGCGATCCAGCGGAAGTGGTTCTCGACGGCCTTGCGGCGCGCGGCCGCGTCGGGCGTCGCGAGCTCGCCCTCGGCGTCGATCATGATGAGCACGCTTCGCACGCCGTGGTCCTCGGCGCGCCCGCGCAGCTCGCGGAGCCAGGCGAAGTCGGTCGCCTTGTCCTGGAAGAAGGTGTTCACGTACTCGACGCCGGCGAGCCCGTGCGCGCGCGCCGCCGCCGCGAAGTCGAGCGCGGTCATGCGCCCTTCGTGGTGCGCGCGGTGCAGCGACCACTGCGCGAGCGAGATGCGGAAGAGCGGGTCGTCGTCGCCGTCGTCCCAGGCGCCCGCGGCCCCCACGACCGGGGCGCCCGCGGCCCCCACGA
>JAUIEF010000134.1 GCA_030428785.1 bacterium
CCGCGGGTCCGCCGCGGCGCGGTCGCGCAGCGGCAGCGCGAACTCGGCGAAGTCCGTCAGGCGGCCGTAGATCGACAGCTCGAGCGCGCCGGGCGTCGCGAGCAGCGGCGCGGGTCCGTCCGGCGTCGCGGGCCGGGCCGGCGCGCGCGGCGCGGCGCCGACCGCGGGCGTCGTCCTCGACGGCACGGGGCTCACCGCGCTGCCCGGGCTCATCGACGCGCACGTGCACCTCGTCGCGGGGACGGCCGGGCCGACGCAGGTGCAGAACGAGTCCTACGTGCAGACGCTGCTCCCCGCGCGGCTCCAGGCCTACCTCGACCACGGCGTGACGACGGTCAAGAGCCTCGGCGACCCGACGGACCTCATCCTCGCCGCGCGTGACGAGGTCGAGGCCGGCGTGCTGCGCGGTCCGCGCATCCTCGCGGCGGGTCCGGCGCTCACCACGCCGGGCGGGCTGCCCGTGGACACCTTCTGCGTGGGCGTCGCGTGGTGCCTCGACCAGATCGTGCGCGAGGTCGCGTCGCCGGCGGAGGGCGAGGCGACGGTCGACGAGCTCGCGGCGGACGGCGTCGACGCGATCAAGTTCGTGAACGACGGGCTCGGCGGCGCGCCGCTCATGCCGCCGGCGACGATGGCGGCGATCGTCGACCGCGCACACCTGCACGGGTTGCCGGCGACGGGGCACGCGTCGGTGTTCGAGTCGGACGCGCAGGCGATCGTGGACGCGGGTGCGGACGGCGTGGAGCACATGTTCGCGACGCCGCTCTCCGGCCCGACGCTCGCGAACGCGTTGCTCGCGGCGGACGCGTCCTACGTGACGACGCTCACGTTCCGGCAGGCGACGATCCCGGCGCCGAACTTCGCGGACTGCCTCGCGAACACGGCGGCGCTCCACGCGGCGGGCGTGCGGCTCGTGGTCGGGACGGACACGATCGGGCTCCAGCCGGAGGGCGCGACGACGCACGCCGAGCTCGCGCTGCTCGTCGCGGCGGGCCTCACGCCCACGGAGGCCCTGCGCGCCGCGACGGTGCACGCCGCCGACCACCTGGGCCGCGCGGACCTGGGCCGCCTCGAGCCCGGCGCGCTCGCCGACCTCGTGCTCGTGGGCGGCGACCCGCTCGCCGACATCACGGCCGTCACCGACGTGCGCTGGGTCGTCGCGGACGGCACCGTCGTCAAGGTGCCCTGAGAGGACGCATGTGACGCAGCTAGTTTTCGATCATTACTCGGACAGCGCCACCGAGTTCTTGGACTCCGTCTCCTTGAGAGGCGGCCCACTTGGGCATACGGGACGTCACTACTGGCTGTTTCGAGGGCAGGGCAAGCACTGGCCGCTTCTTCCCTCCGCGGATCGCCCGGCGGAGATCCCAAGTGAGAGGGGTAGGCGAAACTACGAGATCTCGCTCATCACCAGCTTCTTCTGGGGTTGTGATCTCACAGGATTGGAGTTGCCTGGAGACTCGCAAGCCGTCAGGCGCCTCTTGATGGAACACAAAGAGATGGTGTCGACATGGCCAAACGAGGCACTGCTGTCCACAATTGCACTTGCGCAGCATCACGGCATCCCAACGAGGCTTCTGGATTGGACATGGAGCCCCCTCGTCGCAGCGTACTTCGCGGCGCAGAGCGCACGATCACTCTTGTCGGAGAACAAGACGAGCGCGGACGACCCTATGGAGGTTTGGGCCCTCGCGAGTCCCGTCGCAAGAGCCGTCCATGAGCTCGACCACGACCCATCTACCCGCCATTCGCTTCGCCTTATCACCGCGCCATCCGCGACGAACCGCAACCTTCGTGCTCAGGAGGGTGCCTTCACTCTCTGGCAAGCTGAAAAACACGAACTCGATGAACCTGCTCGCACGCAACCGATGGACGAATACTTCAGCACACTTACTCCTGCTGTCGAGAGTGCCCCAACGGTCCTCCGTCGGTTCCAACTCCCTGCCGAGCATGCGGATTCACTACTCCTCCTTCTGCGAGCAGAAGGCATCACATCGAGCCGACTGTTCCCCGGGCACCAAGGCGTCGCCGACGAAGTCATGCTGAGAAGGCGACTCCCAGACAATCAACCGCCCGGCTGATCAACCGACACGACGACGAGAGGAGGAGCCCCGACCCCGCACGAGCGAGGCCGGGGCCCAGACCCGCGGCGTCCCACCAGGACGCCACGTCAGAGTGTCGTTGCCTTTATCTGTTGCTGTTGCCTTTGCCTTTGCCGTTCCTCGCCCGCGATAGCGGGCCGAGGGGGGCGTGCTCCGACGTCCAGGCGTCCCAGGCCGCGTCGGATCAAGGCGGAGGCCCGCAGGCGATGCCCAAGCATCGCCGAGGAGCCGACAACGCAGAGCCGGCGTGGCCTGGGACGCCTGGGCGCCGGATGACGCCCCCCTCGGTCCGCGTCAGAAGTCGGAGAAGTTGTTCCACCCCGTGCAGAACGCGCCGCTCACGGTCTGGGTGTCCATGGTGAGGACGTTCGTGATGGTGCCGGTGAAGGTGCCGGTGAGGTAGCCGCGGGCGCCGTCGTCGGGGGTGAGGCTCGGCAGGTTGTCGGTGATGGTGATGGTCATGCTCGTGGCGAGGAGCATGTCGAGCTGGCTGGTCCAGCTCATGCCGTCGGTGTGGGTGTAGGCGAAGGAGCGCATGCCCTGGCCCATGAGGTTGATGCCGTTGATGACGGCGGAGGTCTGCGTGTTGGGGTTGAAGTCGACGACGGTCGAGATGCCGTAGTTCACCGGGCCGGCGCTGTTGGCCATGCCGAAGTTGAGCGTGCCCGCGGTGGGACCGATGTCCATGTAGGTGGCGAAGACGTTGCCGAACTGCGGGGTGGCCTCGAACATGGGCAGGGTGCTGAAGGTCGCTTCGGCGAAGGGGTCGCAGGGCGCCTCGGGGTCGACGGTGTTGTCGGAGCGCGGGGCGGTGACGACGCCGTTGACGAAGATGGACTCCGCGCCGGGGCCTTCGACGTTGGTGAGGATGCCGCAGACGGAGAGGGTCATGAGGTCGTCGCCGACGGCGATGACGTCGACGGCCCAGCCGCCGGTGGGTCCGCCGAGGTCGGCGAGCCAGACGGACTCGGTGCCCTTCTTGATCTGGGCGTAGGCGATGTTGGTGGGCGCGGTGGTGAAGGACATGCCGGCCTCGAGGTCGCGGAGCTGGCCGGGGATGGTCACGGTGAGGGTGCGCGGGGCCTTCTTGCCGCCGGCGAAGGCGACGACGTCGAAGTTGTCGTTGTCCTGGTTGACGATGATCTTCTTCGAGTTGGACTTGAGCGGCTTGAGGCCCTCGATGTCGAAGAGCGCGCCCGCCTTGGTGATGTCGACGGGGCTGCCGTTGACGTCGAGGGCGCCCTTGAGGATGTCGGTGCCGACGCGGTTCTGGACGAGCACGGGCCAGACGCCGTCGCCGACCTTGGGCACGACGAAGGTGACCTCCCAGACGGGGGTGTCGCCTTCGACGGGGACGGGCTCGCTGCCCTTGACCTTGGCGCGCAGGAGGCCGACCTCGACGCGCGGCTTGCCGACGTCGCCGAGCCAGGCGACGGTGGCGACGACCTCGTCGCCGGGCTGCGCGGAGCCGGGCACGACGTCGAGGATCTCGGGGCCGCGCACGGTGAAGGTGTCCTTGGACACGGAGAGCAGCGTCTTGCCCTTGCGGACGGCGACGTTGTAGACGCCGGCGGGCGCCTTCTTGAGCTGCACCTGCGACGAGGTGCCGTCGCCCTTGCCGACGACCTTGAGCTTGGTCTTCTTGACGAGCTCGCCGTCCTGCACGAGGGCGAGCTTGGGCTTGGGGCCGAGGTCGGTGCCGAGCACCTGGAACTCGGTGCCGAGGGTGCCCTCGGTGCCGTCGAGGCCGGTGATCTCCTGTGCGGAGGCGGCGGGGAGCAGCAGCGCGAGGCCGAGGAGCGAGCGGAGGGCGATCGGGAGCGCGGAGCGGGCCGCGCGGGTGGGGATGGACATCGGAGCTTCCTGCGGTGGTGGTGGTGGGTGACGCGGGTCTGCGGCGCGGTCGCCCGGGGTTCGGCCGGGAGGTCGCGTCGGACGGGGCGCCGGAGCGCCCCGTCGGGAGGTGCCTTTGCCGGTCGGGCTGCTCGCCGGACGGGAAAATCCGCGGGAAGGTCCGTGGGCCGGCGCGGGGCGGGCGTCGGGCGCTCCGCGTCGGGCCGCGCGTCGCGGGGCGTCAGCCCCCCGCCTGCTCGAGCATCCGGGCGAGGTCCTCGTTGCGGCCGCGGCGGGCCCAGGTGGCGGGCGTCGTGCCGAAGGTGTCGTCGAGGGCCGTCGGGTCGGCGCCCCGGTCGAGGAGGAAGCGGGCGACGTCGCTCAGGCCGCGGATCGCGACCCAGTGGAGCGTCGTGCCCCGGAAGTGGAAGCCCTTCGGCTTCGCGGCGAGCGACGCGCCGCGCGAGAGCAGCAGCTTGACGACCTCGAGGTGCCCGCCGATCGCCGCGTGGCAGAGCGCGTGGTCGAGGAGGTCCTGCGGCTCGCGCGAGCGGTGCTCGTCGGGGAGCTTCCCGAACGGCCAGTTGATCTCGCCGGCGCGCGCGACGTCGAGGGTGTGCGCGTCGACGAAGCAGGCGACGACGTCGTCCATGCGGCCGAGGCCGGCGGCGGCGCGGAGGTTGCGGACGGCGGCGCCGCGCGCGAGCAGGTGGTCGACGAGCTCGGGGAAGCCCCAGTAGAGCGCCTCCTCGAGGACGGTCCAGCCGCGGACGAGGTCGGGGCGGCCCTCGAGGGACGCGCCGCGGTCGAGGAGGTGCCCGGCCATGGCGACGTTGCCGCCGCTGCCGCAGGCGAGGAGCGGTTCGTCGAGCTCGGCGCCGGCGTCGACGAGCACGTCGGCGAGCGCGTGCTGCGTCTCCGCGGGCTGGTCCTTCGCCTCGAGCACGAGCATCTGGAGCAGCGTCGGGTGCGACTGCTCGGAGCGGTCGACGGCGAGCGCCGGCGTCGCGTCGACGAGCGCGCGCAGCGTGTCGACGTCGCCGTCGAGGATCGACCGCGCCGCGGGGTGGAAGCGCTCCGCCATCTCGATCGGCATGGGCGCAGCATGCCACGGGCCGGCGCGGACTGTCACCCGGCGCGGGCGCGACGACTGCGTCGAGGTCGTGACGCGCGCGGGAGATCGGAGTCCGCGCACAACTCACCCTCCGCCGCGGACGATGCTTCCCGTGCCGAGAGAAGAGGGCCTCCCCGAGGACCCCTCGATGACACACGACGACCGATCCCGCCGGCGCGCCGCCGGGTTCACCCTCCTCGAACTGCTGATCGGCGTCGTCGCCTCCACCTTCATCCTCTTCGCCATGGCCCACGGCATCGGGCTGGTCGGCGAGCAGGCCGAGGCGCTCCGGGCGGAGGCGGACCAGGGGCCGCAGGAGGCGGTCGCGCTCATGACGGACATGGCGCGCTACGGGTGGCTCGTCGAGCAGCCCGCGGACGGGCGCCTCGACGTCGTGGACTCCTCCGGCGGGCGCACGACCTTCGCGCTCGTGGACGGCGACCTCGTCCTGACGCGACCCTCCGGCGCGTCCGGGACGCTGCTCCACGGGGTGGCGTCCTTCGACGTCGAGTCGGACACCGCGCGACGGCTGCGTGAGGCGGAGCCCGTCGACGAGTTCCGCACGTGGTTCGACCGGCCGGCGGTCGGCGCGGACAGCGAGGACCTGCGCCTCGAGACCGGGCTGCCCGTCGCGCTCGGATTCACGATGCCGTCGGAGGTCCCGGACACCTACGACGCGGTGGCCGACGTCGACGAGCACGCCGTCGTCGGCACGCTCCTGACGCTCGGATTCTCGGCGTCCTACGTGAGCAGCGTCCCGGACGACCCGAACGAGCCCGTGTCGGGCGGCTCCGGCGGCAAGGGCGGCAAGGGCAAGGGCTCCAAGGTCGAGATCTGCCACATCCCGCCGGGCAACCCGTCCAACGCGCACACCTTGAGCGTCAGCGCGTCGGCGGTGGACGCGCACCTGGCCCACGGGGACGTGCTCGGCCCGTGCGGCGCGCTGCCGCCGCCGACCCAGGCCGCCGAGCTGCTCGTCCTGCTGTACGAGGCGCGGGCGCCGGACGACGCCCGGCCCGTCGGCCCGGTCCTCGCGTCGCAGGTCCTCGTCGCGAACGCGATCCCCCACGGCAGCGCGAGCTGGGTCGCCACCGAGGTCGTGGACCCACCGGAGGACGACGGGACGCCCACGACCCAGGAGGAGGCGACGACGGCCTCCGGCAAGGTCGTCATGTGCCACGTCCCGCCCGGCAACCCGTCCAACGCGCACGCGATCACGATCTCGCCCAACGCGGTGCCGGCGCACCTCGCCCACGGCGACTACTTCGGGGTGTGCGGCGAGCACGATCCCGCCGAGGAGCTCTACACGCTGCAGATCGACGCGACCCCGTCGCCGATCAGCCTCGACCTGTCGGGGCTGGGCGCGGTCATCGAGCCGGGGCGCGCGTACACGCTGGTCATCAGCATGCAGAGCGAAGGCTTCATCCTGATCGGCGGGGAGTCGCTCGGCTCGCCGCAGAACTCGGGGGTCGCGCAGGCTTCGGTGTACGACGGGGACGTGGAGGCGGTCGCCGTGTCCGTCCCGATGAGCCTCGACGGCATGCAACGCATCACCCAGACGGTCGAGCACGCGCCCGTCTCGCGGGTGGCGGTGAGCGTCGGGATGGCGTCCGGCGCCTCGGCGAGCGGCTCGGCGAACATCACGAGCCAGCTGTCGGTGGCCGGGCTCTGGGACGGAGTGGTCGCCGGGGAGACGGAGGCTCTCGAGCAATGAACGATCGACGTCAACCGCCGCAGCGCGGCTTCACGCTCGTCGAGCTGCTCCTCGCGGCCGTCGTGATCGGGACGGCCTTCCTCGCGGCGACCTGGTCGGCGAACGCCGCCGCCCGCACGCGCGCCGCCTACGATCAGGCGTCCGGGCCGGCGTTCCACCTCGCCAAGGAGATCCACGAGCTCGCGGTCGGCTTGCCGCGGACACCGTCGGGGACGACCGGGGTCACGAGCGGCGCCGCCGTCGTCGCGCTCGACTCGCTCGTGGGCGCCGCGTTCGATCCCGCGATCGCGTCGGACGGCACGGCCTCCGACGGCCACGCCGACTACAGCCAGCACGTGACGATCACCGTGCACGACATGGCCGCGCCCGCTACCCCGACCGGCGACGCGCCGGAGGACGGCCTCCCATCCGACGGCGACAAGCTCTACCGCCTCTCCGTCCTCGTCCGGGAGAACGGCCGGGACCTGGACACCTTCCACTGGTGGATCACCCCATGACACGCACGCTCCCGCGGTCGACCGCGCCCCCCCGCGAATCCTCCGGCTACGTCCTCCTCTCCGTCCTCGTGGCCGTCGGGGTCATCACCGGCCTCGTCGCGGCCTACGGGCGACACGTCGTCGTCGAGGGGCGCAGCGGGATGGCGGCCGGGCCGCTGCTCGAGGCGCGCGAGGCCTGCTTCTCGGGCGTCGGCTTCGCGCGACAGTCGGTGGTGACCGGCGCCGCGGCCGGGACGCAGACGATCCCCTCCGGGTCGTGCAGCGCGACGATCTCGGTCGCGTCCCTGCCGCTGGGGAACCAGGCGCTCGTCGTGCAGTCGCTCGGCGTCGACGGTCTGGGGGCGCGGCGGACGCTCGAGGTGGGCGTGACGCCGAGCCCCGACTCCGCGCCGTCGGGTCCCGCGACGCTCCCGACGCTGGGGGCGAGCACGGTGGCGGCGCTGCTCGCGGACTCCTCGGTGGCGAAACACCAGATCACGCGGGCGACGGTGTTCCAGGGCGTCGAGCTCGACGGGCTCCTCGTGGTGCACCCGGGCGTGCAGCTCACGCTCGACGACGTCGTCCTCGAGGGGGCGGTCGTCTCGTCGACGGTCATGGACGGCTCGCCGCTCGGCGCGTACGACGCGGACGGCGCGCCGACCCTGCGGATCGACGGCAACCTCCGCATCGACCCGCACCCTTCGCTCCCGCGCGTCGCCGTCGTCCTGCCGGACGGCGCCGTCGCGAGCGGTCCCGGCGACGCGCGCGTGCAGATCTTCGGGGACGTGGTCGCGCACGACCTGGCGCTCTCGCACGCGGGGACGCTCTCGGGTCACGTCGCGGCGGTGCAGCAGTCGCTCTCGGGTTCGCTGGACCGCCTGGGCGCGGACCGCCGCGAGGACGACTGGTCGCAGCAGCTCGACATGGGCGGGCGCGTCGAGCCGGTCTTCGTCGCCGCGGTCCCGCCGTCGACCGACGTCGGCGCCCTCGGCGGGATCATCGACTACTGGAGCGCGCCGTGACCTCCCCTCGACCGACCGCGCGGACCGCCGCGCCCCCCGCCCCGCGCGGCCGCGGGCAGCCGCGCGGCTACACCCTCGTCGAGCTGCTCGTCGTCGTGCTCGTCGTGGCCGTCATGGTCGGGATCGCCGGCATCCCGGTGAGCGCCGACGGGCCGGCGGTCGCGTTGGACCTCGCCGAGGTCCAGTTGCAGGACGCGTTCGAGGTCGCGCAGACCCTGGCGTACTCGATGGAGACGGCGCACGGGGTCGTGTTCGACGTGGTCGGGAACCGGTTCGCCGTCGTGGCCGTGGACGGGACGGCCGTCACCGATCCGCTCACGCACGGCGCCTACGAGGTGGACTTCGACGAGATCGTGCAGCCGGCGGGCCTCGAGGTCGTCGCCGCGGACTTCGGGAGCACGGGCGCCGCGGCCGTCTTCGACGGCGCGGGCGTCCCGGTCGCGGCCGGGAGCGTGACGCTCCGGAAGGGCGGGGTCTCGCGGCAGTACGTGCTCGACGCGGCGACCGGGCGGATCGCGGGGAGCTGAGCGGGCGCGGCGGTCAGCGCGCGACCGCGATGCACTCGACCTCGAGCAGGGCACCGAGCGCGAGCCCGTCGGCGCCGAGCGCGCTGCGCGCGGGCTTCGGCCCCGGGAAGTACCCGACGTAGACCTCGTTGAACGCGGGCCAGTCGCCGATGTCGTCGAGGAAGACGGTGACCTTGACGACGTCCGCGAGCGAGGCGCCGTGCCGCGCGAGCACGGCGGCCATGTTGTCGAGGGCCCGGCGGGCCTGCGCCTCGAGCCCGCCGGGCGCGAGCTCGAGCGTGCCGGGGAGGTTGCCGATCTGCCCGGAGACGAAGAGCAGGTCGCCGACGCGCACGGCCTCCGAGAACGGGAGGTCGAGGTCCTCCGCGCCGGGCGCCGAGAGGAACTCCGGCGCGGTCGGCGCGACGCAGCCCGACAGCGACGCGACGGACAGGAGCGCGACGAGCACCGCGCGCGCGACGCTGCGTGCGCAGCGCGATCGCGGCGTGACGCGCGGCGTGCGTGCGGCGTCGATCCGGCCCATGCGCGTGTCCTCCCTACGGGATCGTCATCCACCCGCCGCTCGGGGCGGCGCGGCGGCGAGTGTACGATCCGGCCCATGCTCATGCTCCCGATGGGCTCGACGCGGACGCTCCTCTCCCTGTCCGCGCTCCTCGCCGCGACCTCGCCCCTCGCGCCCCCGCTCTCCGCCACGACCGTGCCCGCGCGCGTCGCGCCCGCGCCCCCGCCCGTCGTCGCGCCCGTCGACCCGCCGTCGGCGGCCGCGGACCCCGCGCCGCCCCCGGCCGTCGCTCCGGACCCCGCCGACGACCCGCGCCGGGACTTCGACTTCTGGGTCGGCGAGTGGGCCGTCGCGAACCGGCACATGGACGACGCCGGCGCGTGGCACGACGGGAACACGACGCGCGCGCGCATCACGCCGGTGCTCGGCGGCGCGGCGGTGCTCGAGGAGTGGGCCGGGCCGTTCCGCGGCGCGTTCATGAACGGCTTCAGCCTGCGCGCCTGGGACCCGGACACCTCGCGCTGGGCGCTGCTCCTCTTCTGGACGACCGACGGCAACGGCGGCTTCGGCCGGCTGCACGGGGCGTTCCGACACGGGCGCGGCGAGTTCTTCGCGCCGGACAGCGGGCCGCGCCAGACGCGGTACACCTTCTCGGACGCGCTCGACGACTCCGTGCGCTGGGACAGCGCGACGACGCAGGACGGCGGCGTGACCTGGAAGACCGACTGGATCATGGAGTTCACGCGCACGCGCCCCGCGGACGAGGTCACGCAGGACGAGCTCTTCGCGACGGACTGGACGAGCGGCGAGCTGTCGCCGCACGCGGAGGCGCGCGAGCTCGACTGGCTGCTCGGCCGTTGGGAGGGCACGCAGACGGACGACGGCGGCGCGGCGCGCGAGGCGCGGTTGCGCGCGAAGCTGCTCGACAAGGACGTGCTCGTGCTCGACGTGCTCGAGACGCGCGCCGACGGGTCGGCGCCGTGGAGCGGTCGGCTCGCCGTGCGCGGCTGGACGAGCGCGTCGGGTGGCTGGGAGGCGTGGAGTCTCACCGACGACGACACGCGCCTGCGTCCGTCGCGCGGGACGGTCGGCGAGGGCGGCGTGCTCTTCGAGCGCGTCGTGTCCGCCGGCGAGGAGCCCGTGTCGGAGACGCTGCGGCGCGTCGACGACGACCACCTGCGCATCGAGGAGGCCGTCGGGATCGGCCGGACGCGGCGCGTCGTGCGCGTCACCGAGCTCGAGCGCGCCGAGGCCGACAGCTGAGGCGGGCGGCGGCGCGGCGTGACGCGCCGCGCGCTCGGCGGGCGGTCCGCCGCCCGACGCGATCGCCGGTCGACGCGTCCGCTCAGGCGAAGGCCGGCGGTCGGCGCTCGCCGGAGCGCGTCGCGCGCTGATAGGCCGCCGCGTAGCGCAGCGCCTGCGCGTCCTCGAAGCGGCGCGCGACGAGCTGGAGCCCGACGGGCAGGTCGCCGGGCGCGAAGCCGCAGGGCACGGACACGCCGGGCTGGCCGGTGAAGTTGAACGGGATCGTGTTGCGCGCGCGGTCGCGCCAGCCGGCGGTGAGCGACGGGTCGAGGGGCTCGGCGAGGGACATCGACGTGGGCAGGGCGAGGACGTCGGCGTCCCCCATGACCTCGCGCACGCGGCGGCGGAAGACGGCGCGGAGCTCCTGGGCGCGCACGTAGTCGTCGGCGGTCGTCGCTTCGAGGCGCGCCATCTTCGTCCGCACCTCCTCGCTGAAGCCCTCGGGGTGCGCGGCGACGGTCGCGCCGTGCGCGGTGCGGACCTCGACGAAGGTCGTGACGGCGGCGTCCCAGACCTCGTCCATACCGGGCAGCACGACGTCGCGGAGCGTGACGCCGAGGGCCTCGAGCGCGGCGAGCGCCTCGTCGACGCGCGCGACGATCGCCGGCTCGACGCCGTCGAAGAACCACGCGCGCGGCACGGCGACGACGCCGCCGGAGATCGGCCGGTCGAGCGCGTGCGTCACGTCGGGCGGCGCGCGGTCGACGGACCACGGGTCGAGCGCGTCGGGGCCCATGAGCAGCTGCGCGAGGCGCGCCGCGTCCTCGACGGTGCGCGCGAGCGTGCCGACGTGGTCCATGGTGCCGACGAGCGGGACGACGCCGCTCTTGCCGATGAGCCCGAAGGTCGGCTTGTAGCCGACGATCCCGCAGCAGTGCGCGGGCTGACGCACGGAGCAGCCCGTGTCCGTGCCGAGGGCCGCGTACGCGAGGCCGGCGGCGACGGCGGCGGCCGACCCGCCGCTCGAGCCGCCGGGGTGGCGCGCGACGTCCCACGGGTTGCGGACCGCGCCGAAGTGCGGGTTGTCGGAGGTCGAGCCCCAGGCGAGCTCGTGCATGCCGGTCTTGCCGAGCGACACGGCGCCGGCCCCGGCGAGGCGCGTCACGGCGTGGGCGTCCGTGTCGGGCACGCGGTCGCGCCAGAGCGCGACGCCGGCGGTGGTCCGCACGCCGGCCGTGTCGAAGAGGTCCTTCACGCCGACGGGGACGCCGTGGAACGGCCCGCGATCGAGGCCCGACGCGAGCTCTCGGTCGGCGACGTCGGCCGCCGCGAGCGCGGCGTCGGCGGTGACGGTGACGAACGCGTTGAGCGCCGCGTCGTGCGCCTCGATGCGCGCGAGCATCGCCTCGGTGAGCGCGCGCGAGGTCGTGCGCCCGTCGCGGAGCGCGGCGGCGACCTGCGCGGCGGACAGCCACGGGAGCGCGTCGGCGGGGATCGGGTCGGGCGTCACGGCCGCGTCAGTCCTCGTAGAGCCGGATGCGTGAGACGTGCCCCGCGTCGTCGAGCCCGAGGAACAGCCACCAGCTGTCCATGAACGTGCTGCCCACCCGGTACACGAGGTCCCACCCCCGCGCGCCGAGCGGGAACCCGGGCGGGCTCGGCTCGCCGAGCAGCTCGAGGACCTCGTCGCGCGTCATCCCGAGGAACTCGTGGGTGTTGAGGAGGTCCTGCACCATGTCCCAGCGGTCGGACGTGTCGACCTCCGCCCAGCGCCCCGCGTCGAACGGCCGGGGATCCGGCGGCGCTCCCACGCCCAGCTCCGCGAGCACCGCCGCGCGCTCCGTGTCGGTGAGCTCGACGTCCCCGCCCATCATGAGCTCCGTCATCATGAGCGTGTAGGCGGGCCCCTCCATGGCGCCGGCCGGGTAGTCGGTGAGCATGGCGCAGGTCGGCAGGGGCAGGTTGGGGACGAACACCCGAACGTCGCCCGCGGAGAGCTTCCGGTGCTCGCGGACGCCGAGCAGCGGCGCGTCGGGGTCGAGACGGACGCGCGGAGTCATGACGAGCGGCTCGTCGGTGCCGGCCGGCGTCGCGCGGACCTCGAGCCACACGGGCTCGTCGAAGAACGTCTCGCCGTCGGGCGCGGTGCTCGCGAGGAAGAAGCACGGGCCCGCGCGGCCGGCGAGGGTGTTCGTCTCCGGCAGGCGCCGGATCGGCTCACCGCCCTCCGCGTCGGCGTAGAGCCAGAACTCGCGCTCGACGTCGGGGATGCCCTCCTCCCAGGCGGGACCGCCGAATCCCCCCATGAGCAGGTGCGGGAGGCGCAGCTCGCGGACGAGCGTCGGGTCCGCGCGCGTGGAGGGAGGAGCGGCGCCCGCGTCGTCGGCGGGCGAGCAGGCCGAGGCGGCGACGGTCAGAGCGACGGCGAGCGCCGCGCCCGGGATCACGCGGGGAAGGAGGCGTGTCATGGATGAGCGGCTCCGGGAACGCGCGCATCATCACCATCGCGACGCGTCGGCGCGACCCGTCGCGCGCTCGCGAGGAGCGCGTCGGCGTCCGCGTCGGTGCGCAGGACGTGCACGCGGAGACCCGGCGGCGCGGCCGCCAGCGCGGTGCGGACGCGCGGGAGCTCGCGCCGTCGGAAGGTCGCGACCCAGGCCATGAAGCGCCAGTCGATGTCCTCGGGGCAGCCGGCGGCGAGGTCGGGTCGGGTGCGGCCGCGCCACTCCCGCCAGCGTCCCAGGATGCGCGCGAGGCAGAGCCAGGTCGGCCGCTCGAAGAGCACGACGGTGTCGGCGCGCGCGAGGCGCGGCGCGAGGCTCCGCGCGAAGTTGCCGTCCATGACCCACGCGGGCCGCGCGGCGAGCTCGGGGACGCGGGCGTCCCACTCCGCGCGCGTCGGCTCCGTCCAGCCGGGCCGCCAGTAGTGCGTGTCGAGGTGCACGACGGGCAGCGCGAGCGCGTCGCCGAGCGCGCGCGCGAGCGTCGACTTGCCGGAGCCGCTGTTGCCGAGCACGAGGATGCGGCGTTCGTCACCGGTCAGCACGGAGCGCTCCGGGTCGCGGGCGGGCGAGGGCGGACCGGGGCGCGCGTGCTCCGGCGTTCCGCGAGCGTACCGTGCGCGCGCGCGCTCGCCGCGCCCACGTGGGTACCGCGCCCGCTTCCGCCCCGTGACCGCGGGTGCGGGGCCTCCCCGGGCGATCGACGGGTCGCGGGATCCGGGGTAGCGTGGGCGGTGTCGACGAGCCGCCGACGGCGCTCGGTCCGACGATCACGGTCGACCGCGGGACGCCACGGGGCCGCTCCTCCGGATCTCGCAGGGAGAAGGGACTCATGGACAGCTCGCGACGCTCCCGACCGCTCGGCGCCCGGCCGTGGTCCACCGCCGGCCTGCTCCTCCTCGTGCTGTGCGGCCCGCTCGGGGCCGGCACGCCCACGCCGGACGAGCTCGTCGACAGCGGCGGCACGGGCGGCGACCTGTTCGGCAACGCGGTGGCCGTGGACGCGGGCGGCGACGTGCTCGCGGTGGGCGCGTGGCTGGACTCCTTCGCCGGCAGCGGGAATGAAGGCTCGGTCCGTGTGTTCCGCTTCGACGGCACGGGCTGGAACGCCTCGCCGAAGCTCCGCTCGAGCACGGGCGTCGCGGGGGACTTCTTCGGGGCCTCCGTCTGCCTGAGCGGCGACGTGCTCGTGGTCGGCGCGCCCGGGGACGACTTCGGGCTGCTCGACGACGACCGCGGCAGCGCGAAGGTGTTCCGCTGGGACGGCGCGACGTGGAACGAGGAGCAGGAGCTCGTCTCGAGCCTCGGGAACCTCGACGACGAGTTCGGCGCCGCGGTCGCGGTGGACGGTGACGTCATCGCCGTGGGCGCGCCCGGCTACAACTTCACCCGCGGCGAGGTCGTCGTCTTCCGCTGGGACGGCGCCTCCTGGAACGAGGAGGAGCACCTGCTCGGCAGCGGCTTCGGCAACCGGTTCGGCGAGGCGGTGTCCCTGAGCGGGGACGTGCTGGCCGTCGGGCACCCGATGGACGACGTCTCGCTGTTCAACGACGGCTCGGTGCGCGTGTTCCGCTGGGACGGCGTCGACTGGGCGCCGGACGCGGTGCTCCAGAGCCCGGCGCCCGAGGCCGTCGCGAATTTCGGGACGTCGGTCGCGGTGGACGGCGACGTGCTCCTGGCCGGCGCGATCCACGCGGGCGCGGACAACAAGGGTCGCGCGTTCGCGTTCCGCTACGACGGCGCGGCGTGGCTCGTCGAGGACACGTTGGCGTCCGGCGACCCGAGCTCCGACCCGCAGACCGACTCGTTCGGCGCCGCGGTCGGGGTGGCGGGCAACGTCGCCGTGGTGGGCGCGCCGGACCGGGGCATCTTCGACAGCGGCGCCGCGACGGTGTTCCGCTGGAACGGCAGCGTCTGGCTCGAGGCGGAGCACCTCGCGCTCCCGACCATGGGCAGCGGCGACGTGTTCGGGAGCGCGGTGGCCGTGGCGGACGACCGGGTGTTCGTCGGGGCGCCGGGGGTGCAGTTCCCAGGGCCCGGCTTCCCGCAGGACGAACAGGGCGCGGCCTACGTCTACGACCTGAGCCCCGGCCCGTGGACGAACCTGGGCGGCGGGACGGTGGGCGTCGCCGGCGTGCCGGAGTTGCGCGGCACCGGGACCCTCGTGGCGGGCAGCGTCGCGAGGATCACGGTCGACGACGCGCCGCCCGGCGCACCGATGCTCGCGTGGGTCTCCTTCGCGTCGACGCCGCTCGCGGCGGTGGGCGGGACGGTGCACGCGTTCCCGTTCGCGAGGCAGCTCTTCGTGGCGGCGGACGGGAGCGGGTCGGTCGACCTCGCCGCGTTCTGGCCGGCGTCGATCCCGTCCGGGACGGACATCTGGTTCCAGTTCGTGGTGCAGGACGTCTCGGTGCCGCCGGGGCTCACGCTCACGGACGCG
>JAUIEF010000135.1 GCA_030428785.1 bacterium
GGCGCCGGCGCGCCCCTGAGCCTCGTGCCGCTGCTGCTCGTCGTCGGCGCGCCCGTCGTCGCGTGGAAGGCGCTGCCCGCGCTGGGAACCGAGACGCTCGGCGGCGCGCTCGCCGCGCTGCTGCTCCTCGCGACGCTGCGCGAGCACCCGCGCCCGCACCCCGTCCGCGCGCTCGCGAGCGTCACGGCGGCGGTCGCCGCCCTCCTCGCGGTCGGGCTCCCCGGCGACGTCGCCGGCACGCCCGCGCTCATCCCCCACCACCTCGCCGACGGGCACGCCGCCTGGCTGCGCGACCCCGCGGACGGCCGGAGCCGGCTGGCCATCGACGGCGTCGCGCCGCTCGCGCGCCACCCGCTGCAGGAGCACCGTCTCGTGCACGTGCCCTGGCTGCTCCAGGGCGGCGGCGCGCGGCGCGTGCTCGTCGTCGCGACGGACGCGGGCGAGGCGGAGGCCGCCGCGGTCGAGCACCAGCCGGAGGACATCGACTGGCTGCGGCCGTTCCCCGTGCCGGGCGTCGCCGCGCTCGACCCGGAGCCGCCGGGCCGCCGCCGCCCGCAGGGCAACGAGCGCCTCTTCCTCGCGACGCAGACCGAGCCGTACGACCTCGTGCTGCTCATGCCCGACCCGCGCGTGCGGCGTCGCGCCGGGCTCCTGGCGACCGTCGACTTCTACCGTGCCGTGGAGCGCGCGCTCACCGCCGACGGGCTCTTCTGCCAGTGGTGGGACCCGGCGTCCGTGCACCCGGACGACCTGCGCGCGGCGCTCGCCTCCGCCGACGCGGCCTTCGCCTCCGCGACGCTCGTCGTCGACCACCCGCGCTCGCGCCGCCCGCTCGTCGGCATCGTCGGCACGCGGCGCGACCTCCAGGTGCGGCCGCGCGACATCCGCGACCACCTCGAGCGCGTGGCGCCGGTGCGCCGCGAGATGCAGCGCGTCGGCCTCGATCCGCTCCTCGTCTCCTGCCTCGTCGGACCGGCGCCGGGCGTGACCTCGCTGCTCGCCCCCTCGTACGACGTCGTGACCGACGCGCGCCCCGCGCTCGGCTCGCGCGGCGGCCGCCGCCTGCTCGAGAACCCGGACAACCTGCTCGCCGTGCGCGACCTCCTCGTCGACAACCGCTCCGAGGCCATGGAGTGGACGCGCGTCCCCGCGCACCTCTACGGCGTCGCCATCGCGCAGGCGCGGGCGATCCACCGGGCGTGGTCGAGCTTCTTCGTCGCCGCGCGCGCGCTCGTGCAGCGCCACGGCATGGACGTCGAGGCCTTCGAGGACGAGTCCGTCGGCGGCTACACGGAGCTCGAGGCGGCCTACGTGCTCGAGGCGTGCCGCGCCACGCCGGACTGGCCGTACCTCGAGGACCTCGTGCTCGACCGCTTCGAGCGCCTCGAGGCGGCGGGGCGCGCGGACGAGGCGGAGGACTGGCTGCGCGAGGCGCTCGAGCGCGACTACCGCTCGACGCGCTTCCGCATGGCGCTCGCCGAGCTCATGGAGGGCGACGGCGAGGACGCCGAGGCGAGCGTGCTCTACCGGTCGATCCTCGCGCTCACGCCGGGCCACCCGGGCGCGCTCGGCGCGCTCGCGCGGCTCGAGACCGACTGAGCCTCAGCCCTCGCCGTCCGGGCCGCTGACCGTCAGGCCCGCGAGGCTCCAGCTCACGCCCTCGGGCGCCGTGCGCCGCGAGACGAGCCCCAGCAGCCACCAGTCCGTGTGCGTGCCGGCGAGCCGGTCGTCGCGCGTGCCCCACAGCGGTCCGACGTACATCCAGCCGTCGTCCTCGTCCTGCACGTTCATGTAGAGCGGGAAGAGCCACTCGCGGACGAACGGGTCCTCGCCGCGCCCGCGCCACGAGCGGATGGGCGACATGACCTCGTTGCTGAAGAGCGTGAGCAGCCGGATCTCCCGGCGGTCGCCGACGTCGTCGTAGCCGAAGAGCGAGACGATGCCGAGCAGGTTGAGCAGCTCGAAGCGCCGGCTGTGCTCGCGGCCGAGGGCCGGGACGTCCCCGCCGTCGGGCGGCAGACCCCACGTGCCCTGGAAGAGGTGCGCGAGGCCGAGGATCGGCGCGAGGGTGAACGATGTGCTGCCGTCGTCGTGCTGCCAGTCGTAGACGAAGAGCAGGCTCGAGCCCCAGGAGTCCGACGTGCGGCTGCGGCGCCAGTGGAAGATCGGCGGGAGCACCCAGTCGGTGCGCGCGGTGTCCGTCTCGGTGTAGCCGTAGAGCAGCGAGTAGAACCGCGCCGTCTCCGCCTCGCTGTCACGCCCGTAGTAGAGCGGGAAGAGCAGGCGCGAGCTCGAGTACGGCGGGTCGTCGTTGCTCCACCAGAACGGGAACACGCGCGTGTGCGTCGTCTCGTTCTCGCGCGAGTGGCCGATGGTCCAGAGCAGCGTCGACCACTGGTAGCTCTCGCCGCTGTCGGCGCGGTCGTACTCGAAGAGCCACGCGAACCACGGGTCCAGCGGCACCTGCGGATGGCGCACGTCCTCCGCCTGGTCGAGGCGCGGCGACGTGCACGCGGCGAGGGCGAGCGCCAGGGGCAGGGCGAGGGCGACGAGCGGGACGCATCGACGGGCGGGCATCGGCGGCTCCGGAGGCGAGCCGCGCATCCTAGCAGTCGGCGCGCGCGTTCCGCGCCCCCGGGCGGGCGGCGTCGTCGCGCGGCTCGGGCGGTCCGCGAGGGCCCGTCCCGCGGCGCGCGCCCGCCGACCTACGGCTCGGGTCCCTCGCCGGCCGGGGCCGCGCGACGGCGGAGCACCTGCCGCACGAGCGCCTTGAGCTGCGCCCACTCGTCGCGCGTCAGGAAGCCCGTCGCGAGCAGCAGGGCAGGCGCACCGACCGCCGCGACGACGCGCGTCCAGAAGCCGGCGAGCGTGTCGTCGGGCGGCCCGAGCTCGGACACCGCCCACGCGCCGCCCACGAAGACGGCGGCCACGTGGACCAGCCGCCCCCACTCCCAGCGCTGCGGGTAGATGCTGCGCGAGAGCAGCAGCGAGAAGGCCACCGCCGCGCCGTAGGCCGCGAGCGTCGCCCACGCGGCGCCCATGGCCCCGTAGCCCGGGATGAGCTGCCAGTTGAGCAGGAGGTTGAGCGCCGCGGCGAGCACCATGGAGAGCGCCGTCCGCCGCGTGCGCCCCGTGAGCTGGAAGCCCACGCGCGCGACCTCGTTGAGGCCGAAGAGCACGTAGCCCACCGTGAGCACGCCGATCGGCCCGGCCGCCCCGGCGAACTCGTCGTTGGAGCTCGTGTCGAAGAGCCGCGTGATCGCCGGGCCCATCATCGTGATGCCGAAGCCCAGCGTGCCCGCCACGCCGCAGAAGAGCGTCGCGATGCGCGCGAACTGCTGCTTCGCGTCGGGCTCCCGCGCGATGTTGAAGAACACCGCGGGCCACATGCTCGCGAGCGGCAGGACGAGCGCGAACTCGACGATGCGCGCCCACTTGTCGCCGTAGGCGTAGAGGCCGTTGGCCGCCTCCATGCCGTAGTAGATGAGGAAGCGCCGGTCGCTCAGCGAGAGCACGATGGCCGCGATGGCGCCGGGCATGAGCGGCAGCCCGTACCTCACCATGGGCATCATGAACCGCGGCGCGACGTGCGCGCGGCGCAGCTCGGGCAGGAACTTCCAGGCGAGGCCGACGCGCAGCACCGCCGCGGCGAAGGCCGCCCAGGCCATGCCCTCGAGGCCCATGTGGAAGACCTTGAGCGCGAGGTACGTGCCCGCGACCTGGACGAAGAACTCGCCGAAGTTCATGAGCACGATGGGCACGCTCTGGAACCGCAGCTTGAGCACGCCCTCGGCCGGATAGGTCACGACGCGCAGCGCCTGCGCGCCCAGCAGGAGCACCATGATCGTCCCGTGCTCGGGGCGCTCGGTCGTCGCCCTCGCGAGCCAGGCCGCGAAGACCATGCCCGTGCCGCAGACGACCACGGCCGACGCCATCGCCCAGCCCACCGCCGCCGAGATGATGCGCGGCTTCTCCTCCTCGGGCGGCTCGCCGTCGTGCACGCGGCCGCCCGTCTTGAGCGTCCACATGAGCGCGGCGGTGATGCCGTGCGCCGACACGAGGCTCACGAGCGTCGCCGTGAGCAGCAGCGCCTCCCAGTACCCGAGCTCCTCGCGCGCCAGGACGGACGTGTAGAGCGGGATGAGGATCATCCCGACGCCGCGCGACAGCAGACTGCCCACGAGCAGCACCGACGAGTGCTTGCCGAGTTTCGCGAGGTGTCCCGTCGTCAGCTCCCTCTCTGGCCGCGGATGAACCGGAGCATAGGTGGCGCATCGGCCGGAGACCATGTCGGGCAGGAGCGCGAATCCAGCGGCCCGATCGCCGCGCGCGGCGACGCATCGGCGCGACCCGATGCGGGCGCGCGCCGATCACGGGTCAAGGCGGCCCCCCGGTCCGGCCGAAGAAGGACGCCGGATCCTGACGGAGAGAGACCGTGACCGAAGACGTCCAGCAGTCCATCGACGAGACCCAGCCCGAGTCCGCGACGCAGCAGCCTCCCGTCGCGGCCCGCCGCAAGCCCGGCATCCTCGAGGCGCTCGTCAGCCTGTCGATCATGGTGAGCATCGCCGGCATCACCGTGCCGATCGTCGGCGGCGAGCTCGCCGAGGGTCGCGTCGACACCGCGTACGCCGACATGCAGCACATCCTCGACGGCATCCGCGGCTACTCGAACGACACGCTGTTCCTCCCCACCGGCAACCGCGGGCGCACGAACGTCTCGTGGCTGTACGGTCCGGGCGAGCTGCCCGACGGCGGCGCGCTCGGCGCCGTGTCCTCCTCCCGTCCCGTCGAGGACGTCCTGCAGAACGACAGCATGGGCGGCCCCGGCTGGCAGGGCCCCTACGGCGAGGCCGTCGAGGACCCGTGGGGCCACGCCTACATCGCGAACCTCGAGGGCCTCGTCGACACCCGCCTCCCCGCGTGGATCCTCAGCGCGGGCCCCGACGGCGTGGTCCAGACCTCGGCGGGCGACATGAAGCCGCGGGGCGACGACCTCCTCCTCCCCATCAACTGACGGGACCCGACGGTCGGCCCGCACCGGGTGCGGGTCGGCCGCCCGACGGCGGGAGACCTCGCCGCGTCCGGCGACGGGGAGTATGATCGGCGGGATCGGTTCGTCCCACGTCCCGACGTCTCTCCGGACCCCGGCCGCCCCCGACGGCCGCCTGCCAGGAGCCCCGCCGCGATGTCCCGCCTGACCGCCCTGCTGCTCGCCCTGACCACGGCCCTCGCGACGGGCTGCGCCTCCGGACGGTCGGCGAGCTCCGTCGAGCTGGACGGCCCGCGCGTCGCCCGCGAGCACGCCTACACGCAGCTGCTCGAGATCCGCGCGGGCGGCGACCCCGCGGTGCGCGGCTACCTCGTCGAGTTCACCGCGGTGCCGCTCGGCATCCGCGACGAGCGGCCCTACCCCGTGGGCACCGTGCTCGTGCAGGACGCCGACATGACGACGGTGGGCTTCGTGACGCCGTCGGGCTCGGGCTTCGCCTTCGACGACGCCGGCACCTCGCACGAGCGGGGCCGAGGGACGCGGGCCGACGTCGTGGGCCTCATCCTCGGGACGCGCGAGCCGCTGCGCTTCCGCGCGATCGTCGCCGGCCCCTGAGCCGGGTCCGCGCGGCAGGCCCCTCCGGGACCTCGCCGGTCCTCGGCCGGTCCGGCGCCGACGGGGCGCCGACGGGGCGCTCCGTCAGGGACGCAGCCGCAGCGCGTTGGCCGCCGCGAGTGCGCCCGGCAGCGCCGACGGGTCCGTGACCTCGCCCGCGCAGGCCCGGTCCGCGAGGAGGTACGCCGTGGGCGCCTCGCGCGCGGGGAGCGCCAGCCGCTCGAGGTGCTCGGCGTCGACCGCCGGGTCGAGGTGCTGCACGACGCGGCTCGGCAGGTAGGTCGTCGAGGCCGCGCGCAGGAGCGCGTCGGCCGTGCGGTCGCCGCGCGGACCCACGACGACGATGTGCAGCGGCGGGTGGAGCAGGAGCTCGACGCTGCGACCGTAGGCGGCCATCGCGTACCCGTGCCGACGGAAGTCGCCGGCGTGGTGCTCGAGCGAGCGCGCGCCGATCTCCGCGAGGCTCGGACGCCCGAGGAGCACCGCCGCGCGCAGCATGACCTCGGCGGCCACCGCGCCGTCGACGATGCGCGCGTCGCGGCGCCCGTCGCGCAGCGAGCCGTCCGCGCGTGAGGTGAACTCGCCGCGCTCGTCGAGGTAGCGGGACGCCATGACCTCCACGAGGTCCTCGAGCGGCGCGACGAAGCGCCGGTCGTCGGTGTACTGGAGCACGTGGAGCAGCGCGCGGGCCGTCTCGGCCTGGTCGCGCAGCTCGCGCCCGGGGTGCGCGGCGCGGCCGTCGTGGGCGTGGTCCATGCCGCGCCCGCGGCGCCAGAGCTTGCGCATGAGGCTCTCGGCGACGGCGACGCCGCGCTGCGTGAGGTCGGAGCGCGCGAGCACCGCGCCCGCCTTCAAGAGCGCGGACACGGCGCGCGCGTTTCCGTCGGCGAGCATGCGGCCCGAGCGCCCCGGCGGTCGACGCGTGCGGCGCGAGGCGCCGTCGAGCGCGTAGTACTCGTCGTCGGGGTCGAGGCCCGAGTGGAACAGGCCCGTCGACTCGTCGAGCAGGTCGCGCAGCACCGTGTCGAGCGTCCGCGCCCCCACCTCGAGGTAATCGGCGCGGCCCATGAGCTGCCCCGCCTCGAGGTAGTTGCGCGCGAGCCCCGTGTTCGTCTCGAGCAGCTTCTCCGTGTGCGGGCGGCTCCAGTCGCGCCGCGCGCAGTAGCGGAAGAACCCGCCGTCGACCCCGTCCTGCAGGCGGCCGGCGGCCATGCCCGTGAAGGTCTTCTCGAGGATCTCGCGCAGCCGGGCGTCGCGGCTCTCGGCGTGACGCAGGAGCGCGTAGTCGAGCGCCTCGGGGTGCGGGAACTTGTGCTCGTGGCCGAAGCCGCCGTAGCGCTCGTCGAAGTCGGCAAGGAGGGTGCGCTCGATCTCCGGCGGCACGGACGCGTCGAGCACCACCCGCCCCGGCGCGATGTCCGCCGTCGGCGGCGCGGTCACGGGCGGCGCCTCGCCGCGACGCAGCGAGACGACGCGCTCGAGCAGCGTGCGCAGCGCCGGGGCCGACCAGGCGACGCCGCCGCCGAGCACCTCGCCCTCGCCGTCGAGCAGCACGAGCGTCGGCCAGCCACCCTGGTTCCAGCGGGCGTCGAGTTCGGGGTGCGCATCCTTGTCGACGCGCACGGCCGTGCAGTGCCGCGTCACGAGCTCGACGAGCGCGGCGTCCCGGTCGAGCCGGTCGCGCGCGCGCTCGCCGCACCGCCCCCACGAGCACTCCAGCGAGAGGAGCACCGGGCGCCCCTCGCGCGCGGCCGCGGCGAGGGTGTCATCGGTCCAGTCGTGCCAGGAGACGGGCATTCCGTCGTCTTCGGCCGGGGACGCGTCCGGGGTGGAGGCTTTCCGGGGCGGGCCGCGTGCGGGCGGCCCGGGCGCAGGTCAGCCGGCCTTCCAGACCCCGGCGACCTTGGCGACGACCGCGTCCGCGCTCGCCCCGTTGGTGGCCAGGAGGCCGCGGGCGTGCTTGAGGCCCGGCCCCGTGTACACGAGCGGGTTGCCGTCCGTGTCGAGGAAGCGGCCGCCGGCGGCGTGCAGGATGGCCTGCGGGCCGCAGGTGTCCCAGAGGCTGATGTGGCTCGTGGGCGCGACGTAGAGGTCGGCCTCGTCGGCGCAGATCTTGCCGACCTTGTAGCCGACGCTGCCGACGCTCAGCGTCTCGGCGGGCTCGAGCGCGGTGAGCATCGTCTCGAGGGCCTCGTCGCGGTGCGCGATGCTCGCGATGACGCGCAGCTCGCTCGTCTCCGCGCGGGCGCTCGTCTTCAGGGTGTGGCGCTCGCCCTCGCGCTCCTCCTCGGCGCCCTCGCCGACGAGCCCGAGGAACATGCGGCCGGCCTTCGGCACGTTCACGACGCCGAGCACCGGCTCGCCGCGCACGCACAGGCCGATCATCACGGCGAAGCCCACGCGGCCCTTCACGAAGTCGGAGGTGCCGTCGAGCGGGTCGACGATCCAGCAGCGCTCCGCCGTGCGCCACGTCTGGTCCGTGACGGGCGTCTCCTCGGCGAGGATCGAGTCGCCGGGGAAGCGCTCGGTGAGCGTCTTCACGATGAGGTCGTTGCTCTGACGGTCGGCGACCGTGACGGGCTGCCCCTCCTTGTCGTCGACGTCGTAGTCGGTGCCGTAGTGGCTCATGACCACCTCGCCGGCCTCCAGGGCCAGCTCGCGGACGAAGCCCAGCTCGTCGGCCGTCGGTGCGCTGCTCACGATGCGTGCTCTCCTGTGCGGGGTTCCTGCGGAGGGAGGTCCTCCACGTCGATCCGGGGCGCGTCGGCCCACATGCTGTCGAGGTCGAAGTACTGCCGGCCCTCGTCGTCGAAGAGGTGCACGACGACGCCGCCGTAGTCGTAGAGCGACCAGCGGCCGTCCGGGTCCTCGCTCGACGCGACGGGCACGCCGTGCCCGAGCTCCTTGAGCCCGACGCGGATCGCGTCGCGCACGGCGCGCGCCTGGCGCCGGTTGTTCACCGTCGCGAGCACGAACCAGTCGGCGATGCCCAGCCGGTCCCCGACCTGGATGAGCTTCACGTCGCGCGCCTGCCGGTCGAGCGCGAGGCGCGCGCACGCGATCCCGAGCTCACGGTCGTCCGACGAGCGGTCCGGCGTGGTCTCCTCGGACAAGGGTCCTCCGCCCGGTCAGGAAGCCGCGGCGAGCATCGGCGCGATGACCACGGACACGATGCACATGAGCTTCAGGAGGATGTTGAGCGCCGGGCCGGACGTGTCCTTGAAGGGGTCGCCCACGGTGTCGCCGACGACGGCCGCCTTGTGGGCGTCGCTGCCCTTGCCGCCGTGCGCGCCGCCCTCGATGTACTTCTTCGCGTTGTCCCAGGCGCCGCCCGAGTTCGCCATGAAGATGGCCATCATGACGCCCGAGAAGAGCGCGCCGGCGATCATGCCGCCGAGCGCCTGCGGGCCCACGAGGAAGCCGACGCCCACCGGCGCGGCCACGGCGAGGATGCCCGGCACGACCATCTCGCGGATGGACGCCTGCGTGGAGATGGCGACGCAGCGCGCGGGGTCGGCCTCGGCCTTGCCCTCGAGCAGGCCGGGGATCTCGCGGAACTGGCGGCGCACCTCGTCGATCATCTTGTTCGCGGCGCGGCCGACGGCGGTCATCGTCATGGCCGAGAACAGGAACGGCAGCATGGCGCCGAACAGCCCGCCCGCGATGATCGTCGGCGAGACGAGGTCGAGCGTGTCGATCTTCGCGCCGGCGATGAAGTTCTGGAACAGCGCGAGCGCGGTGAGCGCCGCCGAGCCGATGGCGAAGCCCTTGCCGATGGCGGCGGTCGTGTTGCCGACGGCGTCGAGCGCGTCCGTGCGCTTGCGCACCTCCGGCGGGCAGCCGGACATCTCGGCGATGCCGCCCGCGTTGTCGGCCACCGGGCCGTACGCGTCGACGCCGAGGCTGATGCCCAGCGTGCTCAGCATGCCGACGGCCGCGATCGAGATGCCGTACAGCCCCGCGAGGTTGTAGGTGAACATGATCGCGACGGCGATGAGCACGACGGGCGCCCAGGTGGAGCCCATGCCGACCGCCAGGCCGTAGATGAGGTTCGTCGCCGCGCCCGTGTTGCTCTGCTCGGCGATGGTCTGCGCCGGCTTCATCTGCTCGGACGTGTAGTACTCGGTGATCTTGCCGACGAGCACGCCCAGGCCGAGACCGATGATCACGGCCATCATGACCTGGGTGTGGCCCACGGTCTCGCCGCCGTGCGTGTACTCGAGGTCGAGGCCCATCGTGAGCAGGTAGCCGAGCACGACGAACACGCCCGACGCGACGAGCAGGCCCTTGAAGAGCGCGCCGTGCAGGTGGCTCTCGTCGCTGCTCTTCACGAACGAGCGGCCGACGATCGAGGCCAGGATGCCGACGGCCGCGAGGACGATGGGCAGGATGGCGAGGTGCGACGCGTTCGCCGCGCCCGCGGCCAGGGCGCCCAGGACCGCCGTCGCGATGATCGAGCCGACGTAGGACTCGAAGAGGTCGGCGCCCATGCCGGCCACGTCGCCGACGTTGTCACCGACGTTGTCGGCGATCGTCGCGGGGTTGCGCGGGTCGTCCTCGGGAATGCCCGCCTCGACCTTGCCGACGAGGTCCGCGCCGACGTCCGCGGCCTTGGTGAAGATGCCGCCGCCGACGCGCGCGAAGAGCGCGATCGAGCTGGCGCCGAACCCGAAGCCGAAGAGCGGCTGGAGGTTCGTCGCGAGGTCCTGGTCGGGCAGGTGGTTCTGCAGCCACACGTAGAGGCCCGAGACGCCCAGCAGGCCCAGCCCCACCACCGACAGGCCCATGACCATGCCGGAGGAGAAGGCGACGTCGAGCGCCTCGGAGAGCCCGGTGCGCGCGGCCTCGGTCGTGCGCACGTTGGCGCTCGTGGCCGTCTTCATGCCCAGCCAGCCGGCGATGCCGCTCGCGAGCGCGCCCGCCACGAACGCGATGGCCGTGTTCGACTGATCGCTCATCCAGAGCAGGGCGAACACCACCGCGACGAAGACCGCGAGGATGCTGTACTCGGTCTTCAGGAAGGCCATGGCCCCCTGGCGGATCTTGAGCGCGATCCCCCTCTGCGTCTCGTTGCCCTCGCTGATGGCGTTGATCTTGCCGGACAGGACGAAGGCGAAGCCGAGAGCGACGATCGACACGGCGATCGCCAGGTACTCGTTCAGGATGGAGTCCATGGGGGTTCCGGTCCCAGGTTCGTGGCTTGACGGGCAGTGGACAAAGGTCGCGACAGCATAGGCACGCGGCTGCGGCCGGACAAGTCATGGATCACGATCGATGGGGACCGCGATCGATGCGGGTCGCGATCGATGCCGGTCAGAGGTACAGCTCGCGGCGCAGCTCCGCGATCCGGCGCCGGAGCGCCGCGAGGTCGACCTTGTCGAGGACGTCCTCGTAGAAGGCGTGCGAGCGGGGCGCGCCGACGGCGGTGAGGATCCGGCAGTCGAACACGCATTCCCGGGCGCGGACGGAGGCGTGGAGCGCGCCCTCGAGGTCGCCGGCCGCGAGCCGCCAGCGGGCGCGCAGCGCCCAGGCCGCGGCGTCGTGGGGCTCCACGGCGAGGAGCGCGTCGAACTCCTCCTCGGCCCGGGCGAGGTCGCCCGCGCGGGCGAGCTCCCCCGCGAGCTCGCGCCGCGAGACGACGTCGAGGGGGTCCCGCTCGAGGACGGTCCGCACCGCGTGGACGTAGCGCACGAAGGCCGCGTCGTCGGGGGCCGCGCCCTCCCGCGGCAGCAGGCGGTGCGCGAAGTCGGCGACGAGGCGGGCCGTGTCGCGGTCGGCGGGCTGCCGGGCGAGCGCGACGTCGGCGGCGGCCCACGCGCGGGCCTCGCGCTCCGCGAGCTCGGCGGGCGGCGCGCCGCGCCGGACGGCCCGCCGGTGCGCGAGCGCCTCGAACGAGAAGCGCGCGACGGCCACGTTCTCCTCGCGCGGCGCGACCTCCTCGGCGCGCGCGACCGCCGCCTCGACGGCGTCCTCCCCCGCGCGCCCGAGCTGGTAGCGGTCCCACACGGCCTGCGCGTCGCGCATGACGGACACGCGGCGCGCGCGGAGCCCGTCCTGCACGAGGAGGAGCACACAGGTCGCGGCGAGCGTCGCGCCGACGAGCCGCCCGGAGAGCGCCGGCCCGCGGCCCGCCCCCGCGACGCGCCGCAGCGCGACCGCGGCGAACACGAGGAAGAGGCTGAACGCCACGGCGTTCTGCTCGAGCCCGTCGATCTGCAGCTCGAGGAAGAGCACGAGCGCGCCGAGCGTCGCGCCCTGTGCGAGCGGGTCGACGGGGCCGCGCGGCCAGAGCCTCGCGAGCGCCCAGAGCGCGAGCCCGACGGCCGCCGCGCCCGCGAGCCAGCCCCACTCGAGCGTGAGCGTCGTGAAGACGTTGTGCGTGAGCCCGACGGCGAAGCGCTGGTGCACGAGCCACGGGACGGACCGGTCCAGGGCGCGCTTCGGGAACTCGTGGAGGTTCATGCCCGGCCCGATGCCGAGCGGCTCCTCGGCCGCGCCCTCGAGCGCCGCCTGCCAGAGGAACGGGCGCGAGTAGAAGTGCTCCGTGCGCATCGCCGTGACGCGCTCCCACAGCGGGTTCGGCACGACGACGAGCGCGACGACGAGCAGCGCGCCGAGCGCGACGACGCGCCGCCAGTCGCGCCGCGCCGCGAGCACGAGCACCGTGACGGCCGCCGCGGCGGCCGCGCCCCGCGAACGTGTCGCGAGCACGAGCGCCGCGCACGGCACGAGCGCGACGAGCGCCGTCCGGCGCCAGCACCCGAAGGCGGCGAGCGCGAGCCCGCAGGCCGCGACGACGGCGCCGAAGGTGTTCGGGTTGCCGAAGCCGCCCTCGACGCGCTCGACGGCCCCGGCGTCGCGCCACACGACGAGCGCCTGCGCGACGAGCAGCCCGGCGAGCACGACGGTGAACGCGCGCCGGAAGACCGCGACGTCGTCGGGCTCCCCGTCCTCCGCGCGCGCCTCGTCGGCACGCCGCGCCGGCGCCCACGCCCAGGCCGCGAGGAACAGCACCGCGTGCGCGACCCCGGTGAGCCCGGCCCACCAGCGCGCCTCGAGCGGGAAGCGGTGCGGCGCGACCCGCACGGCGACGGCGAGCGAGAGCACGGCGAGCAGCGTCGCGACGACCGGCGGCGACGGCCGCACGCGCGCCTCGCCCCACACCCTCCGCGCGACGAGCAGCCCGACGATCCCGGCCGTCGCGAGGTGCGCGAACCAGTGCAGCCAGGCGACCCCGGGCGCCGCGGGCAGGACGACCCACCAGAGCGCCAGGACGATCCAGGTCATCCCCCGGTCGCCTCGAGCACGACGGCACCGGCGGAGAACTCGCCGGGCTCGACGACGTGCCGCACGACGAGGCGGCCGCCGAGCACGGTCGTCCCCGTCGTCGGCGACGGACCGGTGAGCGCCTCGGCGTCCGACAGCAGGAGCACGACGTGCCGCGCGCGCCCCGCGTCGAGCAGCGCGTCGAGCGTCGCGCCGAGCCAGGCCGGGGGCAGGCCCTGCGAGACCTCGAGCAGGCGCGGCGTCGGCCACGCGAGCAGGCCGATCGGCCCGGCGACCGTCTCCGCGCCGAGCGCGACGGCCGCGTCGCGCGCCTCGGCGAGCGCGAGCGCCTCGCGCGCCTCCGAGAGCTCCGCCTGCTTCCCGAAGAAGTCCGGCGCGAAGTCCGTCGCGTGGTACGCGGTGCCGGGGCCGCCCCCCACCGCGACCCACGCGGCGAGCACCCACGACACGAGCATCGCGCCCAGGAGCAGCCCGACGCGCGTGCGCTCCGTGCGCGCGCGGCCGTGCACGCGGACGGGCAGCCAGAGGAGCAGCGCGCCGCCCGCGGCGAGCACCATCCAGCGCACGGGCCGCGCGTCCTCCGCGACCCCGCGCACGTCGTCGAGCGTGAGCAGCAGCGCGGCGAGCCAGCCGAGCCCGACGAGCAGCGCCGCGCGTCGCGCCCACGTCCCCGGCGCGCGCGCGGCGGCCCGCACGGCGAGCACGACGACGAGCGGCTGGAGCACCGCGAGGTAGCGCAGCTTCGTCGCGGGCCAGAGCACGGCCACGGCGCCGAGCGCGGCGAGGCAGACGAGCAGCGCGAGCAGGCGACGGTCACGGCGCGTCACCGCCTCCCACGCCTGGGGGAGCAGCGCCGCGCCCCCGACGCCGAGCAGCACGGGCCACACCGCGAGCCCCGTCGACAGCAGGTAGAGGAGGTTGGGCTTCAGGAAGCCGAGCGACGCGCGCGCCATGAGCAGCGGGTCGAGCGCGCGCGCGAAGCGCAGGACGGGGACGCCGTCCTCCACCGCGAAGGTCGCGTCGACGCCGGCGCGGTAGAGGAAGTAGATCGGGTTGACGCTCGCGAAGGGGTCGCCGAACGCAGCCACGTTCCGCAGCCACCAGGGCAGCGCGCAGAGCGCCGCGACGAGCGTCGCCCCCGCGGCGACGACGGCCGCGCGACCGCGCTCGCCGGGCCGCGCGCCGAGCAGCAGCACGAGCGCGGGCACGGGCCACAGCACGGCGCACTGGTGGTTGAGCATGAGCAGCCCGCCGAGCACGAGCCCGATGCGCCACCACGACGGCCGCGGCGAGGCGAGCGTCTCGACGAGCAGCAGCACGCCCGCCGCCTGCGCCGCGTAGAGCGAGCCGTTGCCCGCCGCGTCCACGGCGAGGAAGCCCACGGCGAGGATGCCCGTCGCGAGCGCGGGGAGCCCGTCGGGGACGCCGGAGATCCCCTCCGTGAGCCGGTCCGTGATCCGCCACCCGAGCACGAGCACGAGCACGCCGGCCAGCAGCGACAGGAGCTTCAGCGCGAGGAAGGGCGACGCGCCGAGCCGCGCGACGAACGACCCGAGCAGCGGCCACAGCGGCGGGTGCTGGTCGACGAGGTCCTGCCGTCCGACGACGGCGTCCGGCCCCGCGAGCTTCGGCAGCGCGCGCTCGAAGCCGGACCGGAAGCCCTCCCCCGCCGCGAGGCTGCGCGCCGCGCCCACGTCGAGCACGACGTCGCCGCGCGGCACGACGTGCGCGTCGGCCGCGAGCACGCGCAGCATGATCCCGAAGAGCACGGCCACGAGGCCCCAGCGGACGATCACGAGCGCGCGCCCTCCGTCGGGACCCGCGCCTCCTCGACGACGCGACGCAGCGGCTCGAGCTCGGGCGCGAGCAGCGAGCGCTCCTCGGCGGTGAACTCGTCGAGCACGGTCTCCGCCTCCGCGAGGTCGCGCTCGGCGTCGTAGAGCTCGCCGTCGCGCGCGAGCGTCGTGAGGCCGCGGTCGACGAGCAGCAGGATGAGGTTCACGGAGTCGCCGGAGCCGGGGCGCCCGCGGCGCAGCTCCTGGATGGCGACGTCCTCGGGGCGCTCGCCGAACCAGCGCGCGGCGACCGGCGCGAACCTTGGATCGACGGCGGGCTGGAGCGCGAGGAGCGTCCCGAGGGCGCCGTGCAGTCGCGCGGAAGGTCCGCGCTCCTTTACGTCGTTGCCGTGCAGTCGCGCGGAAGGCCCGCGCTCCTTGACGGCGTTGCCATGCAGTCGCGCGGAAGGTCCGCGCTCCTTTACGGCGTGACCATGGAGCCGCGCGTCGTCGGGGCCGGCGTCGAAGCCCTCCTCGAGGAGCGCGAGGCCGCGCGCGACGAGCGCCTCGTGGCGCTCGGGGTCCGCACGGCGCGGCGCCCAGGTCACGACGAGCTGCCGCGCGAGGAAGATGCGCACCTCGTCGAGGTCCGGGTGGAGCGCGAGCAGCGCCTCCGAGAGGTCGGCGACCGTCGCGGCGTCGCCCGCGTGCTGCGCGTCGCGCACGAGCGCCCAGAGC
>JAUIEF010000136.1 GCA_030428785.1 bacterium
GTGCTCGCGCTCCCGCTCGGGACGCTCGACGCCGACCCGCGGCTCGCGTTCGGCATCCCGGCGCGCACCGCGGCGGTCGTCGTGCTCTTCGCGACGCTGTCGCCCGCGCCGCGCGGCGCGACGCCCGACGGGGGCGCCCCGTGAACGACCTCGCCGGGCACACCGACGCGCTGCTCGCGGCGACGCGCGAGCTCCACGAGGACATCCGGCGCGGCGTCGCGGAGCGGCTCGCCGCGGCGCGCCGGGCGCAGGACCCGACGCTCGCCGACCGGCCCGGCGACTGGGGCGCCGGCGACATCTCCTACGCGCTCGACGAGCCGGCCGAGGCGGCCGTCACGGACTTCGTCGAGCGGCTCGCGCGGCGGCACCCCGTGACGCTCGTGTGCGAGGGGCCGGGGCTCGTCGCGCACGCGGGCCCGCCCGGCGGCGACGCGCCCGCCGTGCGCGCGATCGTCGACCCGGTCGACGGCACGCGCTCGCTCATGCACGACATGCGGTCGGCGTGGGCGCTCACCGGCATCGCGCCCGATCGCGGCGACGCGACGCGGCTCTCGGACGTCGAGGTCGCCGTGCAGACCGAGCTGCCGACGACCTCCGCGGGCGTCTACCACGTGCTCACGGCCGTGCGCGGGGCGGGGGCGCGCATCGCGCGTCACGACGTCGCGACGGGCGCGCTCCTCGAGGAGCGCGCGCTCGTCGCGCCGCGCGCGCTCACCCTCGACAACGGGTACCTCGCGTTCACGCGCTACCTCGCCGTGGAGCGCCCCGTCGTCGCCGAGCTCGAGCGCTGCTTCCTCGACCGGGCGCTCGCCGCGCACGGGCTCGACCCGCGGCTCGTCTACGACGACCAGTACCTCTGCAGCGCCGGGCAGCTCTTCCTCGTGACGACGGGCCGCTACCGCATGCTCGCCGACCTGCGCGGCTGGCTGCGCGCGACGCGCGGCATCGAGAACTTCACCGCGAAGCCCTACGACCTCGCCGCGCTGCTCGTGTACCGCGAGGCCGGCGTGCCGGTGCTCGACGCCGAGGGCCGGCCGCTCGACGCGCCGCTCGACACGGAGACGGCGCTGAGCGTCCTCGCGTGGCCGAACGAGACGCTGCGCGAGGCGTTCGAGCCGCACCTCCGCGCCGCGATGGCGGAGCTCGGCGCGGACTGACGCCTACTTCGACAGCACCCAGCCGACGAGCTTGCGGTAGTTGGGCGTCTGTCCCGCGGAGAGGATCCCGATGCGGAAGATCTTCGCGGACGCCATGACGCACAGCACGGTGAAGCCGGTCGTGAGCACGACGGCGAGGCCGAGCTGCCACCACTCGACGCCCGGCGGGATGGCCATCCGCAGGAACATGACGAGCGGCGTGAACGGCGGCACGAGCGAGAGCGTCGTCGCGAGCGACCCGCCGGGGTTCTCGATGACCGGCCCGAGGAAGAACATCGGCAGCATCATGAGGATCATCGCGGGCATCATCATCGTCTGCGCGTCCTGCAGCTCCGAGCACGCCGAGCCGAGCGCCGAGAACATCGAGCCGAAGATGAGCAGCGCGAGCAGCAGGAAGAACGCGAACCACGCGAGGATGCCGGGGCCGATCGCGTCGAGGACCTGCGGCGGGATGTCGTCGACGTTGTGCACGAAGAGCAGTGCGCCGCCGACGTAGAGCACGCCGAGCGTGAGCGAGACGCAGACCGCCGAGAAGAGCTTGCCCATGAGCAGCTCGAACGGCGTCACCGAGGAGACGAGCACCTCGGCGATCTTCTGCATCTTCTCCTCGAGCACGTTGTTCATGAGCGCGGGCACGCTCATGATCACGAGCATGAACATCATGAGCGCGAGCGCGGCCGGCACGAGCAGGTTCGCGAAGTCGCTCTCCTCCTCGGCCGCGATGACCTCGCCCGTCTCCTCGTCCCGCTCCGTGAGGCCGACGGTGCGCAGGTCGGCCTCGCGCGAGAGCGTCTCCACGAGCTGCTCGTCGAGCTCCGCCGCGGCGAAGCGCTCCGCGCGCACGCGGCCGTTCACCACGCGCTCGAGCCAGCGCGGCAGGTCCTTGTAGGTGGGCGTCTTCGTGTGCCAGCTGAACTCGCGGTCGCCGCCGGTCCCGGTGGACACGATGTCCGCGCCGATGACGAGGAAGCCGGCGAGGTCCTTGGACTCGACGCGCTCCGAGAGCTCGAGCAGGACGTCGTCGTCCGAGGCCGCCGCGTCGTCCGGCGCGTAGGCGCTGGGCACCCACGCCGGGAGGACCTGCTTCTCGCCGGACTCGTCGCGGAGGGCGGTCGCGTTGCGCTCCTCGGCCGCGTCCTCGACGGCCGCGTAGAGCGCGCCCGTCCGGTCGACGACCGCGAACCGCCGCTCCTCGACGTCCACGGTCTTCTTGCTGATGGCCATCGCGACGATGCTGCCGGAGAAGAGCAGCGGCGTGAGGAGCACGCCGATGACGAAGGCCTTGGAGCGCGTCGCCTTGACGTACTCGGCGCGTGTGACGGTGAGGATCTTGGACATCGGTTCGGCTCCCTCAGCTCACGGCGGCGTCGGCGGCGCGGGTCTCCTCGACGGCGCGCTCGGCGTCGGGGCCCGCGATGCGCACGAAGATGTCGTGCAGGGACGGGCGCGCGATCTCGAACAGCGAGACGCGCGTGCGCCCCGCGAGCGCGGCGAGCAGCTCCTGCGGGTCGCCCTGCACGCGGACCTCCTGGTACTGCCCGAGGTCCGTCACGCGCTGCACGGCCGGGTGCTGCTCGATGAGCTCGCGCCCGCCGTCGACGCGCAGCCGCACCGTGTCCGTGCCGTACCGCTCCTGGATGTCGTCGAGCGTGCCGTCCAGGACCTTCTCGCCGCGGAAGATCATGAAGAGGCGGTCGCACATCTTCTCGGCCATCTCCATGTCGTGCGTGGAGAAGATGACCGTCGTGCCGCGGCGGTTGAGTTCGACGACGGCCTGCCGGATGACGTCGAGGTTCACGGGGTCGAGTCCGCTGAACGGCTCGTCGAGGATGACGAGCTCCGGCTCCGACAGCACGGTCGCGATGAACTGCACCTTCTGCGCCATGCCCTTGCTGAGCGCCTCGACCTTGCGGTCGGCCGCCTCGCCGAGGTCGAAGCGGTCGAGCCACGCGTCGCCGCGCTCGCGCGCCTGCCGCGACGTCACGCCCTTGAGCGAGCCGTAGTACGCCAGGAGGTGGCGCACCTTCATCTTCTTGTAGAGGCCGCGTTCCTCGGGCAGGTAGCCGACGCGGTCGTTCGCGGCGCGCGCGTCCCGGGCGCCGAGCACCTCGATGCTGCCGGTGTCGGGCCGGATGATGTTCAGGATCATCCGGAGGGTCGTCGTCTTGCCGGAGCCGTTCGGGCCGATGAACCCGTAGACGGCGCCGGCGGGCACCTCGAGCGAGAGGTCGGAGACGGCGACGTGGTCACCGTAGGTCTTGGTGACCGACGCGATGGAGACGGCGTGCACGGGCGGCCCTCGGCGGACGGGGGACGCCGATCATAGAGGTCCGCGGGGACGGGCGCATGGCGCGCCCGCGGCGGACGGGGCCGTCGTCGGTCAGCGGGGCGCCGCGACCGTCTTGACGATGTCGCTGACCCAGGGCGGCAGCTCGGCGTGGAACCGCTTGATGCGGCCGCCGCGCGACGCGAAGAACACCGCGAGGCCGCCGTGGATGAGCGCGAACACGCCGATCACGATGCCGAACCAGGCGTCGATGATGCTCGGCAGCACCGCCGTGACCAACTGCACCTGCTGCATCTCGGAGTCGGTGAGGTGGTCGGCCGCCACGGCCTGCTCCATGGCCATCGCCGCCTCCTCGTGGACGGCGTTCATCGACATCCAGCAGCTGCCTGCGATGAGCCCGAAGATCACGAGCTGGTGGAACGCGAGGCGCAGCGGCGCGGAGCGCTTCGCCTTCGCGAGGTCGCTCGCGGCGGCGCGGTCCATGATGCCGAGCAGCAGGACGACGAGGCCCGCGCCGAGGCCGCCCATGCTCTGGGCCGGCGCCGCGGCGAGCATCGTGAGCACGCCGCTCAGGATGAGCAGGAGCCCGCTCGCGCGCGCGACGCCCACGCCGCGCACGATCGGCTTGTAGAGCGCGGCGGCCTGCACGAACCACAGGTCCTCCTGGTCGCGCAGCGGCGAGACGGGGAAGCCGTTCTCGTCGCACTCGACCTGCGGACCGTCGGCCACGGGCTCCGCCATGGCGCCCGGCACAGGGCCGGGCACGGCGTCCAGGTCGGTCGTCGGCACGTCGTTGTCGAGCGCCATGGCGAGCACGGGCTTGCCCTGGGGCTGCGGGACGGCGCCCTCGGGCATGCGGGGACCCGCGTCATCCTTGCGGACCCCGACGCCGGCGATGCGCTCGAAGTAGACGTCTTCCATGGCGACCGTTCCTCTATCTCCCGCGGGAGGATTCCCGGACGGTCTGCCCTCTTCGGCAGCCCTCGATCGGCACTTGAACCCGGGGTGAGGGGCGAGCCGGACGCCGGGGATCCGCCCCCTCGTCCGGGCCTCGGGGCGGGCGCGGCCCGGTGGCGGACGGGCGCCGCGGGGGGCCCGCCCGGCCCGATCCCACGTTCCGTCTCCCCCGATCGACTAAGAAGGGTCCGCCCCAGGCGTCCTCCCAGGCAGCACGACCCCCGGAGACCGATGAAGACCCCGGACGACAGGCTCTGGTTCCGCTCGCTCGTCGTCGAGCACGAGACCGCGCTCCTGCGGTACGCCGCCCGGCTCACGGGCGACGAGGACCGGGCCCGCGACGTGGTGCAGGACACCTTCCTGCGCCTCTTCCGGCAGGACCGCGCGGCGGTGGAAGCCCACGTGGTCCCCTGGCTCTTCACGGTCTGCCGCAACCGCGCACTCGACGTGTGCCGCAAGGAAGGCCGCATGACCACGACCGACGACACGGGCCTCGTCGCCCTCCCGAGCCACGAACCGCCGCCCACGGCGGGCCTCGAACAGGGCGAGCTCCTCGCCCGTGTCCTCGACCTGCTCGACCGGCTGCCGCCGCGCCAGCAGGAGGTCATCCGGCTGAAGTTCCAGAACGGGCTCTCCTACAAGGAGATCAGCGGCATCACGAGCCACTCGGTCAGCTACGTGGGCGTGCTCATCCATCAAGGCATGAAGACCCTGCGCGCGAGCCTCGGCGCGCTCACCCCCGAGGCGTGAGGACGGACCCATGACGAACCGCAACCGCAACCACGACACGAACGGCCGCGACGGCGCGGCCGACGTCCGCCGCGAGCTGACCGCCGACGAGCGCGCCGCGCTGGGCGACGCGTTCGCCGTGCCCGAGCCCGGCAGCCCCGTGACGGACGCGGACGACCCGCGCCTCACGGCCTACGCGCTGGGCGAGCTCGACGGCGAGGACCTCGCCGCGGTCGAGCGCTGGCTCGAGGCGTCCGGCGAGGGCCGCGAGCTCGTGCAGGAGACGCGCGCGTTCGCGGGCGTGCTCCGCGAGGAGCTCGCGACGGAGGACGCGCCGGAGCTCGGCGCGCGGCGTCGCGAGGAGCTCGACCGGGCGATCACGCGCGCCGGCCGGAGCGGCGGCGCCGTCGTGCGCATGTGGATCGCGACCGCCGCAGCGGTCGTGGTCATCGCGGTGTCCGGCAAGCTCGTGCTCGACGGCCTGACGGCCGACGGGCGGCCGGGCGATCCGCACGCGGCGTCGGCGCCGATCGTGCAGGGCGACGCGGGAGGGCGCCTCGCGAAGCGCGACGCGGACGGGTTCACGGCCGGTCGGCGGGCCGAAGCGGTCGACGCGGAGGTGCTCCGACGGATGAGCGCGCTGGGTTACCTGGACGGCGTCCCGGCCGACGGCGCCCGCGCCTCGCGCTCCGGCTCGACGCCGGAGGTCGAGGAGGCGCCCATGCCGCTGTCCGGCGACGAGCGGCGCGCGCTCGGGGAACTCGGCTACTCCCGGGGGAGCACGTCCGCTCCGCGGGAGACGAGCGCCGAGGAGATCGACAGCTCGTTCGGCGTCGCGATGGGCGGCTCCGGCGTGGCGCTCGACGACGGTCCGTCGTCCGGGAGCGGTGCCGCGCCGCGGCGCGCCGGCGGACACGGCGGACAGTACGTGCCGCCGGGCGACGCCGGCGGCACCGCGAGCGGCGGCGGCACGGTCGCCCCGCCCACGAACCCGGCCGGCAGCGCCGCTCCGGGTCCCGGCGACATCACCTCCGGTTCCGCGGGCGCGCTCACCGGCCGCGGCCGGCCGGTGTCCCGGCAGGACGCGGGACAGGTCATCGGGCTCGGTCAGGCCACGGGGAGCGGTCGGGCCATGGGAGGCGGCCGGGCCAAGGTCGCGCGAGGCGGCGGCGGTCGGCTGGGCGAGGAGGCGGACCTCTCCGACCTCGAGATGGATCCGGCACTGCGCGTCCTCCCCGCCGGCGAGCCCGTGGCCGTCTCGTCGATCCCGCCGTCGGGCCTCGTCGCCGTCCACACGCCGCCGCCCGCGCCCTCGACCCGCTTCAACGTCTCGCTCGGGTCGATGGGCTACCTCGGGGACTCGGAGGACGCGGACGACCTCCGCGTGTCCGACCGGCTCGAGCGGAGCGCCACCCTCCCGTCCGACCCGCGCACGTCCGGCGAGTCCTACACGCCGATCACCGAGAACCCGTTCCAGCCGCTCACATCGGACCGCTACTCCGCGCTCTCGACCTTCGGCGTCGACGTCGACACGGCGAGCTACAGCAACGCGCGCCGGTACCTCGTCCGGAACCAGGCGCCGCCGCCGCAGTCGGTGCGCCTCGAGGAGTTCATCAACGCGTTCGACTACGACCTGCCGGATCCCGAGGCGCATCCGTTCTCGGTGACGGTCGAGGCCTCCGACGCGCCCTGGGCGCCGCAGCACCGGCTCGTGCGCGTCGGCCTGCAGGCGGACCGCATGGACACCGGGATCCGCCCGGCGAGCAACCTCGTCTTCCTGCTCGACGTGTCCGGCTCCATGTCGAGCGACGACAAGCTGCCGCTGCTCGTCGCATCCATGAAGCTGCTCGTCGACGAGCTCGACGAGCGCGACACGGTGTCGGTCGTGACGTACGCGAGCGGCTCGCGCGTCGCGCTCCCGCCGACGAACGGCGAGGACAAGGCGACGATCCGCGCGGCGCTCGACGCGCTCGCCGCGGGCGGCTCCACGCACGCGAGCGACGGCATCCAGCGCGCGTACGCCCTGGCCGCCGAGCGCTTCGTGGAGGGCGGCAGCAACCGCGTCATCCTCGCGACGGACGGCGACTTCAACGTGGGCATCACCCAGGAGGGCGCGCTCGAGTCCTTCATCTCCGAGAAGGCGCGGAGCGGCGTGTTCCTCACCGTGCTCGGCTTCGGCACGGGCAACCTCAAGGACAGCAAGGCCGAGGTGCTCGCCGACCGCGGCAACGGCCACTACGCGTACATCGACTCGCTCAACGAGGCGCACAAGGTGCTCGTCCGCGAGATGAGCGCGACGCTCGTGACCGTCGCCAAGGACGTGAAGCTCCAGGTCGAGTTCAACCCGGGGCACGTCAAGGCGTACCGGCTGCTCGGCTACGAGAACCGCGCGCTCGCCGCGAAGGACTTCCGCGACGACACGAAGGACGCGGGCGAGATCGGCGCGGGCCACAGCGTCACCGCGCTCTACGAGGTCGTGCCGGTCGGCGCGCCGGACCTCGAGGGCGCCGTCGACCTCAAGTACCAGGCCGCGCCGCCGGAGCCCGAGGTCGTCGTCGACAGCCCGGAGCTGCTCACGGTGAACCTCCGCTACAAGCTCCCCGACGAGGACACGGGCCGCGAGTTCGCCGTGCCGTTCACGGACGACGAGCGCGGCTTCGCCGAGTCGAGCGAGGACATGCGCTGGGCCGCGTCGGTGGCGAGCTTCGGCATGGTGCTGCGGCACAGCGCCCACCGCGGCGACACGGACCTCGCCCGCATCCACGCCTGGGCGAGCACGGCCGTCGGCGCCGACCCGCACGGCGACCGCGCCGAGTTCCTGCGCCTCGTGCGCACGGCGCAGGGCCTGCCGGGCTTCTGACCGGCGATCGCGCACGGCCGGCGCCGACGCACCGCGGGGTATGCTGCCCGCATGGATGCGCAAGGCGCCGGCCGCGAGATCACCGCTCAGCACGTCGCCGAGCTCTCGGCCGCCGACTCCGCCGGGTACTGGTGGTACGCCGTCCGCCAGGGCCACGTCGAGGCGCACCTCCGCCGCGAGGCCGCGCGCCGCGGCGACTGGACGTACCTCGACCTCGGCTGTGGTGCCGGCGGCGTCCTGCGGCGCGTCCTCGACACTCTCTCCCCGGTGGAGTCACTCGGACTGGACGGCACGCAGGACGCCGTCGACGTGGGCCTGTCGCGCGGCCTCCCCGTCCGTTACGCCGACTTCCGCAAGCCGCTCGACCTGCCGTTCGAGCCCCATGCCGTGACCTGCCTCGACGTGCTCGAGCACCTCGAGGACCCGGTGCTCGCGCTGCGTCACCTGCGGGAGGCCGCCGTGCCGGACGCGCTGCTCGTCGCAACGGTCCCCGCGCACCCGGGTTTGTGGAGCCCGTGGGACGAGGCCTGCGGACACCATCGACGCTACACGCGCGCGACGCTCGGCGAGCACCTGGCCGCCGGCGGCTGGCGTCCGGAGCGCATCCGCTACTTCTTCAGCTGGTGCGTGCCGCCGGCCTGGTGGTCGCGGCGCGTGCGCAAGACGGTGCAGGAGGTCGAGTTCCCGCCGGTCCCGCCGCTCGTGAACAAGGCCATGACCCTCGCGGGGCACGTCGAGCGCGCGGTGGGCGCGCCGTTGCCCTTCGGCACCTCGCTGCTGGCGGTCGCGCGCCCGGGGTGACGCGATGACCGCGCCGCGCGACGACGGTCGTACGCGCGCGGACGGTGACGGCCCGCTGTGGGCGGACGTCGAGGCGGTGACCCTCCGCGATGACACCGTACTGACGGTCGGAGCCAGCGCCACACGCCCCGCAGTCCTCCTCGTGAAGCTCGCCGCCTGCGGTGCGCTGTTCCTGTGCTCGGCGAGCGTGCTGTACGGGTCGCTCCCGTTGCACGTCATCGCCTGGCTCGCCCCGCTCTGGCCGTTGTGGCCCGTCGGGCTCGTGGTGTGCCTGGCGCTTTCGACGCTGGCGTTCTTCCGACTGACGGTGGTCCGGTCGGTCGTCGTTCTCGCGGTGCTCGGACTGTGGTTCGCGGCCAGCGGTTGGACCTTCCCGCGCACCGCGTCGTTCCGGGGTTCGGTGAAGTCGCTCGGGTTGTTCGACGGCTGGGCGATCGAGGACGTCGAGCCGTGGCTCGGTCTCGGCGACCTGATCAACGTGCGCTGGTGGGACCTGCGGGAGACGGACCAGGAGGACTTCATCTACGGCAACCTCGCGTCACCGGGGCGCGCGTCCCTGCGTGTCTGGTTCGACGTCGACGGTCGCGCCGGGTACGTCGGCAGCTTCGGGATCGACCGCAACGTGTTGCCGGAGCCGTTCGACCCGCAGCGCTGGGCGGTCACCCCGCGCGAGGCGCGCCACGGCATGGCCGTCGCGCTCGCCGAAGGTCGACGGCTCCGCGGCCTCACCGAGCAGGAGGTCGTCGCGCAGCTCGGGCCGCCGGACGGATCGGTGAAGGAGTACTACACCGTGGGAACGCTCTCGAGCTCGATCACCATCCCGCTCGACGAGGCGCTGTGCGTCGACTGGTCGCAACGGCGCTGAGCGACGCGCCGCGCGGCTAGAGCGGCTCGCGGTTCGCGAAGCCCTCGTCGACGTGGTGCCAGGCGACGAACGCCTCCTCGCCGCGCTTCCAGCAGAGGAACACGAGCCGGCCCTCGCGCACGTGGTAGACGTCGGCGAGGCCTTCGTGCACGTCCTTCACGGTGACGCCCAGCTCGTTGAGCTGCTCGACGACCTTGCCCACGGCCTCCTGCGTCGCGCGGAGCTGCTCGACGAGCGCGAGGCCCTCCGGGTGGTCGGGGCACTCCGCGTCGTTGATCTCCTGCCCCCAGATCATCTCGAGCGCGTTGAGCTTCACCTTCGCGGCCTTCATCTGCTCGCGGTAGGCGTCGAGCTCCACGAACGCGCGCTCCATGTCCGGGACGAGCGCGTTGGCTTCCTCGAGCGTGAAGACGCGGGGGCCGACCACGAGCGGTGCTCCTCTGTTCCTGGCGGGCGGGAGATCGGGGCGCGTGGCGGGGGGCGGACGCGCTGCGGCATCGCACCGGTGCCTCTTCCCACCGACCGCGGGAGGTTATCCCGCCGCTCCTGCGGATGCAATCGGACCCGGAGGGCGACGACGCGTAACGCGGGACCGTGCATGTCGTCGTGCCCTCGTCGCGCGCGGTGCGCGACGCCGGCGACACGGCGCGTGTCGCGAAGACAGATCATGGGGAGGTCGAGATGATGAACCTCGGAGAGACACGCGGCGTGTCCGTCGTGCGTCGCGGCTGGAGCGTGCTGGCGCTCGCGCTCGTGGCGGCGGTCTTCCTGCTGCCGGACCGCGCGGAGGCGTTCGGGTTCCCGATCCTGCCGCCGAGCGGGTGGCAGCAGGCGGGCGGCGGCGCGCAGCCGGTGGACGACGCGCCGCCGAAGAAGACGCCGCAGCAGTGCTTCGACCACTTCGTGCGCAACCAGAAGAAGTGCAAGAGCCTCCACTGCGACGGCTTCTGGTTCTTCCTCTGGTGGAACAACTGCAACAGCACGAACCTCGGGACGTGCATGGATGCGGCGGAGGAGGTCTACGAGTGCTGCATGGCGGGCTTCGCCACGACGCCCTGCGGCGACCAGGCCTGAGATGGGACGTCTCGTGCTCATGGCCGCCGTCGTGGCGGCGCTCGTCTCGGCGAGGGCCACCCCGGGGTCGGGCCGGGTGGCGTCCGGTCACGGCGTCACGGTGACGGCCGATGTCGCGACGGTCGACGAGCTCCAAGCCTGCTTCGACGACTACGTGCGCGAGCAGTCCCTCTGCAAGCAGGTGTACTGCGTCCAGCGGTCGCTGATCCTCTTCTCGTGGTGGCGGTGCGAGCAGCCGCAGTACGGCATCTGCCAGGACGTCGCGAAGGCCCTCTACACGGCCTGCAAGGCCGGGATCGGCGAGGCATGAGAGCGTCCGGGATCATCGCGTCCGTCGTCCTCGCGTTGGCCGCGGTCGCCGCGTGCCTCGTGATCGGTTCGCCCGGCGAGCCGGGAAGAGGGGGCGCCCTCCCCGTCGTGTCCGCCCGCGACGGGGACGGGCGCCCCGCCGCCTTCGCGCCGCCGGCGCGTCCGTCGGCTCCCGTCGACGCGCTCGTACCGGAGCTGCCGGAGGCGGCGGAGCCCGTGTCGTCCCCGGAGGCCGCGCCGCCCGAGGACGGGACCATGGCCGCGCTCGTGCGCCGGCTCCGTGAGGTCGAGGAGCGTCGACCGGCCGACTTCCACCACGGTGCGGCGGAGGAGTTGCGTCCGTTCCTGGACGCGCCGGGTCCCGTGGGCGGAGCAGCCGACGAGCCGCGGATCCCGATCGAGCGCAGGGACGCCTTGCGAGCCATCGTCGACGGCTGGGAGCTCTCGCCGCGGGTCCGCGGTGCGGCGCTCGCGCTCCTCGGGGCGTGGATCGGCACCGAGGAGGTGCTGTCGCGCATGCCCGCGGAGGGCGAGGCGTGGCGTTCGGCGGTCGTGGGGCTCGGGTGTCCGCAGAGCGTCGCGGGCGAGGCCACGCCGGTCCGCATCGCGTTGATGGAGTACGCGGAGCTCGCGCCGGGGAACCTGGCGCTGCTGCCGTTCGTCCTGTCGCGCATCCCCGACCCGACGCTCGAGGCCGTGCTCGTCGCGCAGGCGTCCCGGCTCGTCGACGCGGAGTCGGGGTGGCACGACCGGGTGACCGCCGTGCTCGCGCTCGGGCCGGCGATCGACACGCGTCCGGGCGTGTTCGATCTCATGTCCAGGCTGTTGGCGGACGACTCCCCGTGGGGGAGGCAGGTCCACCATCCCGTCTGCTACGTCATGGCGCGTGCGCGTGGCGACGCGGCCCGCGAGCGGCTGCTCCAGTTCCTGGAGTCGCGGGAGCCGGGGGATGATCTCGGCAACCTCGTCCGCTACTGGATGAGCGACCAACCGGCGTTGCCGACCGATCTCGAGGTCCTGGCGGCCCCCCTGCTCGACCCCCGGTCGACGGAGCACGACCGGCTCATGAGCGCGGGGAGCCTCCTGAAACGCGCGGAGTTGCTCTCGCCGGAGCAGGTGCCGCTGTTCGTGGAGTTGATCGCCCGGGCGTTGGAGCGCGAGACGGACGACACGGTCCGGATGACGCTCGTGGCGACGCTCGCCTCGAAGCCGGAAGGCCGCGGGGCCGTCGTGGTGCTCGAGCGCGTGCTCCTGTCGGACGCGCCGCGGAGCCAGCGGATCTGGGCGGCGCGGGGGTTGGGGGCCGTCGCGCCGGAGCTCGCCGGAGCGGCGCGCGCGGCGCTCGGTTCCGCGCGCTCCGTCGTGACGGACACCGGGATCCTGGAGGCGATCGACGAGGCGCTCGCCGCCCTGCCGTGAGGGTTCTTCCTCTGCGGGATGCGGGTCGCCGTCCGGCGCCCGCCGCATGGCATGCTGGCGGCGTGACCTCCCCCGACGACATCCCGTCCGCCGCGCGGGCGGTGCACCGCGCCGCGCTCGTGTTCGACGCGCACGCGGACACGCTCACCGAGATGACCGACCGGGGCTACGACCTCGACGCGGGGCCCGAGGGCACGCACCTCGACCTGCCGCGTTGCGCCGGCGGCAACCTCGACGTGCAGGTGTTCACGTGCTTCGTGAGCCCGAAGTGCCTGCCCGACGGCGCGGCGGACCGGGTGCGTGCGCAGCTCGCGACGATGGACCGGCAGCTCGCGCGCTTCCCCGACCGGGTCACGCTCTGCACGGCGCCGGGCGACATCCGCGCCGCACGGGCGTCCGGTCGGCTCGCGGCCGTGCTCGCCATCGAGGGCGGCCACGCCATCGAGGACGACCTCGACGTGCTGCTCGAGTTCCACGGCCGCGGCGTGCGCACGATGACGCTCACCTGGAACAACAGCAACGAGTGGGCGGACGGCTGCGGGGACGACGGCCCGCACGGCGGCCTCACCGACCGCGGCCGCGAGGTCGTGGCCGCGATGGAGGAGCTGGGCATGGTCGTGGACGTCTCGCACGCCGCGCGCTCGACCTTCGACGACGTGCTCGCGTCGGCGCGCCGGCCGCTCGTCGCGAGTCACAGCTGCGCGCGCGCGCTCCGCGACCACCCGCGGAACCTGGAGGACGACCAGCTCCGCGCGATCGCGGCGCAGGGCGGCGTCGCGTGCCTCAACCTCTACCCGGCGTTCCTCGTGGCGGAGGGCCCGGCGACGCTCGACGACGTCCTCGACCACATGGACCGCTTCGTCGAGGTGGCGGGACCCGACCACGTGGGGCTCGGCACGGACTTCGACGGCATCCCGACGACGCCCGCGGGCCTCGAGAACGTCGCGGCGCTGCCGCGGCTCACCGCGGGCATGCTCGCGCGCGGCCACTCGGCGGAGACGGTCACGAAGGTGCTCGGCGCGAACCTGCTGCGGCTCTTCGACGGACCGGGCGACGAGCCGGAGGCGCGCGCGTGACCCGACCGCGCAAGTCCGCGGCGCGCCGGCCCCACAAGCACCGCAAGGAGAAGCGGGGCGGGCCGACGGAGGGTAGCGACCGCGCGGCCGACGCGTCGGCGGAGACCGACGCGCTCGCGCGTGGGAGCGGGCGTCGACGCTGGTTCGACGGCGACGCGTCCGACGAGGGTGACGCCGCGCCGCCCGCAACCGACGAGCCGGTCGTCGTCCTCGACCGACGCGGCGTGAAGCGGCTCGCGGGCGGACATCCCTGGCTCTTCGCGGACCACGTCGCCGTGGGCACCGTGCGCGACGGCGGCGTCGTGCGGCTCGAGGGTCCGGCGGGCGTTCCGCGCGGGTGGGCCGTGCACAGCGCGGGCTCGCGCATCCCGTTGCGCGTCGTGGAGCGCGACCCCGCCGCCGAGCTGCCGGACGACTGGGCCGTCGCGCGACTCGACGAGGCGGTGCGGCGCCGCGCCGACGGTCTCGCTCCCGGCGCGGAGGCCTGCCGCCTCGTGCACGGCGAGGCCGACGGCCTGCCCGGCCTCGTCGTCGACCTGTACGCGGACGTCGCCGTGCTGCAGGCCGGTTGCCGCTGGGCGGACGCCGCGGCGCCGGGGATCGCGCGCCGGCTCGTCGAGGCGCACGGGCTGCGCGGCGTGCTCGCCCGGAACGACGGCCCGTTCCGCACGCTCGACGACCTGCCGCAGGGCACGGCCCTGCTCGCCGGCGAGGTGCCGGAGGAGGTCTCGTGGACGCACGCCGGGATCGTCCGCCGCGTCGACCCGTGGGGCGGCCAGAAGACGGGGACGTATCTCGACCAGCGCGAGAACCAGCGCTGGGCCGCGGAGGAGCTGCCGCCGGGCCACGCGCTCGACGCCTTCTGCAACGACGGCGGCTTCGCGCTGCACCTCGCGCGCGGCGGACGCGGCGTCGAGGCGCTCGACAGCAGCCGGCCCGCGCTCGAACGGCTGGAGCGTCACGCGGCGGAGAACGGCCTCGCCGAGCGCATCACGACGCGCACGGTGAACGTCTTCGAGGACCTGCGCGCGCGTGTCGCCGCCGGCGAGCACGTCGACGGCATCGTGCTCGACCCGCCGGCGCTCGCGAAGCGCAAGGGCGACCGGGCCAAGGCGCTGCGGGCGTACAAGGAGCTCGACGTGCGCGCGCTGCGCCTGCTGCGACCGGGCGGCCGGCTGCTCGCGTGCAGCTGCTCCTTCCACGTGTCGCGCGAGGAGTTCCTCGAGGTGCTCCGCGCGGCGGCGGCCGACGCGCGGCGCGACGTCTTCGTGCGCGGCGTGCGCGGCGCGGCGCCGTGTCACCCGCACCTCGTGACGTTCCCCGAGTCGGACTACCTCAAGGCCGTGCTCGTCGAGGTCGGGTAGGCGCCGGAGCCGAAGCCGAAGCCGAAGCCGAAGCCGAAGCCGAAGCCGAAGCCGAAGCCGAAGCCGAAGCCGAAGCCGAAGCCGAAGCCGAAGCCGAAGCCGAAGCCGTCTCCACTCTCTTTGCGGCGCGTCGTTTGCGTCCGGAGAACGCGCTGGAATTCAAGTGACGCCGCGCGTCAGCTCTCCGGCGCGTCGTCGCCGAGCCGTTCGCGGAAGCGCTGGAGCATCATCAGCGCGTCCATGGGCGTGAGGCGGTCGGGCTCGAGGCTCCGGATCTCGTCGACGACGCCCGCCACCGGGCGCGCGAAGAGCGCGCGCTGGCGACGCTCCTCCTCCGACGCGGGGTCGTGCGCGCCGCCGGCACCGTCACCCGCCGCCGCACCGGCCGCGTCCCCGCCGTCCCCGCGCCCTC
>JAUIEF010000137.1 GCA_030428785.1 bacterium
GCGTGCCGGGGACCGGGCCGTGGGAACGACGTGCGCCGGACGCCGATCTGATACACCAAGCCGTCAGGCTCGCCCCGGAGACCCGCGTGAGCGCCCCCCCGCCGCTCGTCGACACGCACAGCCACCTGGCCTTCGAGGCCTTCGACGAGGACCGTCCGGCGGTCCTGGAGCGCGCGCGCGAGGCGGGGCTCGTGGGCTGCCTGGCGGTCGCCGTGGACGCCCGCTCGGCGCGCGCCGCCCGCGCCCTCGCGGAGGCCGAGCCGGGGTTCGTGCACGCCACGGCCGGCATCCACCCCACGGAGGACCTCGTGGCGGACGGGGCCGAGCTCGACGCCGTCGGCGGGCTCGTGCGCTCGGGCGACTACGTCGCGGTCGGCGAGACGGGCCTCGACGCCTTCCACGAGTGCGCGCCGCTCGAGGTCCAGGAGCGCGCCCTCGAGGGGCACCTCGACCTCGCGCTCGAGACCGGCCTGCCGGTGGTCCTCCACTGCCGCGACGCGTTCCCGGAGCTGCTCGCCGTCCTCCGGCGCCGCGCCGGCGCGGGGCTGCGCGGCGTGCTCCACTGCTTCACGGGCGGCCCGGCGGAGCGCGACGAGCTGCTCGAGCTCGGGCTGCACATCGGCGTCGGCGGCATCGCGACCTACAAGCCCAACGAGGCGCTGCGCGAGACGGTGCGCGTCATCCCGGACGATCGGTTGCTCGTGGAGACGGACGCGCCGTGGCTGTCGCCCGTGCCGGTGCGCGGCAAGCGCAACGAGCCGGCCTTCGTCGCGCACACGGCGGCGCGCCTCGCGGAGGTCCGCGGCGTGCCGCTCGCGGAGCTCGCCGAGCGCTCGACCGCGGCGGCGCGCGACCTCTTCGGCATCTGAGCGCGCGGCGCGCATCGGCGGTCGGCGCGGGCCGGTCCCCGGAGTCGGCGTGCTCGCCGTCCCCGCGCGGGACGGTCGCGCGCGCCGTCGCCTAGTCCTCGTCCTGCGGCTTGTACTCGGCCATGAGCTCCTGCTGGATGTTCCCCGGCACGACCTCGTAGTCGTGGAACTCGGCGGTGAACGAGCCCTCGCCCGACGTGAGCGAGTGGAGCACGGTGGGGTACGTGAGGACCTCGCGCTGCGGCACGCGGGCGCGGATGACCTGGATGTCGCCCAGGGCGTCCATGCCGCTGATCTGGCCGCGACGTCCCGTCATGTCGGAGGTGATCGCGCCCATGAAGCGGCTCGGCACGGCGACCTCGACGTCGAGCAGCGGCTCGAGCAGCACCGGGTGCGCCTTCGCGAAGCCGTCCTTGAACGCGCGGCCGCCGGCGAGCTTGAAGGACGCCTCGTCCGAGTCGACGTCGTGGAACTTGCCGTCCTTGACGCGCACGGTGACGTCCTCGACGCGGTAGCCGGCGATGATGCCCTTGGTCATGACGTCCCGGATGCCCTTCTCGATGGCCGGGATGAACTGCTTGGGGACGGAGCCGCCGACCGTCTCGTCGAGGAACTGGAGCCCGGAGCCGCGCTCGGCGGCCTCGACCTCGAGGAACACCTCGGCGAACTGGCCGCGACCGCCCGTCTGCTTCTTGTGCCGGTGGTGGCCGGGGGAGCTGCCGGTGACCGTCTCCTTGAGCGCCACGCGCGGGAGGTGCACCTCGATCTCGACGTGCGAGCGCGCCTTGATGCGCTTGAGCATCGTCTCGATGTGCATGAGCGAGGAGCCGTGGACCACGAGCTCGCCCGTGTGCTCGTCGCGCTCGAAGGTGAAGGCGGGGTCCTCGGAGGCCGCGCGCCGCAGCGCCTCGGAGAGCTTGATGTCGTCCGCGTGGTTCGCGGGCTCGATGGCGCGGGCCGCCATCGGCTTGGGCATGGGCAGCGGCTCGACGATGCGCGCGGCGCCGGAGTGCAGCGTGTCGCCGATCTCGAGGTCGTCGAGCTTCGCGACCGCGATGATGTCGCCCGCGACGGCGTCGTGGATCTCCTTGTGGTCCTTGCCCTGCATGGCCTGCAGGTGCGCGAGCTTGAGCGACTTGTCGAGGCGCGCGAGCTTCATCGTCGAGCCCGCGGAGAGCTTGCCCGAGACGACGCGCAGGATGGAGAGCTTGCCGACGAACGCGTCGATGACGACGTTCACGACGAGCGCGACGCCGTCGTCGCCGTCCGGCTGGATCGTCTCACCGTCCCCGTCCTTGTAGAAGGGGCCGGCGGCGGGCGACGGCAACGCCGTCCTCGCCGCCTCGAGCAGCTCCATCGCCCCCACCGACGAGGTGCTCGCGACGAAGAACACGGGGACCATCTCGCCCGCGATGATCGACTGCGTGAGCAGGCGGCTCGCCTCGTCGGGGTCCGGGAGGACGTCCTCCTCGAGGAAGCGCGTCATGGCGTCCTCGTCCACCTCGACGACGGCCTCGAGGAGCGCCTGCCGCTGCTCCTGGAGCTCGCCGCCCTCGCCGAGCGGGACGTTCGTCACCTTGCTCAGCGCGGCGCCCGTCGCGTCGGGGAGGTTGATGGGCACGCAGCGCGCGGAGAGCGCCTCGCCGATCGTCGCGCACAGCTCGACGGGGTCGAACTCGTGCTGGTCGACGTGCGTCACGACGATGCCGCGCGCGCGACCGAGCTTCCCGGCGAGGTCCCAGATCTTGCGGCTCGGGAACGTGACGCCCTGCGACGCGTTGACGAAGAGCAGCGCCGACTCGGCGCCGGCCAGCGCGCACGCGGCCTCGCCGACGAAGTCCGGGTAGCCGGGCGCGTCGCACAGGTTGTAGTACACGCCCTTGTGCTCGACGTGCATGAACGACGCCTGGAGCGAGTGCTTCTTCTCCCGCTCGTCCTCGCCGAAGTCGCTGACGGTGTTGCCGTCGCCGACGGTGCCCATCCGGCCGACCACCCCCGTGCCGTGGAGGATCGCCTCCACCAAGCTGGTCTTGCCCGTGCCCGGGCCCCCGATGAGCGCGATGTTCCTGATATCCGACGTCGCGTGTTGGCTCATGGCGCCACAGGCTAGAGCCGGTTCCGCGGATCCGTCAAGACGGCGCGCGGTCGGGAGGGCCCCGTCGCGGCGCGCGCGGGGCGCGCCGCGGACCCTCACGCATGGATCAACGTCATGACGTCCCAGGCGAGCCCGGGCCACGCGAGCTCGAGCAGGATGCCGACCGAGAGGAACGGCCCGAACGGCAGTCCGACCGGTCCGTCGCCGCCCGTGACGCGCGCGTGCACCTTGAGCAGGATGCCCACGAGCGCGCCCGCGAAGCAGCCGACGAGGATCGCCTCGAGCACGAGGATGGGACCGAGCAGCGTCCCGGCGAACGCCATCCACTTCACGTCGCCGAGGCCCATCGCGTCCTCGACGCCCGCGGCTTCCACCTGATTCCGCAGCATGAGGTTGCCGAGGCGACCGACGAGCCAGAGCGACCCGCCGCCGGCCGCCATCCCCGTGAGCGCGACGACGAGGCTCGAGCCGTGCGGCGACGTCGCGTCGAACATCGCGTGCGCCGCGTGGAGCGACGGGAACGCGAGCGACGCGACGAGCCCGAGCGCGACGCCGGGCAGCGTGATGACGTCCGGGATGATGAAGTGCTCGAGGTCGATGGCGCTCACGACGACGCACAGGAACGCCATGACCCACGGCACGAGGACGTCGACGGGCGCGCCGCCCGCGGGCGGGCCGAGGCGCCACCAGAAGCCGGCGAACAGGAGCCCCGTCACGAGCTCCACCGCGGGGTACACCCACGAGATGGACACGCCGCACGCGCGGCAACGGCCGCGCAGCAACAGCCACGAGAGCACCGGGATGTTGTCGCGCCACGTCACCGGCGCGCTGCAGCGCGGACAGAACGAGCGCGCCGGCTTGCGCACGCTGAGCCCGTCGCGCGGGATGCGGTAGACGGCGACGTTCCCGAAGCTCCCGAACGACAGGCCGAGGAACGACGCGACGAACCACCCCACCCAGCCGGCGAACAGGTCGTCCATGCCGTCGTTCCTAGGAGCTCGTGAGGGTGAGGAGGAGCGGTCCGTCCGGGGGGCGGCCGGCGAGGTCACGCAGACCGAGCCGCCTCCACACGAGCTCGAGCGGCCCGACGTCCGGCGGCAGCAGCAGCCGGACCTCGCACCGGGAGCCCAGCAGCGACCATCGGGTCTCCGGCAGCACGGGCTTGAGCTGCAGACCGCCCGCGACGGGGAACAGCGGGCACGCCTCGGGCGCCACGCTCCCGGGGTCGACGGCGCCCTCGAACACGAGGGTGAGCACGCCGTCGTGCGCGATCTCGCCCCGGCGGTCGGTGGGCCGGCCGTTCACCTCGACGAGGCGCGCGCCGCCGGCGCCGGCGAGCCGCGGGTCGAGCGCGACGGTCGTCTCGTAGGGCCGCGCGAGGGCGGCGCCGTCCGCGCCCCGGACCGCGTGCGGGGACGGCAGGCCCGCGAGCCGCACGCGCACGGCGTCGGGCGGGTCGTCGAGCAACCGCTCGTCGACGACGAGGCTCACGAGCAGCTCCTCGCCGCGCACGCTCCACGCGGCCTCCACGGGCGCGCCGTCGGGGAGCGCCACGCGCACCGAGCGCGGGGTGAGCGAGAGGGCGTCGAGGGCCCGGTCGCAGCGCAGCACGATCGGCTCGTCGAGGGCCCGGCGCCGGCTCGCGGCGACGACCTCGAGCGCCGCGTCACCGCGCGGACCGCACGCCGGCAGCCAGGCCGCCGCCGCGAGGAGCACCGCCGCGATCAGTACCGGGCGCGGATGCGCAGGTACTCGACGAGCGGACGGTAGCTCGACACGCCGAAGGGGTAGTCGTCCAGGTCGACGCCGATGTCGAAGGAGACGCGGAACCGCACGAGGGGGTAGCCCGAGAGATCGGTCAGGTCGGACACCCAAGGCGACGCGCTCTCCTCGTCCGGGACACGGGAACCCGGCCGCACAGGATACGCACCCTGGAAGCGGACCGACACGGTCGCGTTGTCGGAGACGGCGTCGAGCTGCAGGAGCTGCGGATCGGGCGCGTTGACGCGGACGTCGTTGAACGGCACCTGGCTCTCCGGGATGCCCGGCAGGAGCCCGGAGCCGCCGGCGCTCGTCGAGTTGCGGACGTAGTGCGCGGGCTTGCCCACGACGGTCGCGCCCGTCATGACGATGCTGTCCTTGCCGACCGGCGTCGCCTCCCCGGACGAGTCGTTGTGGGTGCCGTGGAACGCCTCGAACACGGGCGGCGGACGTCCCGTCGCGTCACGCATCCGGAGCGCGACGCCGTTGAAGTCCAGCCACTCGGAGGTGCCGGTGCTCAGCGTGCCGAAGGGCGGCGGCGTGAGGCTCGGGTGCACGACCGGGAACTTCTCGACGAGGTTCGACGGGTCGAACACGGTCTGGCCGTCGACCTCCGCCATCGGGATCGTGCCGTCGGGCTCCACGAGCTGGATGGCCAGCGGCAGGTCGTCTCCCGCGCTCCAGAGCGTGCCCGGCGTCTTCGGGAAGTCGGGGTCACTCGCCGGGTTGTTGATGTCCTCGAAGTCCTCGTCGAAGCCGTTGTAGGTCTTCATGAGGAACTCGGGCTGCGGCTCGCGGATGAACCGACGTCCCGGCAGGCCCGCGACGGTGGCCGTCCTCGTGTCCCACCAGAACTGCCCGGAGCCCGGCGGGTACTCGTAGGGCTCGTCGAAGTCCGAACCGTTCGTGCCCGTGGTGCTCGGGATGAGCGGCGGGAACGAGCCGTTGATCACGTAGTGCTGGTCACGCTCCTTGAGGCCGAACGGGCCCTCCTCCGGCAGCTCGTAGTACCGGTAGTGGAGCATGTCGACGTAGCGGTGGTCGTCGCGGTAGGTGGACGATGCCTGCGCGTTCGACCAGTCGGGGTGGTCGGCCTGCTTCGACGCGGCGTCACCGGTCCAGGTGCCCTGCTTGAGCACGGACCGCTGGCGCGCGTGGAGGAACGCGCCCTGCTGGATCTCGGGCATGCCCGAACCGTCGCCCGTCTGGAGCTGGATGAGGCCGAAGCCGCCCTGCCCGCCGTCGCTGCGCGTGCTGTCGAAGGTGAACGCCGGGAAGTCGACGATGTTCCTGCCGAGCGTGCGTGCGTCGCGCCCCATGCCGCCCGAGACGTCCAGGTTCGCGCCCTGCGCGAAGCTGAAGTCGGTGTAGCCGGCCTGCACGTGGTTCTCGTCGGCCTCGATGCGGATCTTGCCCGCGGCCTGCAGCAGGATCGCCCCGCCGCTGCCGCCGCCGCCGCCGCCGCCGAACGAACTCGTCTGGACGACCTCGGCGCCGCCGCCGTGGCCGCCGCTCGCGTCGATGACGCCGAGTCGACCGATGACGATGTCGCCGAACGAGCGGATCTGGACGGCCCCGCCGCCACCGCCGCCGCCGCCGCCCTTCACGTCGTAGAGCGTGGGCGCCATGAAGACGCCCAGGAACAGCTTCGGGTACCACGGGGGCGCGTTGATCGCGAACTCGGGGAAGCCGAGCGCCGTGCGCGCCCAGAACAGGTGGCGCAGGCTGTCGACGCGCGAACCGCCGCCGCCGCCGCCCTGGCCGCCGAGGAGGACGGGCAGCTCGCCGCCCGTCCCGACGAAATCGTTCGTGAGGTCGCCGTCCGTGAAGACGGCGTCGCCGGGCAGCCCGCCCGGCAGGAGCCGGTTCACGGCCTCCGGGTTCGTGAAGTCCTGCGGGAACCCGGGCTTGAAGATCATGTACACGCACTGGAGCGGCGTGTTCGGCAGCCGGCCCGAGTAGAAGTTCTCGCCGTTGCCGTACTCGGCGTCCGAGCGCTTGTTGTTCGTCGGGCAGTTCGTGAACGGGAACCAGGTGCTGCTGCTCTGGACGAGGAAGGAGCCGCTGCCCTCGTGCGCCTGCTGGCCGATCGTGGCGTACGTCCCGCCGCCGCCGCCGGGCGACCGGTGGTGCTCGTCGTTGTCGGCGCCGGGGATCCTCGGGATGCCGGAACCGGCCGGGTCGTAGCCCGCGGACGTGAGCCCGCCGAAGCCCCCGATCTGCCGGATGCTCACCTGCCCGTTCGCGCCGATCACCGGCCCCCAGCCGCGCTCCCCCGTCTCCGGAGTGACGTATTGGTCGAGCGTCCCCGGCCCGCTCGGATCGAACTCCGTCGGATGGCCGTCGCCGCCGCGCCCCGCGCCGGGACCGCCGGGGCCGCCGGGCACCGGCACGAAGCCCGTGTCGAACGAGTCGTCGCTCAGGCCGTCGCGGCCCTCCATGTTGAGCACGCCGTTGATCTCGACGCGGCGCGTCGCCGTGAGCACGAGCGGGTTGGAGCCCCGCGCGACGATCTCGACGCCCTCCGGGATGATGATGTCGCGGAACGAGAAGCGCCCGCCGAGGACGGTGATCGAGTTCGTGATGCCCGGGGTCGCGCCGCTCGGCAGCGGGAAGAGCTGCGAGTCCGTGTCGAGGAGGATGGTCGTGTACTGCGTCTCCGCGAGGGAGAGGTCCTCCTCGCCGAACGCCGGCGACGTCCGGTCGTACGCCTTGGTCTCGTCGAAGTTCGGGTGCGTCTGGGGGACGAAGTCGCCCAGCATCGGCGTCTCCGACACGCCGACCGACGCGCGCAGGCCGGGCGTCCCCGTGACGCCCGAGAACGCGCCCGCCCACTCGGCGAGCGGGTTCGTGCCGAGCAGCGTGCCGTCCTCGAGGCCGCGGTCGGAGAACCGCTCGAGGAAGGTGTCGTCGATGACCGCGCCGGCCCCGGCGACGGGCTCCGACGTGCGGACGTCGAGCACGCCCACGGCGCCCAGCAGCGGCACCGTCGCGGTCGGGTCCGCGTTGACGAGGCTCGTCCCGTAGAGCGAGGCGAGCGTGTTGCGCTGCATGACGGTCACGTCGGCGCCGATCGGCAGCACGCCGACGGGCCGCAGACGGAGCGTCGCGCCGGACGTCCCGTTCGTGAGCACCTCGAGGTCGACGTCGAGCTCCATGTGCCCGACCGCGAGCGCGCGGGCCGGGCTCAGGCCGTCCGGCCACGACCCCGCCGACGTGCCGAAGGCGCCGACGTCCGGCACCTCGGTCGACACGGCGCCCGACACCAGGTCGATGCGGTCGACGGAGTCCGTCGTGCGGTTGAGCGCGAGCACCTCCGTGTCGGAGACGAACACCATGTCCGTGTACTCGTCGACGAGCGCGAGGACGACGTCCTCCGCGAGCCCGCTGAACAGGCCGTCGTCCTGGTCGAAGACGCCGTCCAGGTCGAAGTCGACGGGCGCGAGCCGCAGGATCGACGGCAGCGCGGGATCGCCGCCCAGGACCGCGAGCGCGTAGAGCTGCCCCGACGGCGCGAGCGCGAGGTCCACGACGTCGCCCGCGGACGCCGGCTGCGGGTCGCTCAGGAAGCCGGTCGTGCCGTCGCCGACGGTCAACGCGACGAGCTCGGGCGCGAGCGCCTCGGGCACGTCGACCGCGGGCCGGCGCCGGACGACGGTCGGCAGCAGCTCGTGGATGCGGCGGGTCGCCCGGTCGTACGCGACGAGCCGCCCGTCGAGGAGCATCGTGAGGCCGGTGAGGTCCTCGAGGCCCGTGTCGAGCGCGCCCGCGGCGGTCCCCTCGGCCGGAGAGATCGCGAGCTGTCCGTGCGACGGGTCGCCGAGCACGTGGTCCGCGACGCTCAGGAGGTCCGTGCCGCCGTCGACCGCGTGCACGGTCCAGAGCAGCGACGCGTCGAGGTCGGAGGCCATGCTCGCGACGGGGGCCGCGAAGCCCGGGTCGGGATCGGGCAGCGCGCCCGTCGTGTCGGCGTGCGAGAACACGTCCGCGCCGTCGACGGACGGAGGGACGCCGGCGTCGAGGCCGGACAGCGCCGCGAAGGGCGCGTGCACCCCGAACGTGTCCGCCGGGACCTCGTGCGCCACGAGGATCCGCGTCGCGCGCGACCTCAGGAAGAAGGTCGGGTCGAGCAGGCCGTCGGCGTCGAGGTCCGCGCCCAGGAGGTTGTCCTCGGTCGGCCGGAGCTGACGGTCGTAGGTGAGCTGGATCGAGTCCGGGCCCGGCGGGAAGAGCGGCGTGCCGGGCGACGCGAGGGACTCCGTGGCGAAGCTGCCGGGGAAGAAGTCGACGCTCCCGTCCGCGGGCTCGGCGCCCGTGACGCCCGGCGGGTTGCCGTCGGAGCCCGTCGTCGGGAACCAGGCCGCGGGGTTCGACGACGTGCCGAACTTCACCTCGCCGGGGACGCCGCCCAGGTCGGGGATGAGGTTCTTCATCCGCTGACCGGGCGCCGTGGCGATGCGCACGGTGTAGGTCGAGCCGGGCATGAAGCCGGGCACAGCGGAGGGCGACGCGTTGAAGCTCGCGACGACCGGCGCCGTCGGCACGAACGGCCGGAACTCGACCGTGTCGCCGACCGGCACGTACGCGCCCTTGGCGGGGATGGCGGTGTTCGAGCCGTTCGCCGGGATCTGCGGGGCGAGGTCCTTCGCCGTCGTGAAGACCGGGAGGGTCGTCGCGTTGAACGGCCCGGACGGCTTCCCGTTGAAGCGGAAGATCACCGTGAGGTTGAGTGGCGCCCCCACGGTCGAGGGCGTCGACGTGAGGTCCTCGACGGGCGGCGTCGTGAACTCCGGGTCGGAACCGACCCGGAACGCGAAGCCGAGGAACTTCACCGACTTCTGGGCACCCGGTCCTCCGCCGCCACCGGACCCACCACCCCCACCGCATCCGCCTCCGAGGAGGCAGAGGGTGCTCAGGACGGCGATCAGGCAGGCGCGGACGGCTCGGGGTCGGACCGATCCGCAACCTCTCATGGGCTCACCTTCTCGTACGGAATGATGATCGAATCGATGATGGGCGGCTGCGTCGACGCGGGAGCCACGCCGAAGCTCGCCCGGAACTTCACGTAGACGTGCTGGGCGTCGGGGCCGCTCAGCTGCGTCTCGATGTCCGGCTCGTCGGAGCGCACGTAGCCCGAGTCGAGCGCCGCCACGGCGAAGTCGATCGTGCGACCCGCCTTGAAGTCGACGGCCAGCGAGGCGGCCGGGTCGACCGTGGACACCGGCGGGTTGACGATCGGCCGGCGGTACTGCGCGGCGTCACCGTCGATCCGGATCGTCGGCGACTCCACGATCGACACGCGCTTCCGGTACTTCCACATCATGTAGTACCGCGCGTTGTCGCCGTACTCGGACGGCGGCGGCGACATGCCGGGCTCGTTCGACGCGACGTTCGGGTTGTTCGAGAAGCCCAGGTTCGTCGGCACGGCGATGCCGATGGCGCCGAGCGGCACGCCGTAGCCGAACCACATCGTCGGCGGCTGGCCCGTGGGACCCGGGTACGCCGTGCCGTTGGGCAGCGGGTACATGAGCATGCCGTTCGCGAAGTAGTAGTTGCCGCGCGGGTCGGAGGTCGGGATCGGCAGCTCGGTGATGACGTTGTTGTCGTTGACCTCGCCGTTCTCGGGGTCGCGCGTGATCTGCTGGATCTGGCAGTTGTCGTTGCGCGGCGGGAGGATGTACTCGTTCGGGAACTGCGTCGGCATCCCGTTGTTCTGGCGGGTCGGCTCGACGGGCGCGCTGAACGTCCCGGGCTTGAGCAGCGGGCCGCCCTCGCCGGCGCGGAACCAGTTCGGGCCCGTGAGCAGCGGTCCCACCGTCCAGTTGGGCACGCCCCAGGCCGCCGGGTGCTGGCCCTGGCTCCACACGCGGAAACGCGGCAGCACCGACGTGAGGATGCCCGGCGAGAACCGGTAGAGGTTGATCTGCGGCGGCGCCTCGTTCGGACCGACCGAGTACTCGATGAGCATCGGGAACCGGCTGTCGTACGGGTACGCGAAGACGTTCGACTTGCCGAAGACCGGGTCGAGACCGTTGTTGAACGTCGGGTAGTCGAGGTACTGGTTGAACGTCGACCCGGCGTTGGCGGGCTTGAAGAGCCTCGTCGAGCTGATGACGTACGGCGTGCCCTGCTGCACCACGGAGATCGTGGGCGCCTGCGGATTGTCGTTGAGCTGGTTCTGCAGGTTCGGCGTGAGGTTGAGGCAGCAGTTGTCCGTCCACTCCAGCCGGTTGCAGTCGAAGTGCTGGATGAGCCCCGAGCCGCCGTCCTGCGGGATGCCGTTGGTCTGGTTGGTGTTCGGACCGAGGCCGCGGTTCACGTTGCTCTGGCCGACGAGCAGCTCGAAGTCGTCGAGCACGGTGTTGGCCACCTGGTCGTTGAACGGCGACCACGCGAGCCCCACGAGGTCGAGCGTCACGCCGACGAAGTCCGTCTTGGCCGGCGACGCGTCGCCCGATCGGTACACGTGCTGGAACCGCGCGCCGTAGCCCGAGTTCAGCGGCGTGCTCACGCCGAAGCCGAGCGAGATGAGGAAGTCCTCGCCGTTCGGCGACGAGAAGGGCGCGGGCTTGGGCGGGTTGTTGTCGTCGATGAGGTGCTGGATGACCGCCGCCGGCGCGCCCGTCAGGCGACCGGGGATGTTCAACCCGACCTCCACGACCTGCGGCCCGTAGATGTAGCGACGGTCGATCGTCCCGTCGCCGTCCTCGTCGACGGGCGGGAAGTCGTTGAACTCGACGCCCGCGGTCACCGAGTCGTGCACGACGCCGGCGGGGTACGAGAACGTCGACGTCTCCGCCTGACCGAGGAAGCGGTGCACGACGACGCCGAAGTCCGGGTCCGCCGACGGCATGGTCTCGAACGTCATGGACACGTCGACCGCCGGCGGGAACGGACCGCGCACGGGGCTCGAGCCGTTGAGCAGGAAGTTCTCCGTGTCGCCCTGGTCGAGCACGGCGGACGGCAGGCCGAGACCGCGACCGCCGAGGTCGATGCAGCCCGAGATGCCGAGGTCGTCGAGGTCCTCGAGCTGCGCGAGCACGCCGGGCGTCGCCGACTGCCGGAGCTCGTCGATCGTCGAGTCGGACGGGATCGTGCGCAGGACGAGGCGGAGCTGGCTCGCGGAGCCGCCGAAGCCGACGAACGCGCTCCGGCTCGGGTCCTCCTGGTCCTCGAGCCACGGCTGGAACTCGATGACGCGGCCGTTGTCGAGCGCGAGCGTCCGCCCCACGCGCATGTCGTCGAACGCCGGGTCGGTGGCCGGGAGCGCCCCGTTCGCGACGAAGAACGTCTCGTACGCGTTGAAGCTCGCGAGGTCCATCGCCTCGCTGAACCGGACGCGGAGCGAGCTCTTCGGCGGCACCGACAGGAAGGTGCCCGTCGACGGGTTCCAGCGGTCGGTCTGCTCGACGCCCGCCTCGTCGAACATGCGCACGAAGTACCGCAGGTCGCTGTTGAGGAGGTCCTGCGGGTCGTTCGGGTCGCGCGGCACGTTCACCGGGTCGACGGTCACCGCGGCGAGCTGCGCCGAGTCGGACGGGAAGGGCGGCGGCACCGGCTCGAAGAACTCGGTGCGCGAGAGCTCGTAGACGTCACCCACGGCCACCGCGGCGTCGAGCACCTGGCCCGGCTTGAGGCGGAAGACCGCCACGCCGCCCTCGTTGCGGTTCGACTCGACCTCGTACTGGCTGGACCCGCCGACCGACGTGATCTCGAGCCGCGCGTTCGCCCACTCGCCGTCGCCGCCGTTCGCCGCCGTGTTGGGCAGCGTCGGGAGCGAGCTGTCCCGGATCTCCACCTGGGAGCCCGCGAATCCGATGAGCTCGACGTTCCCGGCGAGCATGACGGGCCGGATGACGCGCGGCGCCGTGAGGTCGGGCAGGAAGCCGTTGAACGTCACGGTACCCGTGTCGGTCTGCTGCACGATGGCGTCGAGCGCGCTGTTGCCCGGGTTCACGGGCAGCGGCCGGAGCGTGCTGCCCAGCCGGTCGACGCGCGCCTTGACGGCGACGCCGGTCGTCGACCGGAGCGTGCCGGTCCCCACGCCGCCGCCGAGCGTGATGCGCAGGAAGCCCGTGGAGTCCTCGACCACCGTGCCGGTCTGGTCGAACACGAGCGGGCTGGCCTCGAAGCCCAGCGTGTCCTCGGTGATGCCCAGGATCACGACGCGCGGACCGTCCACGAACGCGCGCGCCGGCACGATCTCGCCGCTCTTCCGGCGGATCTGCACCGTGCTCGCGGTCGTGATGAGGTCGCTGTCGCCCGCGGGGTCGTCCGTGAGGTTGAGCGTCGTCGCGTCGACCGGCATCGAGAAGCGCAGCACGATCGCCGCGTTGCGCGGCACGAGCGGCACCTGCGGCGTGAGCGGATCGAGGATCTGCGCGAGGTTGAGCGTCGCGAGGGACGCGAGCGACGCGCCCTGGTTGAGCACCTTGGGGAAGCCGGGGAGCGCGATGCCCGTGAGCGGGTCGACCTCGTAGAGCGACGCGGGGTTCACGAGCTGCGTGAGCTCGCCGTCGAAGCCCAGGATCGGTCGCGCGAAGGACGCCCCCGTGAGGAAGAAGTCCACCGTCGGGTCGAGCGTGACGTCGTCGTCGGCGTTGATCGCGCCGCCGCCGCCACCCCCGCCTCCTCCACCGCAGGCCGCCGTCAGCAACACGAGACCGGCGACGATCGCTCGTCCGAGGAAGGAACGCGACATGGTGTCACTCCGCTGTGCAGGGCGCTCGTCCGGGGACCTCGCCGCACCGGTCACGACGACGGTCCTCGGGCGGCGTGACCCGCGAGAGCGGGGCCGGATCCGGGGCCGGGCCCCCGCCGCTCGGGGCGGGGGATCGTCGTGCGTTCGGGGCGGTCGGGGGACGCCGGACGGCGTGAACGACGCCTAGCGTACCTTTTCGAGGCCATTTGCGCCTCGACGAAGAGCGAGGTCACGCCCTGACAGGAGCGCGCGCACCGCCTCGAGGAGCGCGGGGTCGACGGGCGCCAGGACGTCGTCCCCGGCCCCGCCCGCGAGCCCCAGGGCCGCCGTGATCCGGGCGCGGAGCGCGGGCAGCCCCGCCCCGGTGAGGCCGCAGACCGCCGGACCGCCCGCTCCGGCCCGCAGATCGGCCTTTCCAGCGACCCGCAGCACCGGCGGACCGCCGCGGGACCGTTCCGGGGGAGCGGCCTCGCCGTCCGCCGACGTGAGGTGCACGAGCAGGTCGGCGCCCGGGGCCTCGGGGTCCGGCGTCGCCCGGCCCCGCGTGTCCTCGAGCCGGATCGTGGCGCCGGCCAGGCGGCAGCGGGCGGTCACCGTGTCGCGCGTCGTCCCCTCCCGCGGCGACACGAGCGCCCGGTCCTCGAGGAGCAGGGCGTTGAAGAGCGTGCCCCACGAGCCGCACGACGGGCGGCCGGACGAGCCGGCGGGCCAGCGGGGCGCGCGCGAGCACCGCACGCGCCTCGCGCAGGACGGCCTCGGAGCGCTCGCCCGCCGCGAGCGCCCGACCGAGGGCCGCGAGCCGCCCGTGGAGGACGCTCGCCCGGGCGCGGGCGGCGCGGGGACCGTCCGGCACCTCCGGCGGCTCCCCGGCGTCCGCCGGGCCCCCGGCCGCGGCCTCCACCGCCGCGACGACGCCCGGGCCGCCGTGCACGTGGAGCTCCACCGCGTCGTCCCGCCCCACGACGAGCACGTCGTCGACGAGGTCGCCGGCGCGGAGCAGCCCGTGCCGCACGTCGCCCGCCCCCGGCCAGTCGCGGCGCGCCCCGCGGGCGTCCTCGAGGCGCAGCGGCGGCGGAACCGGCCGCTCGACGAGCAGCACGGCCACCGCCGCCGCCCCCGCCGGGCTGAGCCGACGGATCACCGCTCCGCCCAGGCGCGGATGCCGCGGTGGACGAGGCCCGCGTCGAACCGCCCACGCGCGCGGTGGCGGCTCGCCGCGAGCCACGCCTCGCCCCAGCCGCCCGCGACGAGCAGCCGGGCGTCCGCGCCCGCCGCCTCCGTCGCCGCGTCGACGAGCCGGTCCACGCCGCCCACCGCGAGCCCCCACGCCCCGGCCGTCATGGCCGCCACCGTCTCGCGACCGGGCACGATGGGCACGGCCTCCGCGACGAGCCGCGGCAGCGCGGGCGCGCCGGCGTGCAGCCCCGCGAGCGCGGCCGCCGGCCCCGCCGCGATGAAGCCGCCGACGAAGACGCCAACATCATCTTTGGCACCGTCATCGACGAGCGCATGGGTGACGACCTGCAGATCACCGTCATCGCCACCGGTTTCGACCACAACCGCGCCAGCGCCTATCCGGGCCTGGAGGCGGAGTCGGGCATCGACGCGGGCGTGCAGGCCGGCCTCGACAACCGCGACTTCATGCAGGAGCTCGCGCGCCAGCGTACCGCTGCCGGCGACCAGGCCCAGACCGAGGCCGAGCCGGAGGCCAAGAAGGCCGTGGCCGTGCCCGTGTCGAGTGGCGAGCCCGT
>JAUIEF010000138.1 GCA_030428785.1 bacterium
CGTTGAGCTGCCGGTGGTCGACGATCTCGTACACGACCTCGGGGAAGCGCAGGCCCTGGCCGCGGGCGAGCGCCTCGACATAGCGTTGCAGCGCGGCGAGCGACGGAGGGAGGTTCGACACGTCAGAGCCCCTTGCCGAGGAAGGTCTTGATGGCCGGCAGGATCCCCTCGCGGTCGAGGATCTCGCACGAGATGACGCGCTCGTCGGAGGCCAGCGACGCGTCGAGGTCCTTCATGAACTGCCCGGAACCGTAGGCGCTCTTCACCTGCCCGTAGCAGAACATGTTCGCGCCGGGGAGCAGGCGGTCGCGCAGGAGCCCGAGGCACTTCTCGGTGTCGCGCCCGCTCCAGTTGTCGCCGTCCGAGAAGTGGAAGAGGTAGACGTTCCAGTCGCTCGACGGGAACTCCTCCTCGAGCATCCCGGCGGCGAGCTCGTAGGCCGAGCTGATCTTCGTGCCGCCCGACTCGCGCAGCCGGTAGAAGGTGTCCTGGTCGACCTCCTTGGCGGCCGCGTCGTGCACCATGTACCGCGTCTCGAGGCTGCGGTACTGGCTGCGCAGCCAGGTGTCGATCCAGAAGGACACGAGCCGCACGATCTCCTTCTGCTCGCGCCCCATCGAGCCGGAGACGTCCATCATGTAGAGGATCATCGCGGCGTGGTCGGGCGTGGAGACCTCGCGGAACGTGCGGTAGCGCAGGTCGTCCGCGACGGGGACGAGCTTGGGGTCGTCCGGGTCGTAGGTGCCGTCGCCGATCTGCCGCTTGAGCGTCTCCTTGATCGTGCGCCGCATGTGGCGCAGCGACCGCGGACCGGTGCGGCTCACGCTGTTGTACTTGCGGCTCGTGACCTCGACGCGCGCGCGACCACGCGGCTGGATGTTCGGCAGCTCGAGCTCCTCGCCGAGGATGGCGGCCATCTCCTCGAGGCGCAGCTCCACCTCGAGGAGGTGCTGGCCCGGCTCGCTGCCGGCCGTCCCGACGGCCTCCCCCTCGCCGGCGCTGCCGTCACCCTGGCCCTCGCCCTCGCCGGCGCCCTGGCCGCCGCCGTTCTTGCCGTAGCGCAGGCGCGGGAGCTCGATGCGCGGCACGGGGATCGACACGAGCTGCCGCCCGCGCCGGCCGATCATCTCGCTGCCGGTCACGTAGCGCTTGAGGTCGCGCTTGATCTGACCGCGGACGATCTCCTCGAAGCGCCGCCGGTCGCGCTCGATGCGGCCGCCGTCGGTCACGACGAGGCGTCCTGCTCCGGCGCGACGGGCTTGGCGTCGCCGCGCGCGAACACGCCGGCGACGTGCTCGAGCGTGCGGCTGGCGCAGGCCTCGCAGTATCCGGCGTCGCGCACGAGCCGCCCGGCGACGACCTCGACCTTCTCGAGCACGTCACGGTCCACGACGGTGCTCGACCCGGCCGTGATCTTGAAGGTGTCCCGGCTGTCCTCGAACAGCTTGAGCTCGAGCGCCGAGCGCAGGCGCGGGTTCGAGGTGTAGGTGAAGCTCTCGCCGCGCGCCGAGAGCGCGTCGATGTAGTTCACGATCTCGCGCCGGAAGTCGGACTTGCGCGACTCCGTGACGCCGATCTTCTCCTCGATGGAGCGCATGAGCCGCTCGTCGCCCTGGCCGTCGCCGCGCACGAACGCCGTCACGGCGTCGACGTAGTTGCAGCACAGGCGGCGCACGGCCTCGGTGTCGGCGACCACGGCCTCGCGCACCTCGTGCTTGATGGTCTCCTCGATCTCCTCGCGCACGAGCGAGATGAGCTCCGTGAACTGCCGGCGCCGGTCCTCGTTGTCCATGAGCGGGTGGCCCGCGAGCCCGGCCTCGAGCGAGTCGAGCACGTCGAAGGCCGTGAGGCAGGGCGGCGCGCCGTCCGCGACGAGCGCGGCGGCGACGCGGTCCTGCACGTAGCGCGGGGAGATGCCCTCCATCCCCTCGTCCTCGGCGTCGCGGCGCAGCTCGACGGCCGTGGCGCTCGTGAACCCCGTGACGGACTGCCCGTCGTAGAGCCGCATCTTCTGCATGAGCGAGATGCTCGCGTTCTTCGGCTCGTGCAGCCGCGTGAGCACGGCCCACATGGCGGCGGCGTCGAGCGCGTGCGGCGAGATGTGCCGGCCCGCGCACGCCGTCGTGCCGAAGCTCTTGCGGTAGATCCGGACCTCCTGGCTGAAGCGCCGGTTGTACGGGATGTCGATCTTGCAGGTGCGGTCGCGGAAGGCCTCCATGAGCTCGTTGCCCTGGAGTCGCCGGTACTCGGGGCTGTTCGTGTGCCCGAGGATGACCTCGTCGATGTCCGTCTGCGCGAACTTCTTCGGCTTGACGGTCTGCTCCTGCGTCGCGCCCAGCAGGTCGTACAGGAAGGCGACGTCGAGCTTCAGGATCTCGATGAACTCGATCATGCCGCGGTTCGCGACGTGGAACTCGCCGTCGAAGTTGAACGCGCGCGGGTCGCTGTCGCTGCCGAACTCCGCGATGCGCCGGTAGTTGATGTCGCCGGTGAGCTCGGTGGAGTCCTGGTTCTTCTCGTCCTTCGGCTGGAAGGTGCCGATGCCGCGCCGATCCTGCTCGGACAGCGTCATGCGGTAGACCTCGACCGAGCGCTCGACCGCGGCGAAGTCGCCGCCGGACTCGCGCAGGATGCGCTCCATGTAGAAGCGGCAGAGCGGGCAGGGCTCGCCGGTCGGGCGCAGCTCGTAGTCGCCGTCGTAGCGGCGGTTGAGGTCGGCGTACACCGGGCCGACGACCTCCTCCGGCAGGAGGTGCAGCGGGTCCTCGTGCATCGGGCACTCGACGACCTCGCCGTCGAGCAGCCAGCGGTAGCTGTAGAGCGCGCCCTCGCCGCGTCGCGTGTAGTCCTGGAGGCCGCGCTTGAGCAGCCGCGCGATCGTCGACTTGCTGCTGCCGACCGGGCCGTGCAGCAGGAGGACGCGCCGCTCCGGTCCGAGGCCGTGCGCGGCGGCGCGCAGGTGCGCCACGAAGTCGGCGAGCGGCTGCTCGATGCCGAAGATCGCGTCGCGGCCCTTGTCGAACGGGTCCTCGAAGAAGCGGTAGTGCACGGGGCGCCCGCTGCCCGGCGGCGGCTGGTCGACGCCGAAGCCGAGGATCATGTCGTACATGCGCTGGAACGCGTTGCGCGCGAGGCGCGGCTCCTCCTGCACGAGCTCGAGGTACGTCGAGAGCGTCCCCGTCCAGTGGAGGTCCTGCCACAGCGACCGGGAGTCGTTGCGGCGCGCGAGCTGGATGTACGGCGGGAGCCCGGCGATCGGGGCGCCGTCGTCCTCGGACAGCTCGCGGGGGGTGCGGACGGGGCGTTCGTCGTGGCGGTCGTCGTGCATGGGACCATCCTGGGAGGGCCGGAGGGCAGGGATCCCTATCGGGAGGCCCTCCGACGGGCCTTGAGGAGGGACGGTCCGGACCGGGGACCGGGGCCGCCCCGTGGACGCCGGCCGACGGGCCCCGCGGGGGGTGGCGCCGCGCCGGGGAGGGGTCCGGATCGGGCGGCGCGGGGAGGGGGACGGGGGTCCGACGCCGGCCTCCGACGGCCGGTCGGGGGGGCGTCCCTCAGGACATGTGCCGCGGGAAGAGCAGCATGAAGAGCCAGAGGATCGCGCCGGCGACGGACAGCCGGAGGCCCCATCGATAGCTCGGCGGGTCGTAGCGGAACAGCACCGTGTGCCGGCCGGCCGGCAGGGGCAGCCCGTGCCAGGAGAGGTTCGCGTAGCGCGTCTCGAGCTCCGGCCCCCCGTCGATGGTCGCGGTCCAGCCGGGCGCCTTGTTCTCGGCGAGCACGAGCACGGTGTCGCCGGTGGTCTCGGTGACGACCTCGATCTCCCGCCCGCGGTGGTCCACGGACACGACGCGCCCGGAGCCGCCGAGGTCGCCGGTGAAGAGCGTCTCGAAGAGCGCGGTCCGCCCGGGGTCGGCCTGCACGAGGCTCTCGAGCGGGTCGCTGTGCAGGTCGAGCGCGTGCCCCACGACGTACGCGCGCCCGCGGTTGTCCGTGTTCTCCCAGACGCGCGTCTCGCTCTCGTGCACGAGCTGCATGCCGGGCACGTCGGAGAGGTCGGTGCCCGTGTCGGTGAGCACGTAGCGCACGTCGAGCGTGTCGAAGCGCCGGCTGCCGTAGCCGACGTTCTCGCGGTCGAAGCTGAAGCTCGCGAACGCGTCCATCGCGATGGGCACCTGCTGGAGCCACTGGTGCGTGCGCGCGTAGCCGAGGTTGTCGTAGCTGAGCAGGTGGTCGACGCCGACGACGAACTGGGTGTCCGGCGGGAGGATCGTGCCCTCGGTGAAGATCCGGAAGGGCGGCTCCTGCGCCTGGAGGAACGCGACCGTCTCCGTCGGCGGGAAGAGGTCCTCGACGTCGCTCGCGACGTTGTAGCCGTCGCCGAGGCTCACCACGTCGACGAGCGCGATCGCGGCGAGCACCCACGGGCCGCGCGGACGGTTGCGCATGACGAGCCAGCCGAGGCTGCCGAGCGCGAGCGCCACCATGCCGAGGTCGCGCGTCGAGACGCGGCGCTCGCGGCCGACCTGGAGCGGCTGGTCCGCCATGACGAGCAGCTCGTCCCCGTCCCACGCCTCGACCCGGAGCCGGTGGCGCCCCTCCTCGAGCCGGTGCGTGAGCAGCGACTGGCGGAACGGGTGCCCGGGCAGCGTCGCGGCGGCGGTGCCCGACCGGAGCACCTGACCGTCCACGACGATGCGCAGGTCGTCCACGGGCTCGCGCAGGTCGAGGCAGATGGGCACGGACGCGCGCCCGGGGAAGACGAAGTCGGGGTCGGGGCTGCGGAAGCCCGCGCTGCGCACCGCCGGGCGGTCGTCCTCCGTGAACGGGAGCTCGAGCACGAGCGCGGCGAGGAGCAGCGCGAGCACGAGCGTCACCGCGAGGCGGCCGACGCCCAGGAGCACGCCGGGCTTCACGCCGCGCTTGCTGAGCCGCTCGACGACGATCGCGCCGCCGCAGGCCGTGCAGAAGCCGACCGGGCCGAGCAGTCGCGTGGGCGCCACCTCGGAGAGCCCCGGCACGAGGCGCACGAGCCCCTCGACGCCGGGCAGGTGGAACGCGGTGCCCCACAGCAGGAGCCCGACGATCGCGAAGAACCGGATGAACCCGTGCCCCATGCCGACGAAGAACCCGAGCGTCAGCAGGAGCGGCGGGAGCACGCCCACGTAGGCGGCGTTGAGCCCGGGGAAGTCCTGCGCGGCGGTGAAGGTCCCGCCGCCCGTCGGGTTGCCGTAGAGCTCCGGCAGGAGGATCACGGAGCTCGAGACGGCCATGCCCATGCGACGCGCCATGACGATGCCCAGCGCGCAGGCCGCGACGGCGAGGACGCGCTTCATGAAGCCCGGGCTCGCGGACGAGCGCAGGATCGCCACGGCCACGAGGAACAGCACGGCGTAGGTCACCGCCGCGAGCGTGATCTCGCCCGCCTCGAGCCGCGAGGTCTCGAGCTCGCGCAGGTGCAGCCCGTGGCTCTCCCGGACGTACTCGAGGAAGGGCGCCCACTGGACGGCGGACAGCACGACGGCGAGCACGCCCGCCCCGAGCACGAGCATGCGACCGTGGGCGTCCCACAGCCGGTAGAGCGCCCAGAGCCCGGCGACGAGCCCGCCGACGTATCCCGTCTCGGGGTGCCCGCCCAGGACGAAGAGCGCGAACCCGGCGGCGAGCACCGCGACGCGGCGGCGGCTCGGGTCGGAGGACAGCCGCTCCACCGCCCAGAACGTGAACGGCAGCGCGAGCAGCGTGTGCGACAGGGCGTACTGGAGCCACAGGACCTGGTGCCCCCCGAAGCCGAACGCCACGGCGCCCAGGCCGGCGGCGGGCACGGAGAGGTCGAGGCGCCGCAGGAAGAGCCACGTGAAGAACGCCCCGAGCGTCAGGACGAGCCAGCCCTGGAGCCACGGCACCCACCGCACGTCGAACACCGCGGCGAGCAGCGTGAGCGGGTGCAGCAGCGAGCTCGTGATGTTGCCGAGGAACGGCTGCCCGGCGCCGCCGCGGGACGTCCAGAGCGCGTCGGCCTCCCCCGCGTAGACCCGCGCGGCCTCGACGAGGTACGGGTAGAAGATCCGCGGCTGGTCGACGAGGTAGCTGTTGTGGGCCTCGGGGTGCTCGAGGACCTTGTTCCACGGCGCGGAGCGCGTGAGCGACTCGTGCGCGATGAGCACGCGGCCGGAGCCGAGGCCGTCGCGCAGCAGCCAGGCCGCCAGCAGCGCGAAGACGGCCAGCGCGATCCAGGAGGCGCGCGCTCTCGACGTGGACACCGGACAGCCTCCCGGAAAGGCTCCTCGCGCGCCGGGAGGACGGGGGTCCTCCGCCGGACGGCGGGCGATCATAGGTGGTCGCCGGGGACGGGACAACGCGCGGGCGGGTGGGTCGGGACGCGCCCGACTCGCATCGAGCGCGGTGGATGGGCGCCTCACCGCCGGCGGCCGCTCGCGCGCGGCGGCGGCGGGCCGTCGGCGATGCGTCTCACGTCGGTGCCTCGGGTGGGCCGATCGGGTAGAGTTCCGTTCCCGCGTCTCCGCCCGCGGGGCGCCCGATCCGTCGGCGTCCCCGCTCCTCGCCGCCCGAGCCCCCGCCCCACGACCGATGTCGAACGCCCGCAGCGTGACCGTTCTCGGAGGGGGGCTCGCCGGGCTGTCCGCGGCCCAGAAGTTCACGGAGGCCGGCTGGTCCGTGACCGTCGTCGAGTCCCGCGCGGAGGTCGGCGGCCTGGCGTCGTCGTACGAGAACGCCGGGTACACCTACGACCTGGGCCCCCACCGGCTCTACAGCAACCTCGAGGCCCTCAACGACCACTTCAAGATGGTCCTCGACGGCAACTGGGACTACCGGGACCGGCTGTCGCGGATCTACATGCGCGGGGCGTTCTTCGACTACCCGCTCAAGGCGAGCAACGTCATCCAGCTCTCGCCGTGGCTCATCTTCCGGTCGTTCTTCGACTACATGGCGGTGCGCGTCCGGAACGCGATCTCCCCCATCCCGGACGACAACTTCGAGAACTGGATCGTCAAGCGGTTCGGCCGGACGCTCTACGAGCTCTTCTTCGGGACGTACACGCGCAAGGCGTGGGGCATCCCGTGCACGCAGATCTCGGCCGACTGGGCGGCGCAGCGCATCTCGCTGCTCTCGCTCTGGGACACGGTCAAGAAGACGCTCTTCAAGCCGAAGAACGTGCCGCGCACGTACGTGTCGCGCTTCCTGTACCCGAAGACGGGCGGCATCGGCGCGCTCTCGCTGGGGTACCGGCGCCTCATCGAGAAGGACGGCGGCGAGGTCATCTGCGGGGCGCGCGTCACGAAGCTCGACAGCGAGGGCGCCCGCGTCACGGCGGTGCACTACGAGAAGGACGGGCGGGACCACGTGCTCGAGCCGGACCTCGTCGTGAGCACGATCCCGCTCACGATGCTCGTGCCGATGCTCGGCGAGCGCGTGCCCAAGGAGGTGCACGACGCGGTGGACGGGCTCATCCACAAGGGCATCGTCTTCGTGTACCTGATGCTCGACCGCGAGACGCTCACGCCCGACCACTGGGTGTACATCCCGGAGGAGCACATCGCGGTCCACCGGATCAGCGAGTTCACGAACTTCTCGCGCGAGACGGCGCCGGCCGGCAAGACGATGGTCTGCGCCGAGATCACGGCGACGGTCGGCGACAACTACTGGAACATGGCGGACGAGGACCTCATCAAGCTCGCGGCGGACAACCTCGCGACGCTGAAGCTCCTCGACCCGACGGAGGTGCGCGACGGCGGCTTCGTGAAGCGCGTCGACTACGCGTACCCGATCTACGACCTCACGTACCGCGGGCACGTCCGCTCGCTCATCGACTACCTGCGCACCTACAAGAACATGCTGTCGACCGGCCGGCAGGGCCTGTTCCGGTACGGCAACATGGACCACTCCATCGCGATGGGCCACGCCGTCGCCCGGCGCATCCTCGAGGACAGCGCCATCGACCACGAGCAGATCGCGGCGGGAGACGAGTACTTCGGGTGACGCCCGGGGACGCGTCGTCGCCGCCGGCCGACCCCGGCATGCGCGAGATGCCGTGCCTCTTCTGCGGCGTGCACGAGGAGCGGCTGCGCTTCCGTGACGACCCGTACCGCGTCGTCGAGTGCCGTCGCTGCGGGCTCGTCTACGTGAACCCGCGGCTGCCGTCCGACCGGCTCCACGAGATGTACCAGGACGAGTACTGGGAGAGCGACCGAGCCAAGGAGTTCGGCTACGCGCAGTACCTGTCGGAGGCGGAGAACTACCTGCGGACGTACCGGCGCCGGGCGACGCTCGTCGACGGGTACAAGCCGACGCCGGGGCGCGTGCTCGACGTGGGCTGCGCGGCGGGCTTCTTCCTGAAGGTCATGCGCGACAAGGGCTGGTCGACGGCGGGCATCGAGATCGCGCGGCCCATGATCGAGTACGCGGAGCGGGAGCTCGGCCTCGACGACATGCACCGCGGCGACCTGCTCACGGTGGACCTGCCGCCGGCGTCCTTCGACGTCGTGACGCTGTGGGACGTCGTGGAGCACCTCGAGGAGCCGGTGAGGCACCTCGAGGTCGTGCACCGCCTGTTGAAGGACGACGGCGTGCTCGTGCTCGAGACGCAGGACGTGTCCTCGCGCTTCGCGCGCCTCATGGGCCGCAACTGGCAGCACTACAAGCACGAGGAGCACCTCTACCACTTCCACCCGGAGACGCTGTCGCGGCTGCTGGACCTCGCGGGCTTCGAGGTGCTCGAGAACACGCCGCGGCGCGGCGGGAAGTACGTGTCGATGTCGTTCCTCGTCGAGCGCGTGGGCAAGCTCCACCCGGTGTTCAGCGCGCTCGCGTCGCCGCTGCTCCTGCTGCGCGGCTTCGCGCCCTACGTGAACCTGCTCGACGAGATGGTCGTCGTGGCGAAGAAGACCCGGCGGTCGCGCGGGGCGTGACGGAGCCGTGGGGCTGGATCGTCGGGGGCGCGACGGCGGTCGCGGTCCTCACGGGCTGGGCGGCCCGGAGCCGGATCGCGGGGCTCCAGGCGGGGCTCGTGCTGCTCGGGGCGCTGCCGTTCGCGCTCGGGGGCGCGCCCGCGGCCGGGCCGGCGCCCTGGACGCGCGGGCTCGCGGAGCTCGTCATGCCCGACGTCTGGGCGCCGCTGCCGAACGGCGCGCGCAACCTCGTCGCCGAGGCCTGGAGCGCGCCGGGCGGCGGGGCGGCGGGCGTGCCGGCGTCGGCGGAGGAGCGCGAGCCGTCGAAGCCGAGGAGCACGCCGGACCTGCGTGCGCAGGGCGAGCGCGCCGAGCGCCCCGAGGACCCGCGTCGTCTGCACGTCGGGATCACGGCGCTGTGCCTCGCGTTGCTGGGGCTCGTCGGGGTGCGCGGGCGCGCGCCGTGGATCGGGCGCGGGCTGCTCGTCGCTGGCCTCGCGTGGGCGTGGACCGGGGGCGGGGCGTGGGGCCCTCTCGCCGCGCCGGGCGAGCTCGTCGCGACGGCCGGCCTCGCGGTGCTCGCGGGCGCGGCGCTCGCGGACAGTCGCCCGGTGCGCGCCGACGAGCCCGTCACGGGCGGCCTGTTCCTCGGCGCGGTCGTCGTGCTGCTCGGCGGCGGGCTCGCGGGCTGGGCGGCGTGGGCGGGGTCGGCGGAGGCGCGGGACGTCACGGCGCCGCTCGTCGAGCGGCTCGCGGTCCCGCCGACGCCGGTGGACGTCGCGGCGACGGCGGCGCACGTCGTGACGTCGCTCGACCGGGCGGCGCTCGCGGCGCTCGCGGCGATGACGGCGCTCCTGCTGCACCTCAAGGGTCGGCGGTGGCCGACGGCGGTGCTCGTCATGCTCGTGACGGTCGCCGAGCTCTGGGCGGCGCGGACGGGCTGGCCGGGCGGCTGAGGCCGTCGGTCAGGCCGGGCGTCCGCGGGCGGCGACGCGCGCGAGGCGGGCGTGGGCGAGGAGCAGCGCCGCGGCGATCCAGAGCGCGGCGTGACCCAGACCGCGCGCGCCGTGGAGGGCGGTGAGGTCGGGGAGCAGCCAGGCGAGGGCGCGGCCGGCGTCGTGCGCGGCGAGCCACGGGCGGATGTGGCCGGCGACGGCGAGGGCCCAGAGCGCGGGCACGAGGCGACCGCGGCCGAGGAGGCTGCCGAGGAGCAGGCCGCCGGCCGCGAGGACGGCGAGGGCGGCGAGCAGGGCCACCGGATCGGTGGGCGCGCCGCCGGCGGCGGGCGCGGTGAGGAGGACGACGGGGAGCGTGGCGAGGAGCAGGCCGAGCCAGCGGCCGACGAGCGCGAAGCCGCGTCCGCGCTGCGCGCGCAGGAGCAGGAGCCCGTCGCGCGCGTCGCGTCCGACCTCGAGCGGTTCGGCGAGGGAGAGCAGGAGGAGGCCGGCGAAGAGCAGGGAGCCCTGGCGGATGTCGGCGAGGAAGGGCTCGTGGGCGCCGAGGTTGGCGGTGACGAGGGTGGAGGCGAGCCAGGCGGCGGCGCACGCGACGAGGAGCGTCGGCGCGACGGCCGGCACGAGGAGGCAGCGGCGCAGGGTGCTGGCGAGGACGGCCATCGCGGGCATGGTCCCGCAGGGGCGGCGTCGTCACAAGGGTCGGGGCGACGCGCGCGCCGGGCGTGTCGGACGGGCCTCGCGCGGAACCCGGAGCGGCCGTCTACCGGTGGCGCTCGAGGGCGGCGACGGTGGAGATGCCCGAGCCGGACATGCGCAGGACGACCCTGCCGAGGATCTGGGTCTCGTCGATGGGTCCGAAGTCGCGGCTGTCGACGGAGACGGCGCGGTGGTCGCCGAGCACGAAGTACTCGCCGAGGCCGAGCTCGACCTCGTGCATCGTGTCGTGGGCGTTGTAGGCGACGGGGATCTGCTCGGAGACGGGGTGTCCGTTGCGGACGACGTGGCCGGCGAGCAGGGCGACGCGGTCGCCGGGGGCGCCGACGACGCGCTTCACGAGGACCTCGTCCTGGATCTCGAAGACGACGGTGTCACCGGGTCGGACGGGGTGGACGAGCCAGGGTTCGTCGGCGACGAGGATGCGGTCCCCGTCGAAGAGCGTGTCGAGCATGGAGGTGCCGGCGACGCGGTAGACGGTGAAGAACCCGGCGCGCAGCGCGGCGATCACGAGGACGAGGAGCACGGTCACGCGGCACGCGACGAGCAGCTTGTGGCGTGAGACGACCAAGTCCGGCCCCCGGGAGATGGAACGCCTCCCTATCGACCCACCCCCACCCCCCGATTGAGCCCGATCCGCCAAGCCCTCCCACCCACCATCCCGATGCCCCCACCCGACGTTCCCATGCCCCCACCAGCCGTTCCCATGCCCCCACCAGCCGTTCCGATGCCCCCACCCCGCGTTCCCATGCCCCCACCCACCGTCCCGACCGTCCCCCCAATGGCCCGCCCCCAGGGCGGGCCGAGGGGGGCGAATCGCGGTGCCGGGCGGGGTCAGGGTGCGTCGGAGCAAGGCGGAGGGCCGCAGGCGATGCCGAAGCATCGCCGAGGACCCGACAACGCCGCGCCGGCGCGCCCTGGCCCCGCCCGGCGCCGCGAGGCGCCCCCCTCGGTCCGCCCACCCGCTAGAACAGGTTGTAACGCACGATGCACCAGAGGGCCTGGAACCCGTCCTTGACCCCGATCTTCTTGCCCTCGGCGAAGTCGCGTCCGAAGTAGGAGACGGGGACCTCGTAGATGCGCACCTTGCTCCCGTTGAACTTCATGCGGGAGATCTTGGCGGTCATCTCGGGTTCGACGCCGAAGCGGTTGGACTCGATGTTCAACCGGTCGGCGACCTCGCGACGGAGGACCTTGTAGCAGGTCTCCATGTCGGTGAGGTTGAGGTTGGTGAGCATGTTCGAGAACAGGGTGAGGCCCTTGTTCACGACGTAGTGCCAGAAGAGGTGGCAGCGGTGGGCGCCGCCGCCGAGGAAGCGGGAGCCGTAGACGACGTCGGCGAGGCCTTCCTCGATGGGCTTGAGGAGGGCGGGGTAGTCGTCGGGGGTGTACTCGAGGTCGGCGTCCTGGATGAGGACGATGTCGCCCTGCACCCGGCTGAAGCCTTCGCGGAGGGCGGCGCCCTTCCCCTGGTTCTGGGGCTGGAGGAAGATGCGCAGGCCGGGGAGGTTCTCGGCCTCGAGTTCCTCGAGGACGTCGCGGGTGCCGTCGGTGGAGCCGTCGTCGACGACGACGAGCTCCTTGTCGTGGGGCGTCGCGAGGACGCGCTCGATGATGGTGCGGACGGTCTGCCGTTCGTTGTAGACCGGCATGACGACGCTGAGCTTCATGACGGGGTTCCCGGGGCGGTCGGGATCATCCCGGATGGTCCGGGAGCGATCAAGGCGCGGAGGGGCCGGGCGGCGGTGGATCGGGGTGCGTGTGACAACGGTCTATCGGTCGGAGGCGATGCGCGGGTCGACGACGACTTCCGTGGTGCCGAAGATCTCGTCGAGGCGGAAGGTCTCCATGAGCGCGCGGATCATGTGCGAGAACTCGGGGGCTTCCTCCACGGCCCAGAACGGGATCTTGAACATGGGGAGGATCTCGCTGTCCGGGCGGCGCCGGCGGGCCTGGATGTCGCGGCGCTTGGAGGCCATGGCGTCGATGAGCATGGTGAAGTCGTTGATGGCGAGCATGTCGGCCTTGGCCGGGGGCGGGATGCCGACGGAGCGCTTGCTGGCGCGCATCTTGAGGAAGACCTCGTGCATCTTGCCGCGGCCGCGGGCGTCGCGGGCGTCGATGCGGTAGCCGACGTCGTCGAGGGCGAGGACGTAGGACATGCGCTTCTGGTGCACGAGCATGGCGGCCGGCAGCACCTTGGCGAGGACGGGCTCCTCGTAATTCTTGTAGACGAGCCAGAGCGGGTTGCGCATCTGGAGCAGGCGGATCTTGTGCACGTCGATGCGCCGGCTCGTGCTCATGTGGTGGTGGTAGGCGAGGCTGCTCGGCACGTAGAGGATGCGGTAGCCGAGGACCCAGAGGCGGAAGCCGAGGTCGACGTCCTCGTAGTACGCGAAGAAGTCCTCGTCGAAGCGGCCGGCGTCCTCGTAGACCTCGCGGAGGATGGCCATGGAGCCGCCGCAGGCGAAGAGCGTCTCGCACGGCTGCTTGTAGCGGTCGATGTCGGGGTCCCCCATCCCGACCTGCCAGCCGATGCCGTGGAAGTTCATGGCGGAGCCGCCGAAGTTCACGACCTGGCCGTTCCACGAGAGCGTCATGGAGCTCGTGCACTCGGCCTCGCCGCTCACGATGGGTGCGACGAGCTCCTTGAGCCAGCCGGGCTCGACGCGCATGTCGGTGTTGAGGAAGACGAGGACCTCGCCCGACGACGACTCGACGCCGACGTTGACGCCGCCGGCGAAGCCGTGGTTCTGGCGGCACTGGACGGTGCGCGCGTCGGGGGCCTCCTTGTCGAGCCACTGGATGGAGCCGTCGACGGAGGCGTTGTCGACGACGACGACCTCGAGCAGCTCGTCCGGGTAGTCGACCGCGCGGAGCGACTCGAAGAGCTTCTCGAAGTGGTGTCGCCCGTTGAGGTTGACGAGGATGATGGAGACGGACGGCAGGCTCACGACGCGTGGGCTCCGTGGTTCTGGGCGCGGGGCCCCCGGCAGGACACGATCTGGCGGTAGCGCCACTCCCACTCCTCGGCCTCGTCCGCGTCGGTCTTGATGGGAGGTGCGGCGGAGGCCAGGCGCGGGCCGAGCGAGGGGTCGGCGACGAGGCGCTCGAGGGCGGCGCGGAGCGACTCCGGGTTCCCGGTCTCGAAGAGCAGGCCGTCGACGTCGTGCTCGATGCCCTCGGCGATGCCGGCGATGTCGCTGCCGACGACGGGGGTGCCGGCGAGGTGGGCCTCGCGGACGGTGAGCCCGTAGGCCTCCTGCCAGATGGACGGGACGACGAGGACGTCGAGATCGCCGTGGATGGCGCCGAGGTCGTCGTGGTCGAAGCGGCCGTGGAAGACGATGCGGTCGCCGGCGAGGGCCTTGGCGGAGGCGGTCACGGCGCGGATGGCGTCGGCGACGACGGGGTCGTTGCCGCCTTCGTGGTCGCCGTGGACGTGGATGACGGCGGCGCCCGGCGCCATGCCGGCGACGGCGCGCGCGAGGACCTCGAGGCCCTTGTACCAGACGATGCTGCCGACGAAGCCGACGCGGAGCGGCGCGCCGGGGGCGCGGGGCGTGCGGGCGGGCGGGCCGTCGGCGAGCCAGCGGGTGTCCATGCCGTAGGCGGAGAGCGCGATGCGCTCCGGGTGGATGCCGAGGCCGGCGATCGAGTGCTTGAGGGTGACGGACGGCACGACGAGGGCGTCGGCGCGGAGCAGCACGTCGCGCATCCAGGTCTCGCGGCGGAGCAGCGAGGCGGCGTCCTCCTTGCTCTTCTTCGGGCCCGGCCGCGGCGTGGGGATCGTCTGCGGGACGCCCGCCGCCCACTTCCCCGGGAGCGCGCCGAGCAGCCGGTCGACGCGCGCGAGGGTGTCGACGAGGGCGGGCTTGTCCTTGACGCAGGCGGCGCAGCCGAGGCCCGGCGGCGGGATCGTGCAGTTGCGTCGGTCGGGGCGGATGAGCTGCACCTTGGAGCAGCGCGCCCAGAAGTCGCTGAGGGTCACGGCGACGGGGACGTCGGCGGCGCGGCAGCGGTCGATGATCCCGGTGGAGAGGTGGATCATGTGCTGCACGTGGACGACGTCGGGCCGCTCGTCGGCGAGTACGAGGTCGAAGGCGTCCTCGGCGGGGCGGAAGCGGTAGGTCTCGTCGACGCCGGAGAACGCGAGCCGGTTCACGAAGCGGTGCACGCGGAAGCCGTCGAACTCCGCGACGTGGTGCGTGCGGTCCCCTTCCTCGGGCGTGCCCGGCGTGCGGATGAAGAGGACGACCTCGTGGCCGCGGTCGCGGAGGGCGCGCGCGAGGGTGAGCGAGAGGACCTCGACGCCGGCCCAGGAGTCGGGCGGCCAGCCGTGGACGACCATGAGGACCTTGAGCGGGCGGTCCGGCGCGGGGACCTGCTTCGGGAGCGGGCCCTTGCGGTCGGCCTTCGCGTCCTTGCCGCCCTTCCAGAAGCCGTAGAACTCGGCGAAGTGGTAGACGGGCGAGAGGAGCGTCCACTTGAGACGCTCGGCGGTCGGGAGGCCGGCGTCGGCGAGGTAGCGGCGGTCCTCCTTCCAGCTGCGGTTCGTCTGGATGAAGGCGTGGGACAGC
>JAUIEF010000139.1 GCA_030428785.1 bacterium
GAGGGCCCGCGCCGCCGAGCCGCGGGAGCATGGGGAGCACGCGGCCCTTGCTGCGCTCGGCGCTGTCCTGCCCGACGTTGCCCTTCGCGAGGCGCTGGAGCTGCTTGTGGAGCCGCTCGCTGCTGTGCGTCGCCGACTCGCGCACGTTGCCGTGGAAGGTGAGCGGTCGCACGAGGAGCAGCACGCAGACGCCGAGGCAGATCGCGAGCGACGCGGCCGCCTCGGCTCCCGACGACGTGACGAAGAGCGCCGTCCAGGGGTGCACCGGCCAGCCGAGCGGGTCGAGCATGGCCGCGTCCCATCCGCCCGCCGCGAGCGCCTGCCCGCCGACGACGAGCGCCGCGACGGCCAGCGCGCCGAAGCCGACGATCCGTCCGAGGCGCTTCCGGTCCGCGCGGTCCCGGTGCATGACCGACAGGTCCGCCGCGAGCCCGGCGAGGATGAGCGTGAGGAACAGGACGAGGTAGCTGAACACGGACCGCAGGTACGGCGTGTCCCACGGGCGCAGGAAGATGCTGAACAGGAGGCCGGCCGTCGTCGACTTCACGAGCGAGGCCGCGACGTGCCCGACGAGCAGCGCGCGCGTCCCGATCGGCGCGGGGAAGAGGAACTGCATCTCCGCGGGCGTGAACGCGAGCACGCCGTTCGAGAGCGCGTTCGCGACCGTCGTCACGAGGAACACGAGGAGCAGCATCGCGATCATGCGCTCGGCGTCCTCGCCCGCGAAGCTGCCGTTCGCGCGGCCGCTCACGGACTGGCCCCAGACGACGAGGCCGAGCAGCCCCGTCATGACGACGAGCACCGCGAGCCGCCGCGGCTTGCGCAGGGACGCGGCGAAGCGCCGCGCGCTCGCGCGGAGCCGCATGACGTAGAGGGTGCGCAGCGCGCCGGCCCCCTCCCAGCCCGCGCCGCTCACGGGGGCGACCCGTCGGCGGGCGGGGGCGTGTCGGCGGGCGGGGGGGTGTCGGACGCGGCGGGCGCGTCGGTCGCGGGAGGCGCGCGCCCCGGGTCCGCGGGCGGCGCGTCGGGCGCGGGCAGCCGCTCGCCGAGCCCCGTGGCGCGCAGGAAGAGGTCCTCGAGCGAGCCCTCCTCCGGCTCGTGCCCGAGCGCCTCGCGGATGTCCGCGAGCGAGCCCGTCACGACCGTGCGCCCGCGGTGGATGATGAGGAAGCGCGACGAGAGCCGCTCGACGATCTCGAGCTGGTGGCTCGACACGATGACCGCGCTGCCCGCCGCCGCGCGCGCCGCGATGGCGTCGCACATGCGGCGGCGGCCCGGCGGGTCGAGGCCCGTGAGCGGCTCGTCGAGGAGCAGCACGGGCGGCTCGTGCAGGAACGCGCAGCAGATCGCGAGCTTCTGGCGCATGCCGCGCGAGAGCGCCGTGGCCGTCGAGTGCCGCCGGTCCTCGAGCTCGAACTCGTCGAGCAGCGCGTCGATGCGCGGGCCGGGGTCCTCGACGCCGTAGAGCTCCGCGACGAAGAGCAGGTGCTCGAGCGTCGTGAGCGCGTCGAAGAGCATGGGCGTGTCCGGCACGAACGCCAGTCGCCGCCGCGCCTCGACGGAGTCGCCGGTCATGGGCTCGCCCGCGATGCGGATCTCGCCCGAGGTCGCCGGCAGGATCCCGGCGAGCATGCGCAGGCAGGTCGTCTTGCCGGCGCCGTTCACGCCGACCATGCCCAGGACCTCGCCGGGACGGACCGCGAGGTCGAGGGCGTCCACCGCGACGAGCCGCTCGAAGCGCTTCGTGAGTCCGCTGACGTCGATCATCGGGCCGGATTGTAGGGACCTCCGCGCGCGAGGACAGCGGCCGGCGCGGGTTGCGTCCGACGGGTCGCGAGCCGTGGCCTCGCCGGAGCCGGCGCGCTATCCTCGGGCCCCTTCCTCCCGGAGATCCGGCCCGCGATGGGTGGCATCAACCCCTACATCGAGCAGGTCGAGGCGGACCTGCCCCAGGACAAGTACCGCATGGTCTTCGTCGTCCGCGAGGACGGCGAGGAGCGGGAGCGCGTCGTCGAGGTCGACCCGCAGGCCCTGCCCTACACGCACGAGGGCCTGCCCGGGAGCATCCTCGACGTCGCCTGCGGACACGGCATCGAGATCGACCACGCGTGCGGCGGCGTCTGCGCCTGCAGCACCTGCCACGTCCACGTCGTCGCGGGCCTCGAGACCTGCAACGAGTCCTCCGACGCCGAGGAGGACATGCTCGACAACGCCCCGGGCCTCGAGGACTCCTCGCGCCTGAGCTGCCAGTGCATCCCCGACGGCACCGCCGAGGTCCGCGTCGTCATCCCGAGCTGGAACCGCAACCTCGTCAGCGAGGGACACTGAAAAGACGGCGTGGACGTGGACGTGTACGTGTACGTGCATGTGCACGGCCGACGTGTACGTGAACGGCCCACGTGTACGGCCGACGTGAACGTGTACGGCCCGCGTGCACGGCCTCCGTGAAGGTGCACGGCCCACGTGTGCGGTCTGAGTGGGCGTGGATGGCCGGCGCGTCCGTGGAACGCCGTGATCGTCGACGGGCGCCGAGCGCGTGGACGGCGAGCGAGCAGGCGGCCGCTGCCGGCCCGAGGGTTGCGGCGGTGTCGGTGCCGATGTCCGACCCACGAGGGGCCTCCGCGCCCGCCCTCCGCTCACGCCCCGGCCGCGAGGCGCGGGCGAACCGCTCGAGCGGCGCTCATTGCCCTCGGCGGATCCGCGGCACGCCGGGAGCAGGACCCCCCGAACGTCCCGGGCCCGACCTCCCAGCCGCGAGCGCCGCCGGCCCGTTCACGTCTGCGCGTGCCGTGCACGTTCACGTGGGCCGTACACGATCACGTGGGCCGTGCACGTACACGTGGGCCGTGCACGTTCACGGAGGCCGTACACGTACACGTCCGCGGATCAGTTCACCTGTACAGCCCGATGATGTGGATGCCCGCGATCGGCAGGTAGATCGAGAGCGCGATGAGCGCTGCCATCCGCGCCTGCTCGCGCGGCGCGCGATGGTTGATCCACAGCAGGCACAGGCCCGTGAGCACGAGCTTGAAGGCCAGGAAGACGAGCACGCCGCCGTGGTGGTAGACCCAGTCCATGAGCGGGTTGAGCTCGACGCCGCGCCGCAGGGAGAGGCTGTGGTGGGTCATCCACGTGTCGATGGCGACGAGGTACAGCACGAAGTAGCTGATCGTCGGCAGGGGGACACCCAGCAGGGTGCGCGGTCTCTCGGCCACGATCGCCTGGGGTTCTCGGGTGTCCTGCATGGGCGTCTCCGTCGCGCGAACCGTCCGTCGGTGAAGCGGGTCTTCGTCCCCGGCCGGGGGTGACTTGACGGGCCGGTCGGGACGGAGACGGAGTCGGGGCGTCGCGGGGCGCGCTCAGCCGCGGAGGACGGCGTAGTGGGCGCTCGCCCAGTGCTCGCCGGCCCAGCGGTCGGGCTCCTCGAGGAGGATGCGGCCGCCGGCGGCGCGCAGGGCGGCGCGGACGTCGGCGGGCTCGAGGCAGTGGATCTCCATGTGCGCCTCGTCCGGCGGCTCCTCGGCGGGGGCCGTGGGGGCGGCGCCCGGGCGCAGCTCGCCGACGGCGACCTGGAAGACGAGCACGCCGCCCGGCCTCAGGACGCGCAGGAACTCGCGCAGGTAGGCCAGCTGGTAGTCCACGCGCATGTGCTGGAGGACGATGGCCGTGAGCGCGAAGTCGAAGGAGGCGTCCAGGAAGATCGAGAGGTCGGGGCGCGTGTTGCAGACGTAGTCGACGCGGTCGCCGTGGCGGTTCACCTCACGCGCGCGGTCGATCATCGGCGCGCTCACGTCGACGCCGGTGACGTGCTCGAAGTGGGGCGCGAGCGCCTGGGTGAGCCGGCCGATGCCGCAGCCGAAGTCGAGCGCGGCGCCGCGCGGCGCGTCGATCCGGTGGCGCCCGAGCCAGGCGGCGAGCCACTCGACGAACTCGCGGCCCGTCGCGAAGAAGGCGTCCTCGTCCCAGCCGCCGCCCTTCGACTCCTCGTCGGTGAGGATGGCCCACATGGGGTCCGCGCGTCCGAGGTTCTCCCAGTTCCGCCGCAGCCGCTCGAAGTCCATGCGCGACAGCCTACACGCTCGGTCGGGGGCCGCGCGCCGGGGGAGCGATGGTGCGAGGAGGGGGACTCGAACCCCCACGGGTCACCCCACCAGATCCTAAATCTGGCGCGTCTACCAGTTCCGCCATCCTCGCGGTCGCGGGTCGTCGACGACGACCGCGGCGCGGCGCGCGTCCCCGCGGCGCCGTGCGCTCGGCATTGTGGGTGCATCGGGTATCGTGTCGCAAGACGAGCCCGCGACCCGGGAGCGCCGACGCGCCGGAGCCCGCCCGACAGTCCAGTGACAGGTGATCGACCGGTGATCGCACGCCCGGCCCGGCGGCTCGTCCGCCCCGCCCTCCTCGCCGCGGCCGCGCTCGCGCTCGTCGCGTGCGGCGACGGCGCGCGGCACCCGCCCGCGCACGTGCGCCTCGTGCTCGAGGGCGCCGGCGGCGAGCCGGTCCCGACGGCCCCGACCGTCGCGGAGAGCTTCGCGCTCGCGGAGGACGCCCTCGCCTGGGAGGTCGAGGCGCCGTTCCAGCGGCTCGTGCGCCGCCCCGAGGCGGAGACCGACGGCGGGCCGACCCACGAGCTCGTCCTCAAGGCGACGGAGAAGGGCGAGACGATGCTCCTGCGCCGGACGGGGACGCTCGACCCCGCGCTCTTCAACCGCATCCACCTGCCGTGCCGCTTCGACGGCCAGGGCTACGTGCGCGCGGACCTGCTGCGCGACGGCCGGGTCGTGGGGCGCACGGAGCCCGTGCGCATCGTGCCGACGGACGACCGGATCTCGGCCGGGCTCGGCGCGCTCACGACGGAGCTCGTCCTGCCGCCGGCCCTGCGGTTCGAGGCGCCGGTCGACGCGCTCGAGCTCCACGTCACGGGCGTCTACCGCTTCCTCTCGCTGGCGCACGTGCTGCTCGTCAAGGTGCCGCCGGAGGCGATGCTGCCTCCGCCCGGGACGCCCGGCGAGCTCGTGCGCGTCGGGCTCGAGGCGCGGCGCGCGGTGGGGCTGCTCACGGGGCGCCCGTTGTCGACGGAGGTGCGCGTGCCGCCCGGCGCCGAGCTGCGCGTCGCGTACGGGCAGCCCGTCGCCGAGCTGCGCCCGGACGGGCCGACGCTCGTCGAGTGCCTGCTCGACGGCGCGGTCGTCGACAGCGTGCCGCTGCCGCACGAGCCGCAGCCGGACGGCGGCTGGATGGCGCGGCGCATCGACGTGTCCGCGGCGTGGGGGCGGCGCGCGACGATCGGCTTCCGCATCGTCGCGGAGGGCGCGCGCGCGACGCTCGGCTGCGCGGTCGCGGAGCCCGTGCTCGTGGCGCCGGACCCCGAGGCGCCGACCGTGCTCCTCGTGACGACGGACACGCACCGCGCCGACCACATGGGCTTCGCGCGGGACGGCGTGGACGTCGAGACGCCGGCGGCGGACGCGCTCGCCGCGCGCGGCCTCGTGTTCGACGACTGCTGGGCGCCGGTGAACGTCACGAACCCCAGCCACGCCGCGCTCATGACGGCGCGCTCCGTGCGCGTGACGGGCGTGCGCAGCAACTACAGCCGGCTCTCGGACGCGGCCCCCACGCTCGCGGAGGCCTTCGCGGACGCGGGCTGGGCGACGATGGCCGCCGTGAGCACGCGGCACCTCGGCGCCGACGGCAGCGGGCTCGGCCAGGGCTTCGACCGCATGAGCTGGCCGCGCGGGCAGCCGCGCCGCCGTGCCGTGGAGACGATCGCCGACGTGGACCGCTGGCTGCCGGACGCCGACGGGCGGCCGCTCTTCCTGTGGGTGCACGTGTTCGACGCGCACTGGCCGTACGAGCCGGAGCCCGAGTGGACGGAGCGCTACTGGCCGCCCGAGCGCGGCGACCCGCGCGACCCGTCGCTGCCCGACCCCGGCATCGACCCGGCCGCGCTCAAGCCCGAGTTCCACGGCGTGCGCGACATGGACTGGCCGCGCTCGCTCTACCGCGCCGAGATCAGCGGGCAGGACGCGCTGCTCCGCGGGCTGCTCGAGCGGCCGCGCGTGCGGAGCGGCGTCGTCGCGCTCGTCGCGGACCACGGCGAGTCGCTCGGCGGGCACGACGTGTGGTTCGACCACGTGGGGCTGTACCCGGACGTGCTGCACATCCCGCTCGTGCTCGCGGGGCCCGGCGTGCCCGTCGGCGAGCGGACGGACCGGCCGGTCGTGCACACGGACGTCGCGCGCACGCTGCTCGACCTCGCGGGGCTCGAGGACGTCCCGTTCCCCGGCGCCGACCTGCTCGACGCGCGACCGGCGGAGCCGCGCTTCGCGATCGAGGGCTACGGCTTCGCGGCGTCGGTGACGCACGGCGGCATGCACCTCGTGCTGCACCTCGTCGAGCGGGAGCGCGCGCTCCACGAGGTGGAGCTCTACGACATCCGGAAGGACCCCGGCTGCCTGCACGACCTCGTCGACGAGCGTCCGGAGGAGGCGCGGCGCATGCGCGCGCGGCTCGTCGAGTGGCTCAGCGAGGTGCCCGACCGCGACTGGGGCGAGGAGCGGCAGGACGACCAGGCGTTCCTCGACGCGCTCGCGCAGCTCGGGTACGTCGAGCCGGAGGCGGAGGTGTCCGCCGACCTGTGGGTCCCCGACGACTGCGCACGGTGCCGACGGTTCGATGACTGAGCGACGCGAGCTGACGAGCGGCGGCGGGTCGGCCCGGGCGACGGCTCCGAGAAGCGTGCGTGCCGGGCGGCGCCCGCTCCGCGCGAGGCTCGTCGGCGGCGCGCTCGCGTGCGCGGCGGCGTGGGTCGCGGGCTGCGGCGCGGCCGAGGAGCCGGCGCCCGACGGCCTCCGCCCCGGCGACGCGCTCACCGACCACCTCGACGCCGCGCGCGTCGTGCGCTACCCGGACGCCAACCTCGCGCCCGCGCTGCGCCCGCTCGCCGGCGGCCCGATCCGCGTGCGCGCGCAGATCCCCGCGCTCGCGTGGGAGCGCGTGCTCGTCATGCCGGCCGGGTGGGGGCCGATCCTCGAGGCGAACGGCCGCGAGGCGCTCTACTGGGCGGCGCCGCCGCTGCCGCTGCTCGAGGCCGGCGAGCTGCCCGTGCCGCTCCTCGGGGGCAAGCCGGCGCCGGCCTGGGACCTCGGCGCGGGCGCGCCCATGCCCGAGCGGCTCGCGGTGTGGCGCCCGACCGAGGGGCTCGTCCTCGCGACCGGCGCGCCGGGCGAGCCGCTGCGCGACGTCGGGCTCGAGGGCTCGGTGTCCTCGGTGTCGGAGTTCGCGGCCGTCGACCGCGGGCGGCTGGTCACCGGGCGCGACCCGACGCCGGCGGACCTCGCGACGCAGCGCGAGCTCGACGACGTCGCGCGCACGGGGCTGCTGCTCGCCGCGTCGGGCGAGCTCGCCTGGGACTTCGAGGAGCTCGTCCCCGAGCGGCTCGAGCTCGCGGTGGGCGTGCCGGACGACGGCTGGTCGCTCGCGGGCGGCGTCGTGCAGCGCGTGCGCGGGCTCTCCGACGGCATGACCTTCGCCGTGGAGGTCGAGGCGGACGGCGAGCGGACGCGCGCGTGGGAGCACACCGTGACGCGCGACGCGGTGGGGGCGGCGTGGACGACCGCGATCGTCGACCTCACGCCCTGGCGCGGACGGAGCGGCAGCCTGCACCTCGTCACGGAGCCGGGGCCGTCGGGCGACGCGGTCTCCGACTACGGCGTGCTCGCGGGGCTGCGGCTGCGCGGCGGGGCGACGCGCGCGCCGGACCGGCCGCACGTCGTGTTCGTCGACGTCGACACGCTGCGCGCCGACGCGCTCGGCGTGCTCGGGGGCGAGCGCGGGCTCACGCCGCGCCTCGACGCGTGGGCCGCGCGCTGCGCCGTCGCCTACCCGGACGCCACGGCCGCCGCGCCGTGGACGCTGCCGTCCACCGCCTCGATGTTCACGGGTCTCGCGGTGCACCAGCACGGCATCGACCTCGCGTCGGACGCGCTGGGCGGCGGGACGGACACGCTCGTCACGCGGCTCGCCGACGCCGGGTACGAGACGCGCGGCATCGCGGCGGGCGGCTACCTGCGCACGGCCTACGGCTTCCAGCGCGGCTTCGACGTCTACGAGACGCGCGACCCCAAGGACCTCGACTGGTCCGCCGCGCGGGAGTTCCTCGCGACGCGCGACGGCGAGCGCCCGGTGTTCCTCTTCCTGCACACCTACTACGTCCACGCGCCCTACGAGTACGTCGCGGAGGACGTCGACCCGGCGTACGACGGACCGCTGCGCGGCGTCGACGTGGACCGCGACACGGTGTTCGACCCGTGGCACGCGGGCGAGCTCGAGCTGTCCGAGGCGGACCGGGCCTACGTCCGCGACCTCTACGACGGGCTCGTGCGCCGCATGGACGCGACCGTCGCCGGGTTCCTCGAGGAGCTCGACGCGCTCTTCGGCGACGAGCCGTACCTCGTCGTGCTCACCTCCGACCACGGCGAGGCCTTCCTCGAGCACGGGCTCTACGGGCACGGCCTCGCGCTCTGGGGCGAGGTGCTCCGCGTGCCGCTCCTCGTGCGCAGCCCGCGCGGCGAGCCCGGGACGAGCGACGTGCCCGCGTCGTCGCTCGACCTCCTGCCGACGATCCTGCACGCGGTGGGCCTGCCGGTCCCCGACGGACTGCCCGGCCGGCCCCTGCCGCTGGCCGACGGGCGCGCGGTGCGTGTCGCCCAGTACCAGGCCGACCTGCGCGCCGTGCAGAGCGAGGGCTGGAAGCTCATCGAGCCGTGGCCCGGTCGCGAGGGCGCGACGCGGCTGTTCCGGCTGGAGGACGACCCCGGCGAGGAGCGCGACCTCGCGGCCGAGGAGGCCGACCGCGTCGCGGAACTGCGCCGTCGGCTCGAGTGGTTCCTCGCGACCTACCCGGAGGACGAGGACGCGGCCGGCAGCAGCAGCGCCGACAGCGCGGCCCTCGACGAGCTCCGAGCCCTCGGCTACCTCGGCGGCGACGATCGCTAGGTCGCCGGCCCGCCCCGGATCCGGCATGCCGGCCGGCCGCCGATGAGCGGGCGGATCGTCAGACGGCGACGTCCTGGCCGCGAAGGTAGTTGAGGGCCGAGCCGGCGCGGAACCACTCGACCTGCAGGTCGCTCAGGCTGTGGCTCGCGGTGAAGCTCTCCGTGCCGCCGTCGGCGTGCGCGACGGAGACCGTGAGCTTGCTTCCCGGGCCGAGGTCCTCGAGGCCGGAGAGGCTCACGCGGTCGTCCTCGCGGATGAGCTCCCACGCGGCCGGGTCGTCGAACACGAGCGCGAGGACGCCCTGCTTCTTGAGGTTCGTCTCCGCGATGCGCGCGAAGCTCCGCGCGATGACGGCCTTGCACCCGAGGAAGCGCGGCGACATGGCGGCGTGCTCGCGGCTGCTGCCCTCGCCGTAGTTGCTGTCGCCGATGACCACCCAGCCCGTGCCCTCGGCCTTGTAGTGGCGCGCGACCTTCGGGAACGACTTGCCGTCTTCGCCCGAGACGAGGTCGCGCCCCTTGCCGGCCTCGCCGGTGAACGCGTTGGTCGCGCCGATGTACATGTTGTCCGAGATGTTGTCGAGGTGACCGCGGAAGCGCAGCCACGGCCCGGCCGCCGAGATGTGGTCGGTCGTGCACTTGCCTTTGACCTTGAGCAGCACGGGCAGGTCGACGAACTGCTCGGGCGAGGGCGCGCCGAAGGGCTCGAGGAGCTGGAGCCGCTTGCTGCTCGGCGAGACGTCGAGCTCGACGGACGATCCGTCGGCGGGCGGCGCGACGAAGCCCGTGCCGCTCGGCGCGAAGCCCTTGCTCGGCAGCTCGTCGCCGGTGGGGGGCGCGAGCTCGACGCGCTGTCCGTCCGCGCCCTCGAGCGAGTCGCGCCGCGGGTCGAAGTCGAGCCGCCCGGCGAGCGCCATCGCGACGACGACCTCGGGGCTCGAGATGAACGCGAGCGTGTCGTGGTTGCCGTCGTTGCGGCCGCTGAAGTTGCGGTTGAAGGAGGTGATGATCGAGTTGACGTCGCCCTTCTCGATGTCGTCGCGCTGCCACTGGCCGATGCACGGGCCGCAGGCGTTCGCGAGCACCGTCGCGCCGATGTCCTGGAGCGCCTGCATCTGGCCGTCGCGGCGGATCGTCTCGTCGACGGTGTTGCTGCCGGGCGTCACCATGAGCGGCGACTTGACCTTCAGCCCGACGGCCGACGCCTGCCGCGCGAGCGACGCGGCGCGCTCCATGTCCTCGTAGGAGCTGTTCGTGCAGCTGCCGATGAGCGCGGCCTTGAGCTCGGCCGGCCAGCCTTCGTCCGCGGCCTCCGCCTTGAGCTCGTCGAGCGGGCGCGCGCGGTCCGGCGTGTGCGGGCCGACGACCATGGGCGGCAGCGCCGAGAGGTCGATCTCGATGACCTGGTCGAAGAACCTCGCCGGGTCCGCCGCGACCTCCGGGTCGGCGACGAGCTCGGCGGCGTGGTCGCGCGCGAGCTGCGCGACGTCCGCGCGCTGCGTCGACTCGAGGTACTTCGCCATGCGCTCGTCGAACGGGAAGATCGACGTCGTCGCGCCGTGCTCGGCACCCATGTTGCAGATGGTGCCCTTGCCGGTGCAGCTGATGCTCTCCGTGCCCTCGCCGAAGTACTCGACGATGGCGCCGGTGCCGCCCTTCACGGTGAGGATCTCGCACACCTTGAGGATGACGTCCTTGGGCGAGCTCCAGCCGTCGAGCCGGCCCTTGAGGTGCACGCCGATGAGCTTGGGCCAGCGCACGCCGAACGGCAGGCCGGCCATGACCTCCATGGCGTCCGCGCCGCCCACGCCGATCGCGACCATGCCGAGGCCGCCCGCGTTGGGCGTGTGGCTGTCCGTGCCGATCATCATGCCGCCGGGGAACGCGTAGTTCTCGAGCACGACCTGGTGGATGATGCCCGCGCCCGGCTCCCAGAAGCCGATGCCGTACTTCTGCGACGCGGACTTGAGGAACGCGTACACCTCCGCGTTCTCCTCGTTCGCGACCTTGAGGTCCTGCTCCTTGCCCACGTGCGCGCGGATGAGGTGGTCGCAGTGCACCGAGCTGGGGACCGCGACCTCCGGGCGCCCCGTCATCGCGAACTGGAGCAGCGCCATCTGCGCCGTCGCGTCCTGCATGGCGACGCGGTCCGGCTTGAGCTCGACGTAGGTCTTGCCGCGCTCGGGCAGCGCGCCGCCGTCGTCCACGAGGTGGCTGTAGAGCACCTTCTCGGCGAGCGTGAGCGGGCGGCCGAGGCGCTTCCGGATGTCCGCGTGGCGGTCGGCGAGGGCGGCGTAGACGGCGGCGACGTCGGTCATGATCAGGGCTCTGGAGCGGGGCGTGCGGAGACGGTCCACCGTACGGCAGCGCTCGCGGCCTGTTCAACCGACGGGACGGTGACCCGACGGCCGCGCGCGGACCGGGGTCCGCGGCGGGGAGCCCGGTCGTCCGGCGGCGGCGCCCGCACGCCGCGGCGCGCGGTGCGGTAGCATCCCGCCGCCATGCCGATCCCCGACGACCCGCTCCGCGTCGGCGCCGACGGCGTCTCCCGCTGCTGGTGGTGCGGCGACGACCCGCTCTACGTCGCCTACCACGACACCGAGTGGGGCATGCCCGTCGCCGACGACACCCGCCTCTTCGAGAAGGTGAGCCTCGAGGGCTTCCAGGCCGGGCTGAGCTGGCTGACGATCCTGCGCAAGCGCGAGAACTTCCGCGCGGCCTTCGCGGGCTTCGACGTCGACCGGGTCGCGCGCTGGGGGAGCCGTCAGGTGGAGCGGATGCTCCGCGACGAGGGCATCGTCCGGCACCGCGGCAAGATCGAGTCCGTGCTCAACAACGCGCGCCGCGCGAAGGCGCTGCGCGCGGAGCACGGGAGCCTCGCCGCCTTCCTCTGGGGCTTCGAGCCGGAGGACGACGCGTTCTCCGACGTGCCGGCCGTGATCCCGGAGTCGAAGGCGCTCGGCAAGGCGCTCAAGAAGGAGGGCTGGTCGTTCGTCGGGCCGACGACGATGTACGCGCTCATGCAGGCCATGGGCATGGTCAACGACCACGTCCCGGGCTGCGCGGTGCGGGAGCGGGTCGCGGCGGCGCGTGCGCGCTTCCGTCGACCGACGTCCGGCGCGCGCCGCTGACCGGCGCCGCGCCGCCCGCCGCGGGCGACCCGCCTCACCCGCCCGTCGTGACGACCTCCACCGGCGCGATCTCCTCGAGGTCCTCCTGGACCTCCTTCGCGTCGCCCACGACGACGATGAGCAGCCGCTCCGGATCGAGGAGCTGCTGCGCCGCCGCGACGACGGCCTCGGAGGTCGTCGACGCGATGCGCTCGAGGTAGGTGTTCCAGTAGTCGGCGGGCAGCTCGTCGAGCTCGAGGGTCCAGAGCCGGCTCGCGACGGCCTGCGGCGTCTCGAGCGACCCGGCGAACGACCCGGCGAGGTACTTCACGGCGCTGTCGAGCTCGTCGCCGGAGGGCGCCTCCTCGCGCATGCGCTCGACCTCGCCGAGGATGGCCTGCACCGTCTCGCCCGTCTTCGGCGTCTTCGTGAACGTGCTCACGCGGAACTCGCCGCCGAAGCGTCGCGTCGTGAGGCCGCCGCGCGCGCCGTAGGTGAGGCCCTTCTCGACGCGCAGCACGTCGTTGAGCCGGCTCGTGAACGCGCCGCCGAAGATCTGCGTGAGCACGACGCCCGTCGCGTGGAGCGGGTGGCGCCGCGCGACGCCCTCGTGCCCGGCGCGGATCTGGCTCTGCACGGCGCCCGGCTGGTCGACGAGCGTGATGGCCGTCTTCTTGGGGCGGCTCCACTCGGGGAGCGGGCGCTGGAGCGCGTCGCCCTCGGCCTCCCAGTCGCCGAAGTAGCGCTCGGCGAGCTCCGTCGCACGCTCGGGCGTCACGTCGCCGGCGATGTAGAGCGTCGCCGTCTCGGGGCGCACGAAGGTCGTCCACCAGTCGCGCAGTCCCGAGACCTCGAGCTCGTCGAGGTCCTCGGCGGTGCCCTCGGCGGGGCGGCCGTACGGGTGGTCGCCCCAGAGCGCGGCGGCGAAGGCGCGGTCGGCCTGCACCTCGGGCGTCTTCTCCGCGACGGCCATGCCCGTGGCGGTCTGCGAGCGCAGCGTGCCGAACTCCTTGCCGTCGAAGCGCGGCACCTGGACGACCTCGGCGAAGAGCCGCATGGCCCGGTCGAGCTGCGCGGTCACCGCGGACACGGAGACGTTCGCGCTGTCGTGGTCGGCGCCGGCGCTCAGGCTGATGGCGTGGCGCTCGAGCTCCTCGGCGAGCGCCTCGGCGTCGCGCGCGAGCGTGCCGCGCGTGACCATGGACGTGGCCATCGACGCGGTGCCCGGGTGCTCCGGGTCCTCGGTGTACGCGCCGGCCTTGAGGCGCAGCGTCGCGCTCACGAACGGCACCTCGTGGTTCTCGACGACGACGAGGTCGAGCCCGTTCTCGAGCTCGCTGCGCACGCCGCCCAGGTCGATCGCGACGTCGAGCGGGGGCGCGACGGGCGGCGCCGTGGGGTAGTCCTCGGGGCGCGCGGCGGCGGCCTTGGGGCCCGTGGGCGTCGCGCGCGCGCCGCCGTCCTCCGGCTCCTCCTCCGTCTCCTCGTCCTCCATGTCGGAGGTGTTGCCGGCGAGCGAGAGCATCGACGTAAACATGCCCTTGATGGACGGCCGGATGCGCACCTCGTTCGCGCGGTCCTCGACGAGGTAGGTCTTCGCCGCGCGCTGGATGTCGGCCGGCGTCACGGCGGCGATGCGCTCGAGGTAGGTGTTCGCGAGCTGCGTGTCGCCCTGGATCACGGCGGCCTCGCCGAGCGCGCCGGCCTTGCTCGCGACGGTGAGCGACTCGGTGACCTCGTTGCGGTAGAGCGTGTTGCGGACCTTCTCGAGCTCCGCCTCGGTGACGCCCTCCTCCTTGAGCAGCTCGATCTGCTCCCACACGGCGTCGACGATGTCGTCCACGCTGCCGAAGGGCATGGAGATGCCGCCCGCGAGCGCGAGGCCCGCCTGCTCGAAGGACACGTACGCGCCGAGCGCGACGGCCGCGGCCTCCTTGCGCCGCACGAGGTCGAGGTAGAGGCGGCTGCTCTCGCCGTTGCCCAGGATCTGCATGAGCATGTCGAGGGCGAGCGCGTCCGGGTGGCCCTGCGGCACGGCGTGGAAGGCGATGCCGGCGATGGGCACGGGGCCGTTGTCCTCGTCGATGTCGAGGCGGCGGAGGCCCTCCTGCGGCGGCTCGACGACGGTCACGCGCGGCGGATCGGCGCAGCGCGGGATCCAGCCGAAGTGCTTCTGCGCGAGGCGCCGCACCTCGGCGTGCGTCGTGTCGCCCACGACGACGAGCGTCGCGTTGTTCGGGACGTAGTACGTGTCCCAGAAGCGCTGGATGTCGTCGGGCGTGGACGCGCGCAGGTGCTCGATCTTGCCGATGGGCGTCCAGCGGTACGGGTGCTCGGTGAAGAGGAAGTCGAGCACCGTCTCCGGCACGAGGCCGTACGGGCGGTTGAGGCCGAGCCGGCGCTCCTCCTCGACGACCTTGCGCTCCGTCGCGAAGCCGCCCTCGTCGATCTTGAGCGACGCCATGCGCTCCGCCTCGAGCCACAGCACCATGTCGAGCTGGTTGCTCGGCAGCTCCTGCACGTAGACCGTCTGGTCGAAGGACGTGTACGCGTTGCAGTTGCCGCCCGTGGTGCGGATGAACTGGAAGTGGTCCTTGGGGCCGAGCCTGTCCGTGCCGCGGAACATCATGTGCTCGAACATGTGGGCGAAGCCCTGGCGGTCGACCTGCTCGTCCTTGCTGCCGACGTGGTACCAGAGCTGCACGGCGACGACGGGCGCGCTGTCGTCCTCGAGCGAGATGACGCGCAGGCCGTTGTCGAGCACGACCTCCTCGAAGGCGTAGCGGCCGACGCCCTTGCGGACGTCCGCGGGCGCGGCGAGCGCGGCGGAGGAGAGGACGAGCAGGGCGGCGATCCGCGACGCGGAGCGGCGGAGGGCGGGGGACATGCGGGCGCTCCGGGAGAGGTGGGCGGGCGTCGCGCCGAGGGCGCGACCGGTCCGGTCGGCGCGACGCGACCGCGTGATGATACGCGCGGGGGGCCGTCCGCCGGAGTGGCGGCGGGGTGGCG
>JAUIEF010000140.1 GCA_030428785.1 bacterium
CTGCGCGCGCGTCTTCCCGTCCGAGATGCACGCCCGCGCCGCCATCGAGCCGGGCGGACCGTGCCACTACGGGCGGTACATGAACATGGACGAGCCGCCGTTCCCGTACGCGTTCACGTTCCCGGAGATCGCGCCGGGGAAGTGGTATCCGATGCTGCGGCGGGTCGAGCGGCCGCGGGGGGGCGGGAACCGGTAAGGGCTCCGGCTCCGGCTCCGGCTCCGGCTCCGGCTCCGGCTCCGGCTCCGGCTCCGGCTCCGGGCGAAAACGCACTGGCGTTTCTGCCGCGTGAGCATCGCGCTTCGCAGCCTCGCCGCGATCGCCTTCGGCTCCGCTCGGCGGGGAGAGCGCTCCGGTGGCCGGCACCGGGGCCGGAGCCGGTACACGGAGCCGGGGCCGGAGCCGGTACCGGAGCCGGTGCCGGTGCCGGGGCCGATACCGGAGCCGGAGCCGGCACCGGCCACCGGGGTCTTTCCCGCCTCCCTTCTCGGGGCGGATGAGGTTGTCCGACTCGGGCAAACAACCTCATCCGCCCCGAGAAGGAAGGCTCGCAACATGACTCGCTTCGATTGCCTCGACGCCTCGTACCAGCTGCTCGAGGACCTGAACGGTCCGCTCGAGAAGATCCGTGCGCGGGACTCCAAGCTGTACACGCAGCTGCGCACCGCCGCCGCGTCGATCTCGCTCAACATCGCCGAAGGCCGTGCCCGTGCCGGCAAGGACAAGCGTCACCTCTGGCGCGTGGCCCTGGGCTCCACCGAGGAGGTGCAGTCCATCCTCCACGTCGCCGTCCGGCTCCGGGACATCACCGACGCGGACACCGTCGCCGCCCACGCGACGCTCGATCGGCTGCGCGGCATGCTCTGGCGCATGACGCACTGATGCAGGGTGACCCGCCCCGGCGGTCGATCCGCCGGGGCGGGTGCTTTCTTCGCTCAGTGCGTGAGCTTCCACGCCATCGCGAGCACGCGGTCGAGGAGCTCGAAGCACTCCGCGAGCTCCTCCTCGCGCAGATCACCGAGCGCCACGGCCGTGCGCAACGCGCTGTGCACCTCGTCCGCCGACCCGGCGGCGACACGCCACAGGTGCACACGGTCACCACCGGAACGCCGCCTTCCTTCGGCGAGGTTCAACGTCACCGACGCCGCGGCTCGCCGCACCTGGCGGTGAAGGTCGGGGTCGTTCCTCTGCAACTCGCGCAGGGGCGAACGAAGTGATGCCACCATCCTGAGAGCGATCTCGAGCGCGTCGAACATGGAGTGACTCCTTTCCTGGAATCGAGTGGGATACGCCCGCGAGGGACCCGCTCGATTCCAGGAAAGGAGGCACGGCAGGACGGGGGAGGACCGTGGGGGCAGCCGCATGGGCAACCGCGGGCGCTGCCGGATGCGCAATCGCGGGCGTTTCCGCATGCGCTGCCGCAACCGGAGCCGGTTCCGCTTCCGTGCTGACGTCGACGTGCTGCCGACGGGCGATGCCGCGCGGAGCGCGGCGAGTTCCGTTTCCGGATCCGGCCGCGGTTGCCGTTGCGCCTGCGGCAGCGGCAGCGCCTGCGGCAGCGCCTGCGGCAGCGCCTGCGGCAGCGCCTGCGGCAGCGCCTGCGGCAGCGCTCGCGGCAGCGCCTGCGGCTGCGCTTGCGGCTGCGCTCACCGTTTCCCCCGCCCCCGCGTTCAGTACTCCAGCACGCCGTCCCCCGCGAGCAGCTCGATCGCCGCGAAGCGCACGCCCGCGTCCCGGACCTCGTCGTCCGTCGCGTCGAAGCGCACCGTGAAGGTGAACGTCGCGGAGACGGCGAGCGCGGGGAACGGGAAGACGAGCGGGTCGCCCGCCGCGAAGTCCATGACAGCGCGCCCGTCGACGAGGAGCTGCCCGCCGAACGGCGCACCCTCCACCCCGCGCACGAGCGCCCGACGCAGCCGGAGCCAGGTGGGGAGGTTCGGGGGGACGTCGAGCCGGAACTCGAGGCGCGGCCCGGTGAGCGGACGCCCGGCGCCGTCGGTGCCGGCTCCGAGCGGGGGCCCGAAGCCCTCGCCCAGCGCGCCGAGGCCCGAGCCGGGGTCGCCCAGGTCGATCGCCGCGGCCGCGGCCTTGCGGGACGGCAGCGCGAGGAGGTCGGCCGTGTCACCCGTCGGCACCGGCTCGGCGGGTCGGATCGTGACGAGGAACGGCCCGGGCTCCGGGACCGTCACGAGGAGCCGGCCGGCCTCCGCGTCCCAGCGGGGCGTCGCCCCCTCGGCCTCCACGCGCGGCGCGGCCGGCGCGCCCACCGCGAGCTGCGCGTCCGCCGTGTGCGCCGTGCCGCGCAGGAGCAGCCCGCCGTCGCCGTCGGGGCGCGCGTCCTCGAGGACCAGGCCGCGCTCGCCCTGCAGGCGCAGCCCCGCCCAGTCGAAGGCGATGCGTCCGTGGGGCCAGCGCGTCGGCCAGTAGGGCAGCACGTGCACGGGGTTCGACACGGCGACGACGCGCCCGGCGGGGTCGAGGACCTCCACCCGAGCGAAGCCTCCGCGGCGGGCGTCGACGTCCAGCGTGTCGGTGAACGGCGCCGCCGCGCGCACGACGTGGCGCGTGGGGTCGAAGGGCCGCGCGACGGCGGGCGGGACCAGCGAGCCGTCGGCCGGACCTCTCGCAGCGTCGGCCGTCGACCTCCCCGCGGCACCGCTCACGGAACCGGCGCCGGCGTCGTTCGCCGTCGCGCGGACGAACGCGCCCTCGATCCAACGCACCCGGGACCCGGGCGGCGCGCCCGTGACCCGTGCGGTGAGCGTCACCCCGGGACGGTCCGTCACGAGCAGCTTGCCCGACGGGACGCCGGGCCCGCCGCTCACCGTCACGACGACCGGCGCCCGCGCGTCGCAGGCGCTCGCCCGGCCGGCGCGGAGCGCGCGCAGCAGCGAGGCCGTGTCGTCGCCCTCGGGGAGCACGTGCGTGAGCCAGCGGTTGAAGGAGCGCTCCGAGGGCCGCGCCCACGGCCCGTTGAGGTCCGGCGCCCCGTAGCCGGTGAGCAGCAGTCCGCGCGCCGTCGTGCGGTCCCAGCGCACGAGGAGCGGGAAGAGCTCGTCCTCGAGCTCGGGCGGGTAGCCGTGCGCGTCGCGTGCCGCGATCTCGGCGGCGGTCGCGTACGCGGGCGCCTGCTTCCACCGCAGCCCGAGCTCGAAGAGGTCCGCGCCCAGCCCGCCGCCGTCGAGGAAGGCGGCGTAGTGGTCGTCGTACTGCATGTGGTGCACGCCGACGCATCCGCCGTGCTCCTGGAGCGTGCGCACGAGGACCTCGCGCTCCGCCGGCTCGAGCGCGTGGTCCGCGGCGGGGAGCGCGCGCGCGAGCTCGTCGGGCACGAGGAACGTGAGGTGCGGGACGAGCTGCCCGTTCGCCTCCTGCGACATCCACGCGCTCTGCTCCATGCCGACGTGCGAGCGTAGCCCCGGCACCGCGGCGAGCGCGTCCCTCGCCGCCTCGATCGCGACGGGCGGCGGCGGCACGTCGAGCAGCACGTCGTCGAAGAGCGCCGCGGCGGTCTCGCCCGGCGGGCAGAGGACGCCGAGCCGGACGTTGAGGATCCCGTCGACGCGGTCCTCGCCGAAGAGGCGCGCCACGTCGGCGGCGAGGTCCACGCGCACGTCGCGCCACGTCCCGGGCGCCGTCTCGACGACGACGTCGCGCGTCGGATCGGAGCCCGCGGGCGGCTCGGCGCTCAGGTACCGCAGACGCTCCCGCGACGAGAGCCAGACCTCCACGGTGGCGATCGTGCCCTCGCGCGGCTGCCACGCCCAGCGCAGAGACGGCCGCGCCGGCAGCGCGACGTAGAGCTGCCCGGCCCGCTGTCCCTTCTCGACGGCGGCCCACGCCGACCCGCCCCGCGGCCCCGCGCGCACCGCGAGCCCGAACGCGCCGCTCCCCGTGCGCGCCGTCGGGACGTGTCCCGCCTGGAGCACTTCGACGCCGTTCGGCACGACCTCCCACAGCGCATCGACGAGCGCCGCGTCCTCGAAGTCGCCTGCGAGGATGCGCCGCGGCGTCCCGATGTTGTGGTCCGTCCAGAAAACCTCGCGCACGAACGCAGGCATCCCGTCGACGATCTCGTGCAGCGGCTCGAGGTTCGTGCTGAAGCAGGTGTGCGTGTGCAGCGACACGAGGCGCGCCGACGCACCGAAGTGATCGGTCGCGGCGGGCGCGAGCGCGTCGAGGGCGCGCGCCCGCGCATGGACGGCGCCGGGGCCGTCGTCGGCGCGGACGGTGCGCGGGAGCTGCGCGAGCTCCGCGAGCGACCAGTCGCCGCGCAGACCGCCGAGGTCGACGAGCAGGCGCGTCGCGTCGGGCGCGGCGACCACGAGGCACAGGCCGTCGGCGTCGCCCTCCGTCCGCGTCTGGAGCAGCAGGCCGCCGTCCGGCACCGCCGCACGCTCCTCGGCGGTGGGGGGCGTACCGGGCAGGCCTTCGGGCAGCGCCCAGTCGGGCCGCGCGAGCGGCCGGCCCGGGACGACGCGGTCGCCGTCCTCGAAGTCCTCGAGCCAGGTGACCTCGCTCCGGAAGCCGGGGGTGAGCGGGCCGAGGCGGACGCTGCCGCGCCAGGCGCGCGTGTCGCCGCCCCAGTCGAGCGTGATCATCCAGCGGCGCGCGTCCGTCTCGTCGCCGGCGCGCTGCGCGCTCGCCGTCAGGGCGAGGCCGAGGAGCGCGACCGCGACGCCCGCCGCGGCCCGCCGCGTCCGTCGCGGGCGCGACGTCAACGGTCGAGCCACGCCGGCGCGAAGTCCTCGGGCAGCCGGCGCATCTCCATCATCGTCGCGATGAACTGCTCCTCGTCGCCCGCGCGGAACGGGTTCACGAACTCCCAGACGATCCGCCCGTCGCGGGTCACCTCGAAGGCGCGCCCGTAGTCCGACTCGGTGACGAGCGTGTTGCCGTTGGGCAGCCGCTGCGCGAGCCCGCACGTCTGCGAGTAGAACGGCTCGACGGGGTTGCCCTCGTACGTCCAGCGCTCCTCGCCCGTGCGCGGGTCGAGCTCGACGATGCGCGACGCCTCGCCCGCCGGGTTGTTGTCGAAGAGCAGGATGCTCCCGTCGTCGAGCACGTGCGGGTCGTGCTGCTTGTTGAAGTCGCCCGTCATCGCCCAGACGAACTTGCGGCTCTGCGCGTCGACGATGCCGATGAGGTCGAGCAGCAGCATCGAGACGAGGAAGTTGCCCTCCGCGAACTCCGGGCCCAGGTGCGCGAGCCGCCCGTCGAGCACCTCGAGCGAGTTCGTGTGGAAGAGGTCGCCGTTCGCGCCGAGACCGCCGTCCCAGTGCTCGCGGAACGGCGTGCCCTCGAGCGCCTCGAGGATGCTGATGCGGTCGAGCTCCTCGCCTCCGCTCCCGAGCAGCGAGATCGCGTCCTCGAGGATCGGCCGGTTCGGGTGCACGCGCGGCACGACGTGCGCCTCCCGCGTGAGCACCCAGACCGTGCCGTCCGGCATGGGCTCCATGTCGTGGTGCGCGCGGACCGCGCTCTTCCACAGCAGGTTGCTGTCGACGTCGACCTCGAGGATGCCGAGGCCCTCGTAGATCGCGAGCAGACGGCCGTCGTCGAAGAGGTGCGTCCGCCGCCAGAACGAGAGGTGCTTGTGACGGCCGGGGTAGTCGGGCCAGGCCTTGCGGAACGGGAAGCGCCAGGTGTGGAGCGGCTCGCCGCGCTCGTCGAGCAGCAGGGCCGTCGCGGCGTGCGCGGACGTGAGCAGGTTGAGGCCCGGCTGGACGAGCTCGGGGACGGAGCGGGTGAGGCCGCGCGCGTCGCCCGCCTCGTGGACGCCGTCGAGGTAGCCGAGCGCCTCGAGGTCCGCGATCCGTTCGCGCTGCTCCTCCGTGAGGTCCTCGAGCGCCGTGTTCGTGCGCGGCTCGTGCCAGCGGCCGCCCGGCGGGCCGACCCAGTACTCGGGGACGCCCTCGCGCTCGTCGGGCTCCTGCCCGGCCGCGCCGTCCGTCGTGCCCGGGGCGGGGTCGTCGGGTGTCGGGTCGGCCGGAGCGTCGCCGCAGGCGATCGGGACCGCGAGCGCGAGGACGAGGAGGAGCACCGCGGCGCGCCCGCCGCCGAGGCCCCGCGGGAGGGCGCGCTCCTCTCCGGCGGCCCGTCCGGGGTCGGCCCCGGACCCTCCGCCGTGCGTCGCGCCCGCCATGCCTCGTCCTCCGGGGGGACCGACCGGCGGCCCGAGCCCCGGCGGCTCGGCGCGACCCCGGGGGTCGGTCGGAGGATAACCGGGGCCCGGGGGGCAGGGTAGCGAGGCGCTTCGTCCCCGGCGGCCGTCGTGGCAGAGTGCGGACATGCCCGCCAGACGAGACGCAGACCCGCGCCGTGAGGCGCGCCGCGGAGCCCCCGCCCGTGGCTGACTGGACGACGACCGTCCGCCAGGTGCTCCCGCGCTTCTTCGCCGTCGCGAAGCGGCTGCGCCCGACCTGGCACGCGCGGAGCCTCGCCGACCTCACGCCCGAGTGGCTCGAGGCGCGCGGCGTCTCGCTCCTGATCTGGGACGTCGACGGCACGCTCATGCCGTGGCACGGCACGGCGGTCGACCCCTCGCTGCGCGCCGGCTGGGAGCGGCTGCGCGCGGCGCCCGGCCTGTCGCACCTCGTGCTGAGCAACTGCGGCGAGGAGCGCTTCGCCGAGCTCGGGCGCGTGCTGCCGGACGTCCCCGTGGTCAAGGGCTACGCGACGCCCGCCGGCCCCGCGGGGCGCCGCATCCTGGGCGGCGAGATCACCTGGACCGACGGCGCGCACCGCGAGCCGCTCACCGACCCCGCCGTGACGACGATCCGCAAGCCGGCCGCCGTGCTCGTGGAGTTCGCGCTCGCGTTCGCGGACGGCGTGGCGCCGGAGAAGGCGCTCATGGTGGGGGACCAGTACCTCACGGACATCGCCGGCGCGAACGAGGCGGGCGTGCGCAGCGTCAAGGTCCGCACGCTCGGGCGGAGCAGCTTCCCGTTCCCCGTGGCCTGCATGCAGCGCCTCGAGGCCGTGCTCTTCCGTCTCTTCTACGGCCGGGTCGAGGAACTGCCCGCGGGCGGCGCGTCGAGCGGCCCCGCCGGCGAGCGCGGTTGACCCGCCCCCGGGCGTGGCTCAAGCTCCTTTCATGAGCGAGGGTTCGCCCACGGACAGCCAGGCCCCGGGACCCGGCGGCCGGTCCGTCGCGGCGCCCGAGGCGCCGACCCCCGCTGCGCTCCCCGGGGCCGTCCGCGCCCTCACGTGGGCCCTCGCGGCCGTCGCCGTCGGGCTCTCCCTCTGGGCCGCGCTCGACGAGATCTTCCGCCCGCCGGTCGTCCGCTTCGACGACTCCTACATGTTCCTGAGGTACGCGAAGCACCTCCTCGCGGGCGAGGGGCACGTCTGGAACCTCGGCGAGGCGCCCGCCTACGGCAGCACGAGCCTGCTCTACGTGCTCGTCGTGACGCTGCTGCGCGCGCTGAGCTCCCTGGACGACCCCGAGCTGCTCCGCGCGTCCTCGGCGGGCTTCGGCGGGGCGGCCGCGCTCGTCATGGTGCTCACCGCCTGGCGCTTCAGCACGGCGCCCGCGCTGCGGCGCAACCTCGGCCTGTGGCTCGGCGCGCTCGTGCCGCCGGTCATCACGAGCGGCGTCTTCCTCTACCACGCGCGCACGGGCATGGACACGACGCTGTCGCTGCTCATGAACGCGCTGCTCGTGCACGCGACGCTCGGCATGGTCGAGCGGGGGACGCGGCTCTCCACCGTGCCCGTCTCGGTCGTCGCGTGGCTCGCGTACCTCACGCGGCCGGACAACGGGCTCTTTGCGGCGCTCGTGCCGACGCTCGCCGTGTGGTTCCTCGCGGCGCCCGCGGCGCGCAAGCGGCTGCTCGTGACGTACGTGGGGACGATGGTCGGCGTGCTCGTCGTCGACACGCTCGCGAAGGTCGCGTACTTCGGCGTGCCGCTGCCGCTGCCGGTCTACGCGAAGGCCGAGGGGCACTACGCCGACTACGCCGGCGTCGTGCTCTGGAACCCCATGGCGTACCTCACCGAGTTCCTCGTGATCGCCATGCCGTTCCTGTGCGTCGTCGCCGCGACGGTGACGCGGGAGACGCGCGCGCTCGCGGCGCTCCTGCTCGGGCCTGTGGCGCTCACGCTCGCGGCGTACTTCCAGGTGCTGCAGATCATGGGGTACCGGGCACGCTTCGCGTTCCCGTCGCTGCCGTTCGTGGTCGCGGCGGCGGTGCTCGTGCTCGACCGGGCCGTGGCCTCCGGCGCGTTCGGCGGCGCGGCGCGGTCGTCGGATCCGCGGGGGGCGCGGCCGGTCCGTCCGCTCGTCGCGTCGCTCGCACCGCGGCTCGTCGCGGTGCTCGCGCTCGTGACGCTCCTGCCGCTCGCCGCGCGGACGCTGCCCGGCTGGTGGGAGCGCGAGCACGTGCTGCCCGGCGCGCCGGCGCCCGACGTCGTCCCGAACCCGGGCCGCCTCCCGGAGCTGCCGTACTGGAGCTGCGTGCAGGCCATGTCGCAGATCGCGCGGCAGGCGCCCGAGGGCGCGCTGCTCGCCATGTCGGAGTACGGGGCGGTGGGCAACGAGGCGCCGGACGTCGCCATCCTCGACCCGCTGGGCCTGCACGACCGCGAGGTCGCGCGGGAGGGCTTCTCCGCCGAGCGCTTCGTCGCCCGCGCGCCGGACGTCGTGTGGATGCCGCACCCGGACTACGTGACGCTCCGCCGCGCGCTCCTGCGGGACCCGGGCTTCCGCGAGCAGTACGAGTACTTCCCGGCGGCGCTCCAGTTCGGCCTCGCCGTGCGCAAGACCGGGCCGCGCGCCGAGGCGGTGGGGAAGGTCGTCCGCGAGGTGTGGGGGCGCTTCTATCCCGGGCAGTCCATGCGCGACCACCGGCTCGACCCGTGACGCGGCGGCCCGATTCGCGAGAATGACCCGACCATGAGCGAGACCGAGCCACCCGCCACGCCGCCGCGGCGCCGCAAGGCCCGACCGCTCTCCCGCGTGCTGCTCTTCGCGGCCGTGCTCGTCCTGTCGCTGGGCGCGGTCGAGGTCGCGCTGCGGGTCGTCGGCTTCCGGTACGTGCTCTACCCGGAGGACGTCGTCTTCGGCTACCCGGAGCCGGAGAAGATCGAGAAAGGCTACTTCCACGAGCACCCCCGCTACCTCTTCGTCGCGCGGACGTACGCCGGCCGGCTCGAGGCGGCGCGTGCGACGCCGCCCGACGTCGTGATGCTCGGCTGCTCGTGCACGGAGTGGGGCGCGTTCGACGTCGCGCTGGGCAAGCTCGCGGAGCGCGCCGGGAAGCCGGTCGAGATCGCGAACCTCGCGTGCTCGGGCTGGTCGAGCTTCTCGGGTCGCAACGTGCTCGAGGACGACGTCCTCGCGCTGCGCCCGCGGATCGTCACGATCTACTTCGGCTGGAACGACCACTGGTTCGGGTCGGGGCTCGAGGACAAGGCGGTCGCCGACCTCAACGCCCGACCGTGGAAGCGCACGCTCCAGGGCTCGCGGCTCGTGCAGTGGATCACCAAGGCGGTCGTCGAGCAGAAGACCTCCGGGGCGCGGACGCTCGGGGAGGGCTCCCGCCCCCGGCGCGTGTCGCTCGGGGACTTCGAGGCGAACCTCGTCACGATGGTCGAGATGTGCCGGGAGCACGACATCGTGCCCGTGCTCATGACCGCGCCGGACGCGCACGTCGAGGGCGAGGAGCCGGCCTACCTGGAGGGCCAGTACCTGCAGGACGTGCGCGAACTCGTCCCGCTGCACGACGCGTACGTCGAGACGGTGCGCCGGGTGGCGGCCGAGCACGACGTCGTGCTCTGCGACCTCGCCGCCGCGTTCGACGCCCTGCCGCGCGACGAGCTGCTGCTCTACATGAAGGACGACGGCATCCACTTCGAGCAGGAGTTCGGCGGTCCGGCCGTGGCGCGGCTGCTCCTCCGGACGCTCGTGGAGCACGACCTCCTGTGACCGGGGACGCGGCGGGCGGGGGCGGCACGAGCGGCGACGCGGCGGACGCCGTGCACCCGGCCGACGGGACGTCGGGGCCGACGGGCGCCTGGTCCGCGCCCGCCGTCGCCTTCCTGCTCCTCGCGCTGATCGTCTCCGCCTGGGTGCCGCTGCGCTTCACCGAGGCGCCGCAGGACGACGCGTACATCACCTACCGCTATGCGAAGCACCTCGTCGAGGGGCACGGCCTCGTCTGGAACCCCGGCGAGGAGCCCGTCGAGGGCTACACGAACTTCCTCTGGACGATCGTCGTTGCGGCCGGGATGCAGGCGGGCGTCGACCCGGAGTGGCTCGGACCGTCGCTGGGGCTGCTGAGCACGGTGCTCGCGGCGCTGCTCACGGCGCTCCTCGCGCGGCGGATGGGGGCGACGCCGGTCTTCGCGGCGGCGGGCGCGCTGCTCCTCGCGGTGCAGCCCTCGCAGACGGTCCACGCGGCGGGCGGGCTCGAGACCTCGACCTTCGCGCTGCTCCTGCTGCTCGCGGTGTGGCTGCGGACCGGGACCTCGCGGACGGCCCGCGCCGACGTCGGCTCGGGGCTCGTCCTCGCGGCGGCGGCGCTCACCCGGCCCGAGGGGGCGCTCGTGTTCGGGCTGCTCGAGATCGCGGACGCCTTCGCGGCGTGGCGGACGCGCGGCACCTCCCTCGGCGCGTGGTTCGCCGGAGCGCTGCGGCGCGGGCTGCCGTTCGCGCTCGTCGTCGGCGCGCACGTCGTCTGGCGGCACGGCTACTACGGCGACTGGGTGCCGAACACCTTCCACGCGAAGGTCGCGCCCGGGCCGGTCATCTGGCGCGACGGGCTCGCCTATGCGGGGACCGCCGTCCAGCACTTCGGGATCGCGCTCTGGCTCGCGCCCTTCCTGCTGCTCCGCGAGCGGCTCGGGCTGCGCGCGCGGGGCACCGCGCTCCTCGTGGGCACGGTCTACACCGTCTACGTCGCCTCAGTGGGGGGCGACTACATGCCGACCTTCCGCTTCCTCCTGCCGGTGCTCCCGTTCTGGGCGGCGCTCGCCGCGAGCAGCGTCTCCGTGCTCGGCGGGAGGCTCGGCGGCGCGACGGGGCGGGGCCTCGTGCTGGCGCTCTTCCTGGCGCTCGGCGCCGCGAACACGACCGTCGGCTACCTCCAGGGCCACTTCTGGCCCGAGCAGGCGCGGCAGCAGGAGCGGCTCGTTGCGGCGGGGAAGGCGCTCGACGCCTGGCTGCCCGAGGACGCCTGGATCGCGGCGACGGCCTGCGGGCGCGTGCCCTACTTCGCCGAGCGGCGGACCCTCGACATGATGGGGCTCTCCGACCGGCACATCGCGAGCACGGAGGCGCGGCCCGAGGACGTCATGCACCTCGAGGGCCACCTCAAGGGCGACGGCGGGTACATCCTCGACCGGCGGCCGGAGGTCATCGTCTACCTGCGGCTCGTCGTGACCGAGGTCCCGCTCGCCCGCGACAAGGACTGGCCCTTCGCGGCGCGGCGGCAGGCGTTCGCGATCAGCGAGGCGCAGATCGCCCGGGACCCGCGGCTCTGGCGCGAGTACGAGTGCGTGAGCATCCCGTTGCCGTCGGTCGAGGGCTGGCTGAACGTCTTCGCGCGGCCGGGGGTGTTCGACGCCGCGGCGCCGCCGGGCATGCTCGTCGCGGAGCGGCCGGGGCGGGGGTAGCCGGGATGCGCGGAGGCCCTCGGCCCGCCGCCCTCCGATGACTACACTGTCGCGGATCATGAGCACCTCTCAAGGGATCCGCACCCACACCTGCGGAGAACTCCGCGCGTCCGACGCGGGCGCGACCGTCCGGCTGTCCGGCTGGGTGGCCTCGCACCGCGACCTCGGCGCCCTCGTCTTCCTCGACCTGCGCGACCGCTACGGCATCACGCAGGTGAGCTTCGACGAGAGCACGCCCGAGGAGCTGCTCGCCGCGGCGCAGAAGCTGAAGACCGAGAGCGTGGTCCACGTCGAGGGGACGGTGCGCGTGCGCCCCGAGGCCAACAAGGACCGGCCGACCGGCGAGGTCGAGGTGCTCGCCACGGCGCTCGAGGTGCTGGGCCCGGCGAAGACGCCGCCCTTCGAGATCGACGCCGAGCGCATCAGCGATGAGCTGCGCCTCACCTACCGCTACCTCGACCTGCGGCGGCCGCGGCCGGCGGCGGCGATGCACATGCGCCACCGGGTGCTCCTCGCGCTGCGCAACCGGCTCGACGCCCAGGGCTTCCTCGAGATCGAGACCCCGGTGCTCACCAAGGCGACGCCGGAGGGCGCGCGGGACTACCTCGTGCCGAGCCGCGTCCACCCGGGGAAGGTCTTCGCGCTGCCCCAGAGCCCGCAGATCTTCAAGCAGATCCTCATGGTCTCGGGCATGGACAAGTACTTCCAGATCGTGAAGTGCTTCCGCGACGAGGACCTGCGCGCCGACCGCCAGCCGGAGTTCACGCAGCTCGACATGGAGATGAGCTTCGTGGACGAGGGCATGGTGCAGGCCGTCATCGACGACGCCGTGTCCGGCGCGACGGAGGCGGTGCACCCCGGCAAGTGCCCGCCGACGCCCTTCCCGCGCATGACCTGGGCCGACGCCATGGAGCGCTACGGCAGCGACAAGCCGGATCTGCGCTTCGGCGTGGAGCTCGCGGACGTCTCGGAGGTCGTGGCGGGCTGCGGCTTCGGCGTCTTCGAGAAGGCCGTGGCCGCCGGCGGGAAGGTCCGCGTGCTCGCGGCCCCCGGCGGCGCGTCCCTGTCCCGCAAGGAGATCGACGGCCTCGAGGCGCTCGCCAAGGAGCAGGGCGCCAAGGGCCTCGCCTGGGCGAAGGTCGCGGCTCACGTGAGTGGCGAAGTAGTGCTGTCAGGCGGCATCTCGAAGTTCTTGGAGGCTCCCGTAGTCAAGGCTCTGCTCGATACCACCGGTGCGGGGGATGGCGACTGCCTGTTCTTCGGCGCGGACACCTTCCACACCTCGGCCGCGGCGCTCTCCGCCGTGCGCCTCGCGCTGGGCAGGAAGCTCGACCTCGTCGACCGGGAGCGCTTCGAGTTCGTGTGGATCACGGACTTCCCCATGTTCGACCAGGACGAGGAGACCGGCGAGCTCACCCCCGCGCACCACCCGTTCTGCATGCCCGCCGAGGAGTACCCCGGCCAGCTCGTGGAGGACCCGGCGAAGACCGTGGCCCGCAGCTACGACCTCGTGCTCAACGGCTACGAGCTCGGGTCGGGCAGCGTCCGGATCCACGACGCGGCCATGCAGCGCCGCGTCTTCGAGGCCATCGGCCTGCCGGAGCAGGAGATCGAGGACCGCTTCGGCTTCGTGATCCACGCCTTCGAGTACGGCGCGCCGCCGCACGCGGGCTTCGCCGTGGGCCTCGACCGGCTCGTCATGCTGCTGGCCGGCGAGGACTCCATCCGCGAGGTCATCGCCTTCCCGAAGACGGCGCAGGCGGCCTGCCTCATGACCGGCGCGCCGACCACGGTGCCCGAGGAGCAGCTCCTCGAGGCGGGCGTCCGGCCCGTCGCGACCGGCGACGACGCCGGGGAGGTGGCGTCGTGAGCGGCGTGACGATCACCCTGCCCGACGGCAGCGCGCGCGAGCTCCCGGCCGGCGCGACCGGCGCGGACCTCGCGGCCGACATCGGTCCCGGCCTCGCCAAGGCGGCGCTCGCGGTGGAGGTCGACGGGCAGCTCCGCGATCTCTCCCGGCCGCTGCCCGACGGCGCGACGGTCTCCATCGTCAAGAAGGACGGTGAGCGGGGCCTCGACATGCTGCGCCACAGCACGGCGCACGTCATGGCGCAGGCGGTCATGGACCTCTACGGGCGCGACACGGTGCGCCTCGGCATCGGGCCGACCATCAAGTCGGGCTTCTACTACGACTTCGACTTCGTGGACGGCCGGCGCCTCAAGGAGGAGGACCTCGCCGCGATCGAGGCGCGCATGCACGCGATCATCGACGCGGATCAGGCCTTCGTGCGCGAGGAGGTCGAGCGCGACGCGGCGCTCGCCCACTGGGCCGACCGCGACGACCGCTACAAGTGCGACCTCATCCGCGGCTTCCCCGACGACTCGGTCATCAGCTTCTATCACAACCGGGAGAGCGGCGCGGACGCGGACACCTTCGTCGACCTCTGCCTCGGCCCGCACGTCCCGAGCACGGGGCGCCTGAAGGACAGCCACTTCAAGCTGCTGCACGTCGCCGGCGCCTACTGGCAGGGCGACGAGGCCAACCCGATGATGCAGCGCGTCTACGCGGCCTGCTTCGGGAGCAAGAAGGAGCTCTCGAAGCACCTCCACAACCTGGAGGAGGCCAAGAAGCGCGACCACCGGAAGCTCGGCAAGGAGCTCAAGCTCTTCCACTTCACCGACGACGTCGGCCCGGGCCTCCCGCTCTGGCTGCCGCGCGGCACGGTCATCCTCGACTGCCTGCGCGACTTCCTCACCGCCGAGCAGCGCAAGCGCGGCTACCTGCCGGTGAACACGCCGCACATCGGGCGCCTCGGGCTCTACCAGACGAGCGGCCACTGGCAGAACTACCGCGACAGCATGTTCCCGCTCATGGGCGACGAGGAGGGCGGCGCCTTCTGCATGAAGCCCATGAACTGCCCGCACCACATCCAGATCTACAAGTCGGAGGGGCGGAGCTACCGCGACCTGCCGCTGCGGCTGAGCGAGTTCGGGACGGTGTACCGGTACGAGAAGAGCGGCGAGCTCGGCGGGCTCAAGCGGGTGCGCGGCTTCACCGTGGACGACGCCCACCTCTTCGTGACCCCGGAGCAGCTGCTCGAGGAGTTCCGCGGGGTGGTCGACCTCGTCCGCCTGGCGCTCAACACCTTCGGGCTGTCGGTCCAGGCCCGGGTGGGCACCCGCGGGCAGGAGGAGGACGCCAAGTTCGTGGGGGACCCCGCCCTCTGGGAGCGCGCGCAGGACGAGATCGTCCAGGCCTGCTCGGAGATGGGCCTCGACCACACGGTCGAGGAGGGCGAGGCGGCCTTCTACGGGCCCAAGCTCGACTTCGTCATCACGGACGCCCTCGACCGGGAGTGGCAGCT
>JAUIEF010000141.1 GCA_030428785.1 bacterium
GCGGCTCGCGCGATGTCCGCCCTGTCCGCCGGAGGCGCCGCGTCGGCGGCGCCGGCCACCTCGTAGCGGCGGATCGCCTCCTCGAAGTCCCCGCGCTCGAAGGCCACGTTGCCGAGCAGCAGGGCCGCGCGCGCACGGTCCGCGGCCGACGCGCCCGCCAGGTCCGCGAGCGACCGCTCGGCGAGATCCCAACGGGTGAGCGTCATCGCACGCCGCGCGGCGTCGAACGCCGCCTCCACCGGCGCGCCGGGCCCGGGAGGCGTCCACGTCCCCGGGGACGGCGCGCACGACGAGAGGTCGACGCGCGCCCCCGACCAGCTGCCGTGCGCGAGCGCCTCCACGGGCGCGTCACCGTCCACGAGGGGCGCGTGGACGAGAGGATCGACGGGCGCGAGCACGCCGTCCGCGAGCAGCGCGTCGAGCCCGCCGACGCCGTCCTCGGGCGGCGGCAGCTCCCAGCCGGCGAGCGCCGCCCGCCAGGCCGCGGGACCGGGCGTCCCGCCGCGCACCCCCACGACGAGCATGTTGCGCGTCCCCGGCACGCGCCCCACGAGCGCGTCGGGGAACACCTCCGCGAAGGTCCCCGCGACCGCGTGCACGACGGGGTCCTCGCGGCTCGTGCCGCCGATGTTGAGCGCGGCGACGCCGCCCTCGAGGAGGTGGTCGCGCAGCTCACGGAACCACTCGACCGTGCAGAGGTGCGCGGGCAGGTAGATCTGCTGCGCGTAGGCGTCGACGAGCACGGCGCCGTACCGACCGGGGTCGGCCGCGAGCGCGACGCGACCGTCGGCCCCCGCGACGACGTCCACGGCGTCCGGGAGATCGAACCAGCGGCGCCCGAGCTCGACGACCTCGCGGTCGATCTCGACGCCCCGGATCCGGACGTCCGGCGCCACGCGCAGCAGCTGGTGCGCCATGGTCCCCGCCGCCAGGCCGACGACGAGCACGTCGCGGCGACCGTCCGACGACGGCGGCGCCATGAGCGACGGCGCGAGGAACGCGTCGAAGTACGTCCCCGACCAGAAGGCGCCGGGACGGTACAGCGAGTGGAAGCTGTCGAGGCCCTCCTCGAGGCGCAGCGCGCGCGTGCCGTCGTCGAGCTCGACGACGCGCGCGAGCTGGTACGGCGTCTCGCGCGACTCGAGGATCGTCCCCTCCACCGGCGGCTCCCCGGGGAGCGCGATCGCCGCGACCGGGAGCAGCAGGAACGCGAGCGCGGCGCCGGTCCCGTGACGCTGCAGACGCGCGACGAGCAGCCCCACGGCTACCGCCAACCCGCCGGCGACGCGGACGGCGCCCGACGACCCCAGGTGCGCGAGCAGCACGTGCGTCGCCCCGAACGTCCCCACGAGGCTCCCGATCGTGCCGGCCCCGAGCAGCCGCCCGGCGACACGACCCGGCTGCTCGCGCGCGTCGAGCGACAGGTGCACGAGCCACGGCGTGAGCGCACCGAGCGCGAGGAGCGGCAGCCCCAGGGACACGAGCGCCACGAGCAGCGAGCCCCAGGTCACGAACGGATACGCCTCGAGCAGCGGCAAGCCGTCCGGGACGACCGCCGCCCCGAGCGCCGCGACGAGGTCCGGGAGCGCGAGGCTCCACGCGCCCGCCAGCAGCAGGAGCGCCGCCGGTCGCGGACCGCGTCCACCGGCCGCCCACCGGCCGCCGAGCCACTGCCCCGCCGCGAGCGCCGCGAGCACGACGCCGATGACGTTCGTCCAGACGGGCTGGCTCTGCCCGAACCACGGCGCCATGAGGCGCACCGCCATGAGCTCGAGCACCATGACCGACGCGCCCGTGAGCGCGGCGACCGCCGCCAGCCAGGCGTTGCTCAACGCGGGCCTCCCGGAGCGCGTCGCGACCGACGGATCAGGGCAGGTTGGGGTCGACGTCCTCGATCCGCCGGCTCGCCGAGTAGATCCCGTAGTCGCCGGAGTTGTTCCAGAACCGCGTCTGCAGGACGTGGCGCAGCGTGGGGTTCAGCATCTCGCCGTCGACCTTGGTCTCGCCGTTCACCTTGATGGTCACCGGCGCGTCGAGGTCCACGAGCGCGTCCGACACGTACACGATGAGCTCGAGCACGTTCACCGTCTCGAGCTCGATCGTGTTGCCGTTGATGCGCGCCTCGAGCCGCGGGAAGTCCGCGTCGCCGGGCTGCGCCGTGACGCGCCGGTTGATCTCGACGGCCGTGCACCAGTTGATGCTGCCGAAACGCACGTCACCGAGCCGGTACGAGAACGACTTCGGCGCCGGGTCGCGCTGCTGATCGCCGATCCAGGCGGCGAGCTTCCCGAGCACCTCCTCGCCGGGGGCGAGCGCTGCGCCCTCCACGGGCACGACGTCCACCGACGCGCCGTCCGCCGAGGTCAGCGCGTCGACGCCGTCCGGGCCGCCGTCGTCGGAGCCCTGCAGGTACATGACCGGGACGAGCGACAGGTTCGAGTAGAGCAGCTCCGGCGACTCGACCGGCGACGACCGCAGGACGAGGCCGGCGAAGAACGGCGTGCTCGTCGCGAGGCGCAGGGCGTCGAGACCCGCGTCACCCCACCCGTCGAGCACGACCCGCGTGCGGTCGAAGGGCACCTGCTCGAGCAGCGTGCGGTACGCCGTGAAGAACACGTACATGCCCGCGTCGCCGACCCAGCTCCCGTCGACCTCCGTCGACTCCGCGCGCCGCCCCTCACCGGACTCGAGCCCGATGGGGATGAGCACGATGTGGTCCTCGAGCACCGCGCCGTACGCCGCCGTGGCCATCGCCTCGAGGCTCTCCTCGAGGTCGTCGCCGGTGTCGCCGATCTTGTCCTTGAGCGCGACGATCGCCGGCAGGCGCGCGCCGTTCTTGGCGTCGGCCGGCACCGACAGCAGCGACACGACCCGACGACCCTCCGGGTCCCACGGGTCGGCGAAGACGTGCCGGAAGAAGCCCTTGCCGTACTCGCCCGTGACCTGGCGCCCGGGGTCCTTCGCCGACTCGAGCAGCAGGTCGAGGTCGCCGACGTAGTCGAGGATCGAGCCGTCGAGCTTCGCCTTCTTCGCGGCCTTGTCGAGGCCGCCCTGGAGCTTGTCGAGCGCCTCCTGCTGGGCGCGCCGGTCGTCGTCGTCCAGCGCCTGGAAGAACGCGTCGACGTCCTTGCCGAGCTTGGACAGGTCCCGCTCCGAGATGCCCGACCGGGCGAGGGCGTCCTCGTCCGCCGGGAGGGCGAGGAGCACGGGAGCGAGCAGCAGGCTGGCGAACATGGAGGGGTCTCCGGGCGGGTTCTCCGGGGGCGCCGGACGGCGCACGCGGGACGAGTCTAACGGCCCCGCGGAGGGGTTCACAATGCGGGTCGGTGTCGGGTGCGGTCCGTCAGGGCCGGCGTCGCGCGACGGACCAGAGGTAGAGGGCCCGGTCGCGTTCGGGCTCCTGCTCCAGGACGGTCTCGAGCAGCGCGACGGCCTCCGTACGCGAGCCGCCGGGCTCCGTGAGGTGCCACGCCGCGAGGTTCTCCTTCGCGTCCTGCGAGCCCGGGAGCGCGGCGGACGCCTCGAGCAGACGGCGCTCCTCGGCGGGGTCCCCGGCGCCGGCCGCGGCGAGCGCGGCGTCGTTGAGGATGTCGGCGCGGCCGGGGAGCAGGTCGACGACCTGCTGCCACGCGCGTCGCGCGTCGTCGGGGCGCCCCGCGCGCCACAGCGTGATGGCGCGGTTTCGCGCGGCGCGCTCGTCGCGGTGCTCGATCGAGAGCGCGAGGTCGTAGACGGCGAGCGACGCGTCCCAGCGACGCTGCCCCCCCAACGTGTCGGCGACGTCGAGCAGCGCGGCGAACGCGTCCCAGTCGTGCGCCGCGGCGCGTTGCCGCAGCAGCGCGACCGCCTCGTCCGGGCGGTCGAGCCGCAGCAGGAGTCGCGCGTGCTGACGATCCAGTTCGGAGGTGCGCCCCTCGGACACCGCGGCGAACGCGCGCTCCGCGTCCTCCGGTCGGCCGAGCTGGTCGAGCGCGTGCGCGCGGGCCCAGGCGACGGCGCCCGCCGACGCGCCGATCCGCGGGAGCTCGTCGAGGCGGGCGAGCCGCTCCTCCGCGTGCTCGGCGCCCGGCAGGATCGCGAGCAGCGAGTCGAGGAGCTCCGGGACGCCCGCGTCCGTGTCGAGCGCTGCGCGCCACGCGGCCGTCGCGCCGGGCACGTCGCCCGTCGCCGCGAGCGCCTCGGCGTGGGCGAGCCGGAACGCACCGCGCGACGGGTCCGCGTCGCACGCGCGCTCGAGCCACGCGAGGACGTCGGCGTCGGGGATGCGCGTCGCGCCGCCGCTCCGCGCGGGGTCGGCGAGCCGGTCCCACGCGAGCCAGCCGCGCATGTGCGCGGCGAACGCGTCGCCGTCGCGCTCCCAGGCCGCCTCGAGGTCGGCGTCGAGCGTCCGGTCCTCGCCGCCGTCCCAGCGCGCGAGGAACCACCACTCGGAGGCGCCGTCCGGCAGGTCCTCGCCGCCGAGGGCGACCGCGCGTCCGAGCTGCTCGATCGCGCGCGTGCGCAACGGTCCCGCGAGGTCCCGGGAGAACATGTCGCCCGCCTCGAGCTCGCGGGCGCGCTCCATGCCGGCGCGCCCGGCCCACGCGAGCGCCGCGGCGTCGTCCGGGTCGGCGACGAGCCGCTGCTCGGCCGCGCCGAGCAGGTCGTCCCAGCGGCCCGCCTCCGCGAGCGTCGCCGGGTCGTCCGCGGCCTGCGCGACGGCGCCCGACGCGAGCAGCATGGCGACGGCGAGCGCCCGCAGGAGGGCGCCCGGCGCACGCGGGCTCTCGACGAGCGGACGGTGACGGACCACGCCCGACCTACAGCCCCGGCGCGCCTTCGTAACGCACGGCGCGGCGACCGGACTCGAGCCGCCCCATGACGAACGGCCCGGCGCCGGCCTGCTCGAGCGCGGCGACGATGCGGTCGGCGTCCGGGCGCGCGACGGCGAGCACCATGCCGACGCCCATGTTGAAGGTGCGATCCATCTCGTCCCGCTCCACGGGGCCCAGGCGTGCCATGTGCGCGAACAGCGGCGGCACGGTCCAGGCGTCGCGGTCGACGACCGCGCCCACGCCCTCGGGGAGGACGCGCGGGATGTTGTCCGTGAAGCCGCCGCCCGTGATGTGCGCCATGGCATGCAACGCAGGGTCCTTCAGGAGCGGACGCAGCACGTCGAGGTAGCAGCGGTGCACGGCGAGCAATGCGTCCGCGACCGAGCCCTCGAGCCCGGGCAGCGTCGCGTCCGGCGCGAGCCCGGCCTTCTCGAAGAAGACCTTCTGCGCGAGCGAGTAGCCGTTCGTGTGCAGGCCCGTCGAGGGCAGGCCGACGAGCACGTCGTCCGGCCGCACGCGCTCCGGGCCCAGCGCGTCGGCGCGGTCGAGCACGCCGACGATGAAGCCGGCGAGATCGAAGTCGCCGCGGCCGTAGAGCCCGGGCATCTCCGCCGTCTCGCCGCCGATGAGCGCGACGCCCTGCTCGCGGCACGCGTCCGCGAAGCCCGACACCAGCGCCTCGACCATCCCCGGCTCGAAGTGCCCGGCCGCCACGTAGTCCATGAAGAACAGCGGCACCGCGCCCATGACGAGGATGTCGTTGATGCAGTGGTTCACGAGGTCCGCGCCCACCGTGTCGAAGCGCTTCACGCGTCGCGCCACGAGCAGCTTGGTCCCCACGCCGTCCGCGCTCGAGACGAGCACCGGCTCGCGCATGTCGCCGAAGTCCGCGCGGAAGAGCGCGCCGAAGCTCCCGAGGCCCGTGAGCACGCGGGGGTCCTTGTGCGTGCTGGCCGCCATCTGGCCGACGCTCTTGAGCGCCGTCGTGACACCGTCGATGTCGACGCCGGCGTCCTTGTAGGTGAGGGGGGCGTTCTCCTCTACCATGTCCGTGTCTCTCCCTTCCGCAGGCGCTCGAGCACGATGCGGTTGTTGGCGAAGCCGATGTCCCGGGGCAGGGCGTCGAGCGACGCCCAGGCCACCTCCGAGCACTCCTCCCCCGGCACGAGCTCGCCGTCCGCCTCCTCGGCCTCGTAGACCACGAGGATGGACGGCTTGCGCGGGTCGTCGGGGGTCGTGAAGACGTCGATGAGCCCGGTGAGGCGCACGACGAGGCCGGTCTCCTCGCGCACCTCGCGCACGGCGGTCGACTCGATGGACTCGTCGACCTCCTGGTATCCCGCGGGCAGCGTCCACTGTCCCGCGTAGGGCTCGATGATGCGCCGGCAGAGCAGCACCTCGCGCGCGCGCCGCACGACGACGGCCGCCGCCGGCACCGGGTTCTCCCAGCTCACCCGACCGCACTCCGGACACACCTGTCGGGACCGGCCGTCGACCTCGCGGGGCCGGAGCTCGGTCCCGCAGGCGATGCAGAATCGGGGAGACATCCGGCGGAGGATACCAGAGGTGCCCCCGGGCTATACTCGCCCGCATCCCGCCTCCCGGCGCCGTTCACGGACGCCGGGCCCTCCCGCGACCGGCCCCTCCTGGTGAAGCGTTGAAGCGCGTCCTCGTCCTCGGCTCCACCGGCTCCGTCGGCACCCAGACGCTCGACGTGCTGTCCGGGCTGGACGGGTCCCACCGGGTCGTCGGCCTGAGCGCGCGCGGCTCGATCGACACCCTCGTCGCGCAGGCGCGGGCCACCGGCGCGGAGGCCGTGTGCCTCGCCGACGAGGACGCCGCCGCGCGCCTCCGGTCGAGCGGCGACCTCCCGTCGGGCTGCGCGCTCCTCGCCGGGGCCGACGGCCTCGTCGAGCTCGTCGAGCGGGTCGCCGCGGACGTCGTCGTCTGCGCGATCACCGGCGCGGCGGGGCTGCGCTCGTCGCTCGCGGCGGCGGAGGGCGGCGGCGTCGTCGCGCTCGCCAACAAGGAGAGCCTCGTGCTCGCCGGGCACCTCGTGAAGGAGGCCTGCCGGCGGTCGGGCGCGACCCTCGTGCCCGTCGACAGCGAGCACTCCGCCATCGCCCAGTGCCTGCGCGGGCAGGACCGGGGCGGCGTGCGCCGGCTCATCCTCACCGCGTCGGGCGGCCCGTTCCGCGGGCGGAGTCGCGAGGACCTCGCGGGCGTCACCGTGGAGCAGGCGCTGAAACACCCGTCCTGGGACATGGGCCCGCGCATCACGATCGACAGCGCCACGCTCATGAACAAGGGCCTCGAGGTCATCGAGGCCTGCCACCTCTTCGACGTGCCGGTCGAGCAGGTCGACGTCGTCGTCCACCCGCAGAGCATCATCCACTCCATGGTGGAGTACGTGGACGGCGCCCTGCTCGCGCAGCTCAGCCCGCCCGACATGCGGCTGCCCATCCGCTACGCGCTCGGCTTCCCCGACCGGCTCCCCGCGCCCGGCGAGCCCGTCGACCCCGCCCGCCTGGGCACGCTCACCTTCGAGGCCCCCGACCGGGACACCTTCCGGTGCCTGGCGCTCGCCGAGCGGGTCGCCCGCGAGGGCGGCATCGCCGGCACCGTCCTGAACGCCGCCAACGAGGTGGCCGTGGACGCCTTCCTGGCGGGTCGCCTCCCGTTCCTCGAGATCCCCGACGTCGTGGAGGACGCGCTCGACGCCTTCCCCGCTCAACTCGAGCCGGGCCTGCCGTCGATCCTGGAGACGGACGCCGCCGTCCGTGTCCACGCCCGCGCCGCCCTCCAGCCGTCGACGTAGAGCCCGAACGCCATGTCCGACTTCGTCGCCAACGCGGGCAACGTGCTGCTCGTCGTCCTCGGCATCAGCCTGCTCATCTTCGTGCACGAGGCGGGCCACTTCCTCGCGGCGCGCCTCTTCAAGGTGCGCGTCGAGGTCTTCTCGCTGGGCTTCGGCCCGCGCATCTTCGGCACGCGCCGCGGCGAGACCGACTACCGCATCTCGGCGATCCCGCTCGGCGGCTACGTCAAGATGGCCGGCGAGTACGGCGACTACATGGAGGACGCCGAGCGCGTCCCGGCCGAGGACGACCTCAACTCGAAGCCCATCTGGCAGCGCTTCGTGATCTTCGCCGCCGGGCCGGCGGTGAACTTCGTGCTCGCGTTCGTGCTCTTCCCGCTGGGCTTCGCCATGGGCGCGCCCTTCGTCGCGCCGGTCGTGGGCGACGTCGTGGAGGGCGGCGCCGCCTGGGAGGCCGGGCTGCGCCACGGCGACGAGATCCTCTCGATCAACGACAACCGCGTGTACGGCTTCACGGACGTCGCACTCGAGATCGCGCTGAGCGACCCGGACGACACGCGCCTCGTCCTCCGACGCGACGGACGTGAGTTCGAGCAGCGCATCGAGCTCCAACGCGACTTCGAGGACTCGCGCTACGACCTCGGCATCCTGAGGTCCCAGCTCCGCGACCTGCACGTCCTCGACGGCGGCGCCGCCCGCAAGTCCGGCCTCCGCGAGGGCGACGTGCTCACGGGCGCCGAGCACCTGCGCGTCGGCGAGCTGCACGACGGCGAGCTCGTGACGCTGTGGACGGTGTTCGGCCTGCTCCAGGAGCGCCGGGACGCCACCGAGGTCCACGTGACGCGCGACGGTCGTCCGCTCACCTTCGTGGTGGAGCCGAAGCCCGTCGAGCTCGAGGACCCGGTGCCCCAGCTCGGCGCGCGGGCGGTCACGACCCGCGTCGACGGCCGGCGCGGCGCGGCCGACGAGCCGGGCTTCCCGCTCCGCGAGGGCGACGTCGTCACCGCCGTCGGCGCGCGCCCGGTGCACACGCACGTCGAGCTGCGCGACGCCCTGCGCGACGCCGGCCCGACGCGCCCCGTCGAGGTCACCCTGCGTCGGGGCGAGGACGAGGCCGTCGTGCACCTGGACGACCGCGCCGTCGCCGCGGTGCTCGGACGCGACGTCGCGTTCACCGCCGACATCGACGGCCCGCTCCACGTGATCCCCGCGCCGGGCGGACCGCTCGCCCAGGCGGGCCTGCGCGACGGCGACCTCCTCATCGCGCTCAACGGCAAGAAGATCCCGAACTTCCGCGCGCTCTACGAGGAGGTCTTCGACCACCCCGAGCGCGTGGACTACCGCGTCGACTACCGCCGCGACGGTCGCGACCTGCGGGCCGACATCCGCGCGCGCCCGCAGCCGCCGGCCGACTTCGGCTTCCAGCCCACCGCGCACCAGATCGTCTACGACTTCGGCTTCCTCGAGTCGCTCCGCGCGGGCTTCGACCAGTCGGTCAACACGGTGCGCCAGACGGGGCTCACCCTCGCCAAGCTCTTCACGGGCGAGGTCGGCACCGAGAACCTCGGCGGGCCGCTCGCCATCTCGTACATCACGTACGAGGCCGCGAAGGCCGGCTTCGCGAAGGTGCTCATGATCCTCGCGATGCTGTCCGTGAACCTGGGCTTCATCAACATCCTGCCGGTGCCCGTGCTCGACGGCGGCCAGATCATGTTCCTGCTGTTCGAGAAGGCGAAGGGCAGCCGCCTCTCCGAGCGCTTCATGCAGAACGCGCAGCTCGCGGGGTTCGTGGCCATCGTGCTCCTCATGGTGTACGTGACGGTCAACGACGTCTTCCGGTTCACCTGATGGCCGCGCCGGAGGCTCGGCGGGAGCGCACCGGCGCGCTCGCGCTGCTCGAGGTCCTGCGCGCGCCGCTGCTGCTCTCGCCGGTGTCGGACGTCGTCGCGGGCTGGTCCGTGGCGTCCCTCGCGACGGGACGGACCGGGCACGGCGTGCCGCTCGTCGCGGCGGCCGCCTGCGGCACGTGCCTGCTCGCCGCGGGCATGGCGCAGAACGCGCTCGCCGATCGTGCCGACGACGCCGCGCGGAAGCCGGACCGCCCCCTCCCGCGCGGGGCCGTGTCGGCGCGCACCGTCGGCGTCGTGTTCGCCGCGCTCACGGTCGCCGCGCTGCTGTTCACGGCGGCGGCGCCCGGCACGACCTCGACCGCGGTCGCGATCGTCGTGCTCACGGCCGCGTACCACCTCCTGCTCAAGCCCGTCCGGGTCGCCGGCTGCCTCGCCCTCGGCGGCCTCCGCGGGCTCGACATGGCGCTCGGCGCGGTCGCGGCGCTCGGCGGCGTCGGCCCGCTCCTCGAGGTCGCGACGCCCTTCGCGCCGCTCGTCGCGTGCGCGGGCTACGCGCTCTACGTGACGGGCGCGTCGCTCCACGCGTCGACGGACGACGGCCCCGGCGGCGAGGCCTGGAGCGCGGCCGGCCTGCTCCTCGCGTCCGCGGCGCTCGTCGGCCTCGCCGCGATCGCCGGCACGTCGAGCGCGGCCTCCGTCGTGACGTGGCCCGTGTTCGCGCTCGCGCTCTGGCGCCTCGTCGACGGGCGACGCCGCCTGCCGCCGCCCGCGCTCACGGGCGTCGCGCTCTCGAACCTCGTCATCCTCGGCGCGGGGCTCTGCCTCGGCGCGGGACGCGTCCCGGAGGCGGCGCTGCTCCTCGGGCTCTTCCTGCTCTCGAAGCGGATGCTCCGCGTGTTCCCCCCGAGCTGACGCGGCGGGCGTCGCCGCGCGACGTTCAGTCGCGCGCGTCGCCGCCGCGCCGCGCCGCCTCCTCGCGCAACCACGCGAGGGCCGCGTCCCGGTCCGGCAACGCGCCCTCGAGCTGCCGGTCGAGCGCCTCGCGGAGCACCTCCCCCACCTGCGGGCCGGGCGCGATGCCCGCGTCGAGCACGTCGCGCCCGACGAGCCACGGCGCCGGCACGAGCGCCTCCTCCGCGAGCTGCTCGCGCATCGCCTCGATGACCGGCAGCGCGGTCGTCTCCCCGTGGCTCGCCGCGCAGTCCGCGCGGTAGAGGTGCAGCAGCTCGTCGAAGTGCTCCTGTGCCATGAACCGACGCAGCGTCGCGGCGCGCATCTTCGGCACGTTCATGAACTGGAGGTGGTCCTCCACGAGCGCGACGACGCGGCGCGTCGACGCGCGGCTCATCCGCAGCCGCCGGCAGATGTCCTCCGCCATGTCCGCGCCGACCTCCACGTGCCCGTCGAAGCGGATGCGGTCCGGCGCGCGCCGGAAGGTCGGCGGCTTGCCGACGTCGTGCAGGAGCGTCCCGAACGCGAGCTCCGCCGAGACCGGGTCGGGGCCGAGCGCCTCGATCGCGAGCAGCGTGTGGATCCACACGTCGCCCTCGGGGTGGTACTGCGGCGGCTGCTCCACGCCGTGCATGGCGGAGATCTCGGGCAGGACGCGCGGGAGCAGCTCCGTCCGGTCGAGCAGCTCCACGGCGCGCCGGCGCGTCCCCGCGGCGAGCATCTTCGAGAGCTCGTCGCGCACGCGCTCGCCGGAGACGCGGCGCAGGCCGTCCGCCCCCGCGCGCATCGCGTCCTCCGTGGCGGGGTCGAGCTCGAACCCGAGCAGGCTCGCGAAGCGCACGCCGCGCAGGAGCCGCAGCGCGTCCTCGCGGAACCGCAGCGCCGGGTCGCCGATCGCGCGGACGACGCGCGCCTCGAGGTCCGCGCGCCCGCCGACGAGGTCCGTGACCTCGCCCGTGAACGGGTCCTCGACGAGGCCGTTGATGGTGAAGTCGCGACGCCGCACGTCCTCCTCGAGCGTCGCGGGCTCGACGCGTTCCGGGTGGCGTCCGTCGGCGATGCCCACGTCCGTGCGGAAGGTCGCGACGTCGAACGCGAGGTCGCCCGCGAGCACCTTGACGACGCCGAAGGACTCGCCCACGGGGACGGTGCGGTCGAAGAGCGCCACGACCTCGTCGGCGGACGCGGACGTCGCGATGTCCACGTCGCCGCCGGTGCGTCCGAGGAGCCGGTCGCGCACGGCGCCGCCCGCGAACACGACCTCGTGCCCCGCGTCACGGAGCCGACGCGCGACGGTCCTCGCGGCCTCGCGGCTCACGACGCGCGACCCGGGCTGCTACCATGCGCGCCGCCCCCGGGAGCCCCCGCGTGTCGCGCCTCTACGGAACCGTCGTGCTCCTCGCCCTCGTCGCGCTCGGCGTCGGCCTGCGCGACCGCGCCGAGCGTCGGACGGAGCGGCTGCTCGGCGGCGAGGCGACGGCCGCCGCGCGCGTCGCCGAGCTGGCGGAGCTCCTCGCGGGGACCGCGCTCGACGAGCTCACGCCGACCGAGCGTCTCGCGATCCTCCCGCGGCAACGCGGCCTCCTGGAGCTCGAGGGCGCCGGCGACGACCGCACGGCCTTCGCCGAGGACGAGGCCTACTGCTACGGCCTGGGACTCGTCGACGTGACGGACCGCCGCACGGGGCGGAGGCGCCTCGGCTGGGCGGTGCGCGCGTGGCCACGCGAGTTCGGCGTCACGGGCGACCTCGAGTACTACGTCGACGAGCGCGGCGTCGTCTGGGCCGGGCAGAACCCGACCGGTCGCAGCGGGACCGACGCGGCCTTCCCGCCGCCGTTCCCGGAGCGCGAGATCGAGGACGCCGACCAGGCCGTCTGGTGGCGCGTCGACGCCTGAGGTCGTCACCCGCGGCATCGCGCCCCCGCGCTCACAGGTAGTTCCAGAAGAGCAGGTAGGCGCGGTCGCTCACGGCCGGGTCGCCGAGCGCCTGCGCGACGCGGCGCAGCGTGTCCTCGCGCGGGCCGTCATGCACGCGCACGATCGCGTCGAGCGCGTGCTGCCGCACGACGGGGTCGACCGACATGTCCGTGGAGATCCGCTCGAGGGTCGGCAGGCAGCCCGCGTCGCCGACGTGGCTCGCGACGAACACGTAGAGCGCGGCGCCGCGATCCGTCCCGACCTCCTGCTCGAGGCGCGCGAGCCCCCACGGCCCCAACGTCACGAGCTGGTTCACGAGCTCGAGCACGCCCTCCTGGTTCACGCCCTCGAGCACGTAGCGCACGAGCATGTCCGCCCCGCGCCGCGCGTCCGTCGCGGCGACGAGCCGGCACAGCAGCAGTCGCTCCACGTCGCCGAGCCCGGGCTCCTCCAGGCGCCGGAAGGCGAGCTCGACGAACTCCGGCGTGAGCCCGCCGCCGACGCGCTCGATGCGCTCGACCGTCTGGGCGAGGTACGGCCCCTCCGCGGTGAGCAGCTCCGTGCGCGTGCGCTCGACGCCCCACGGGTGCCCGATCGAGAAGAGGACGTCCAGCGACTCGACCTGCGCGGCGTGCGTCGGGTCCTGGGCCATGCGCTCGACGAGCTCGACCGCGAGGTCCGCGTTCTCGTCGCCGGTCTTGATCGCACGGTCGAGGATCGCCAGGAGGAAGAGGCACAGGTCGCGCTCGCCGCGCTCGACGATCTCGCGCCACTGGTCGGCGCCGACGACGCGGCCGGACTTCGCCGCCATGCGCAGCCCGTTCCCGCGCGCGATGTAGTCCTCCGACTCGAGCATCCGCTCGACCTCGTGCGTCGCGTCGACGTCGCCCTTCGCGAGCAGCACGCCGAGGGCGCGCACGCGGTCCTCGTAGGGCGCGACCTCGGCGATCCGACGCAGCACGGAGAGCGCGCGCGGCGTCGCCTCGATGCCCTCGAGCGCGACGAGGTAGCGCGGGTCGGACAGGTGCGGCCGCGCCTCGAGGTCCTGGAGCATGTAGAGGAGCGCCTCCTCGTTGCCGAGCCGGACCTGGTCGGCGAGCGCCGCACGGGCCACGTCGCGCACGTCCTCGAGCGGGTCGTTGCGGCGGTCGAGGATCGCGGCGAGCGCGACGGGGTCCGGGTGCTCGCCGAGCACGCGCAGCGCCGCCTTGGCGACGAGCGCGCTCTCCGAGAGCGCGCGCCAGGTGAGCTCCTCGAGCACGCCGGGCGTCCGACCCCGGTCGTACGCGAGCATCGCCACGAGCTTCGACGCGTGGATGATGTCGCTCTCGCCGAGCGCCGTGAGCCGCGAGAGGACCTCCTCGGCGAGGCCCTCCGGGTGCTGCTCGAGCGTCTCGACGGAGGCCCGGATCGCGTCGTGGCTGCCCCACGAGAGCCGGTCGAGGGAGCGCAGGATCGGGTCCTTGCCGCCCCGCTGGAGCACCCAGGCCGGGGGCTCGACGAGCTCCGGACGCGGCAGGCCGAGCAGGGCCGCCGCGACGTCCGCGCCCACCGCGGCCGACCCCGGCAGGATGAAGGGCCCGCCGGGTCCGGCGCTCCCCGGGTCCCGCCCCGGGAGCAGGAAGACGAGGCCGAGCACCAGCAGGACGACGGCGGCGGGGAGCAGGGGCGAGCGCATGGCACGGAGACCGGAGTGAGGAGGCAGTCTAGCCTCGCGGGGAGGCGCGTTGCCCCCCGGGACTCCCCGGCTAACGGCACTTTGACACCTCCCAGGGCCCCTGATACGTTCGTGCCCCCCGAATCCGAGGACCACGTCCCATGACCTCCAAGCTGTTCCGTCGCTCCGCTCTCGCGTGCGCCCTGCTCGTGTTCACGACGGGCTGCCTGTCGCCGTTCTCGGACCACGGACAGGACGTCCGGAACGCCTGGGCGCGCAAGGGTCACGAGGCCCACCGCCGCTGGGACAAGTACGTCCTCGGCCTCGACTGGGACGATCCGACGATCGACTGGGAGGACGAGTCCTACGCCACGGGCCCGATGCACCGTCGCTGACGTGCCCTCGCCCTTCCCGTCCCGGCGCCGCCCGGCCCGGGACCCCGTGTCCGCCCCGCACGACCGGGGTCCGTCCCCGGCACGCGCCGCGACCGGCCTCCTGCTCCTCGCGGCGCTCCTCCTGCCCGTCGCCTGCGGCGGCCTGAGCCGCCAGCGCTTCGCGAGCCTCGAGCTCGGCCGACAGCGCGGCTCGCCCGAGGCCGTCGAGCGCGTCCGCGCGTACGAGCCGCTGCTCCCCGGCATCTGGAGTTGGTCGGCATTGCTCGCCGGCGCGCAGGACCCCGAGCGCGCGCTCGAGCTCGTCGAGCAGGGGCTCGCCTTCCACCCGCGCGACGCCGAGCTGCTCCTCGCGCGCGTCGACCTGCTCTCCCGCCTCGGCCGCGACGACGAGGTCCGCGACGCGCTCGACGCGGCGCTCGGCCGCCTCCCGCCCTCGGGCGTCGAGGCCTGGCTCCAGGCGGCCTGGGTGCGCGCGCACCTCGCGGCCGGCGAGCTCGACGAGGCGGAGCAGCGCGCGCTCGTGCTCGGCGGCGTGCGCGGCGTGCCGCCCGGCATGGTCGCCGACGCGT
>JAUIEF010000318.1 GCA_030428785.1 bacterium
ACGTGCGCCGCGAACGGTGTACGCGCCGCGATCTCGCGCGCCCAGCTCTCGACGACCGTCGCCGGCGCGACGACGAGGAAGCGCTTGCCCTCGTCCGTCGCCCAGAGGTGCACCATGGCCGCGAGCGACTGCATCGTCTTCCCGAGGCCCATGTCGTCGCCGAGGATCGTGCGCTCCTGCACGATGAGGAAGCGCGCGCCGAAGTCCTGGTAGCGGCGCAGCACGACGGACAGGCCGGCCACCTGCAGCTTCAACGCCTCGACGTGCTCGACGATCTGCTCCGGCATCCGCGTGCCGGCCTCCGGGTCGAGCGGGACGATCTTCACGTCCTTGGGCGCGAGCGCGCCGTCGAGCACGCTGCAGACCTCGGCGTGGCGCTCGCGGTACGTGCGGCCCAGCGTCGCGGCGTCCGGCGACGGCTCGCGCAGCCGTCGCGAGAGGTCCTCGCGCAGGGCGCGCGCCTCGGCGCCCGTGTCCTCGAGCACGCCCTGCGCCTCGGCGGTCAGCTCGTCGGAGCGCGCGATGACGGCCTCGCGGTCGCCGCGCGCGGCCGACCCGAAGAGCCAGCGGAAGAAGCCGCTCTCCTTCTTGACGTCGACAAGGCGCTCGCGGAGGTCGCCGTGCTGCTCGCGGAGCCGCTGCGTGACGGGCCCGAGCGTGCGCCGCGCGTCGAGCAGGTCGAGCCCCCGCTTCACGAGCTCCGGCGCGTGGCTCTGCGAGAGCTCGCGGTCCGGCGGCGGCACGGCGCGCCGACCGATCTGCTCGTCGAGGCGCTTCGCCGCGTCGCGGATGCGCTTCGCCGAGAGCGCGCCGACCCCCTTGAGCGCGGTGAGCTGCCGCGCCGACGCGGCGCGCACGTCCTCGAGCGTGTGCAGCCCCGCCTCGTGGAGCACGCCCCAGCGCACGTTCTTCGCGCCCGCGTCCTTGAGCGTCTCGATGCCCGTCGCCGCGCGCAGCTCGTCGCGTCGCGCCTCGGCGAACGCGTGCGCCGCGGAGTCGAGCGCCTCCGCCGGGGCCTCGAGCGCGACCGCCGAGCGCCTCGTCTCCTTGCCGACCTCGCGCACCGCGCGCCGCGCGCGCCGCGACGCCCGCGACACGCCGGACATGCGGTATCCGGCGTACGAGCCGCCGCCGAGGACCGCGCCGATCGCGAAGAGCACGCCGAGCATGGGCGCAGGGTACCGGACGCGCGGGCCGGGCGTCGTGAGTCGGCCCGTCCGCCTCGCGACCGGACTCCGTCTTCCACGCAGACCGGGGCGGGGAGGCGAGCGCGGGGCCCCGGTCGTCACCCCCTCCGGACCCCGCTCATGCCGTCCCCTCCCCGCCGGGCGCACACGTCACTCGCCGCCCCCCTCGTCCTCGCGCTGCTCGGCGCTCCGCTCCTCGCGCAGGGCGCGCACGTCGCGCCCGGCAACACGGGGCTCACCTCCGCCGGCCTCTCGGGCTTCGCCGACTGCGTCCTCCGGTGCACGGCCTACGAGTCGCCGCTCACGGGTGACCTCAACGGCGACGGCGACCTGGACGACTGGGCCCCGCACCTCGTGGACGCCGCGTCCCACGCGACCCTCGCCCTGCCGTTCGGCGCCCTCGCGGACGCCCGCTACGTCGACGAGCGCTTCGTGGCCATGCTCGTCAACGAGGGCATGCAGCAGCAGGACCTGAACGGCGACGGCGACGTGAACCCGACGGAGAACGTCGTGCACCTGCACGACCTGCGCACGGGCGTCACGGAGAACCTCGGGCTCGCGCTCCGGGTCAGCTACTACCGCGTCACCGACGAGCTCGTCGTCATGTGCGTGGACGAGGCGAAGCAGGGCGCGCAGGACCTCAACGGGGACGGCGACACCTCGGACGCCGTGCTGCACGTCCGCAACCTCGCGACAGGGCACACCGTGAACACCGGCGTGGCCGCGGCGAACCTGCAGACCGTCCACGTCGGGCCGCGCTCCGTCGCGTTCGTCGTGCCGGAGGGCGCCCAGGGCGGTCAGGACCTCGACGGGGACGGTGACGCCGACGACAACGTGATCCACGTCTACGACTCGCACACGGGCCTCGCCGTGAACACGGGCGTCGCCGAGCTCGTGGGCGGCGGCGGCTGGGGACTCGCGGGCGAACGCCTCGTCGTCCACGCCGCCGAGCAGCAGCTCGGGGTGGACGCGAACGGCGACGGGGACAGCGATGACCAAGGAGAATTCGGCAACGGAGTGTTGACCAATGCGGATGTGGTTGCCGTGTTTCGTGCTTCCCTGCTGCCGACCGAAGAACCGTCTGCCGGGAGCGCGCGTTTCTCGGCGATGGATGCGATGCCGGAGGACTCGCCGCCGCAGTGCGGCGGAAACGGATCACTTGCGAATAGCGACCTCGTTCAGTGTTTCAGGCGATCTTTGATCCCCGGCTTGGCGAGTTTCAGCCGAATCGGGACGGGGGGGGAATGCTCGTCGGCCATGGTCGGCGGCAGCACCGCGTCTCCACGTGCGGCGGC
>JAUIEF010000142.1 GCA_030428785.1 bacterium
GAATCCGTGGATTCGTCGAGGATCCGGCAACGCCGAGCCGGCGCAGCCGAGGCGTCGTCGCGCCGAATGACTTCCACCACGGGCTGCTTACCGCCCCGCGAGCATGCGCTCGTGCGCGCTCCGCTGGAGGCTCGCGACGGCCACCGCGAGCGCGTCCGTCGCGTCCTGCGCCGCGACCTTGCCGTGCGCCTCGGCCGCCTCGCCCGGCCGCCAGCCGAGCAGCGCCCCGATCATGTGCGCGACCTGGTCCTTCGTCGCCGAGCCGCGACCGGTCACCGCCTTCTTGACCTCGGCCGGCGAGAGCTCGACGAGCGGCGCGCCCGCGCAGCCCACCGCCGTGAGCAGCGCGCCGCGCGCCTGACCGAGCGTCACGAGCGACTTCGTGTTCGGGCCGTGGAAGACGGACTCGACGCCGACGAGGTCCGGCGACGATCCGGCGAGCACGCCCGTGAGCCCCTCGTGCAGGAACGCGAGCCGCACCTCGAGCGGCGCGGACGGCGACGGCCGCAGCACGCCCACGTCGAGCAGCACGTACTTCGAGCCCTCCTGGCGCACGAGGCCCCAGCCGGTCCGACGAGATCCCGGGTCGATCCCCAGCGCGATCATGGGATCATGGTACCGATGCCCGACCGGCCGATCCCGCACCGCGACGCGCACGATCCGGAGACCGCGCACGACCCGGAGACGGCGCACGACCCGGACACCGCGCACGAACCGAGCGCCGCGCTCGTCGTCGTCGCGGCGGGCACGGGCAGCCGGCTCGGCGCGTCCGTGCACAAGGCGCTCGTGACGCTCGGCGACCAGCCGCTCGTGGAGTTCACGCTCCGACGACTGCTCGAGGTCGCCTGGCTGGAGCCGGTCGTGCTCGTGGGCCACGCCGACGACCGGCCCGCGCTCGAGGACCTCGCGGCGCGGCTCCCCCGCGCGGTGACCCTCGTGGACGGCGGCGCGCGTCGGCAGGACTCGGTGGCGGCCGGCGTGGCGGCGGCGGGCGACGCCGAGGTCGTCCTCGTGCACGACGCGGCGCGGCCGTTCCCCCCGCGGGAGCGCCTCGCCGAGCTGGCGACCGCCGCGCGCGCGACGGGCTGCGCGCTCCTCGCGTCGCCGGTGACCGACACGCTGAAGGCGGTCCGCGAGGAGGCGGCGGGCGACGGTGCGCGCGACGCGACGGGCGGTGCCGAGCGCGACGCGACCGGCGGTGCCGCACGCGAGGCGACGGGCGTTCCGGCCGGCGGGCCCGCGTCACGCCGACCCGCGCGCGTCGTCGAGAGGACGGTCCCGCGCGAGGGCCTCTGGGCGGCGCAGACCCCGCAGGCGTTCGTCGTGTCGACCCTGCGGGAGCTCCTCGCCGCGGCCGACTCGGAGGGCCGCACCGTGACCGACGAGGCGTCGCTCTTCGAGCACGCTGGACGCGGGGTGCGGATCGTGGAAGGATCCCGCATCAACTTCAAGATCACCACCGCGGAGGACCTGGCCCTGGCACGCGCCGTCCTCGCCGGTGAGGGAGAGAGAGCCGAACCATGAGTCTCGAGAACATCGCCGTCGGTCTGGGCGTCGACATGCACCGCTTCCAGGAGGGCGGCAAGCTCGTCCTCGGGGGCGTCGAGATCCCGTTCGACAAGAGCCTCAAGGCCCACTCGGACGGCGACGTGCTGCTGCACGCGATCCTCGACTCGGTGCTGAGCGCCGCGGACGAGCCGGACCTCGGCACGCTCTTCCCCGACTCGGACGAGGCGAACCGCGGGCGCTCGAGCGTCGACATGGCGCACGAGGTCGCGCGGCGGCTCAACGTCGTGGGCGCGCGCATCCTCTCGCTGGACGCCGTCGTCATCTGCCAGGAGCCGCGCATCGCGCCGCTGCGCGGTGAGCTCCGCGAGTCGATCGCCGCGATGTTCGACATCCCGGTGAGCCGGGTGAACGTCAAGGGCAAGACCGCCGAGGGCATGGGCGCCATGGGCCGCGGCGAGGGCATCGAGTGCCGCACGATCGCGCTCGTGGAGCGGGCCGAGTCGCTCTAGGCGCGGACCGGCGCGCGAGGAGCGTGCCGCGACGGCGTCGAGGCGTTCGGCGTGCCGGCGGGAACCGGCGCCTCCCCACCCTGTGCGCGCAGCGCGTCGCGGCACCGCCTGCCGATCAGTCGAGCAGCGTCTCGTAGAACCCGAGGACCTTGCCGGCCTGCGCGCGCGTGTCGAAGCGCTCGCGCGCGGCGGTCGCGGCACCCTCGCCCAGCCGCTTGCGCAGCGCGGGCTCGCTGACGAGCCGGCTCACGCCGCGCACGAGGCCGTCCGTCGTCTCGTCGACGACGAGGCCCGCGAGCCCCTCCTCGACGATCTCCGGCAACGGCGGGCGCGTCGTCACGAGCGGCGGCAGGCCCATCGCCATCTGCTCGCGGAGCGCGCGGCACGTGCCGTCCGACCCGGGCACGAGGAAGAGCGACGCGTCCATCGCCGCGAGCATGCGCGGGTAGGCGTCGCCCTCGAGGTAGCCGGGCGTGATGACGGAGCCGCCGAGGCCGCGCTCGACGACGGGCTTGAGCAGCAGGCGCTCGATGTGCGTGCCGCGCCCCGCGACGACGAGCCGGAAGTGCGGGTGGATCGCCGCGAGCTGCTCGACCGCGTCGAGCACGATCTCGAAGCGACGGTGCGGCTGCACGCGCGCGACGATGCCGACGGCGACGTGCTCCGGCTGCAGCCCGAGCTCCTCGCGCGCGGCGTCGCGGTCGAAGCGCGAGGCGTCGAAGCGCGCGAGGTCGATGCCCGTCTCGACGAGCACCATCGGCCGCGGGCGACCGGAGATCGACACCGTGCGCTCGCTGCCGCCGTAGTGCTCGAGCGTCGCGGCGCGGCCGGTCTCGAGCGTCACGATGAGCCCGTCGAGGCGGCGCCGCGCGACGCGGCGCGTGCGGAAGCCCGACGAGAGACCGGTGACGTCGTACGCGGTGCGCACGAGCTTGCCGCCCGGCACCTCGCGCATGGCGAGCGACGCGATGCGGTGGTCGTTGTCGAGGTGGCAGTGCACGACGTCCGGCGCGAACTCGCGCAGCAGGCCGACGAGCCGTCGCACGTCCTCGCGGTTCGCGGCGACGCGCGCGTGCTTGCTCAGGTGGAAGCCCTCGACCGTCGCGACGCCGCGCGCCTGCGCGTGCGGGACGATCTTGCTCGGCTCGACGCCGTCCTTGGACGCGCCGCTCACGAAGAGCACCTCGTGCGACTCGCTCTGCACGGCGGCCGTGTTGAGCGCGGGCTCGGCCGGACCGGTCCACTTCCAGTTCGCGAAGAGGTGCAGGATCTTCACGCGGTGCGTGTCCGGGGTGGTCGTCGGGGGCCGGGGTGGAGAGCGAGGCGCGACGGCACGTGCCCTGCCGACGCGGAGCCCTGCCGGCCGCGGCGCCTCGGGACGCCCGCACCGGCAGGGCGAGCGTAGCGGGCCGCCGACGGGGTCTCAACGACGGTCGTCGGCGCGTCGGTTGTGCGCTCGCGGATCGTGGCCGATGATCGGGGCGACCGGACGGAGAGGAGCGCGCCGCCATGGACGCCGACCAGCACCGCACGACGCGACGGGCACGCGGCGGCCTGCTCCCGTGGCTCGTGTTCGGGGCGCTGCTCGCGCTCGTCGTCGTGTTCCGGGACGAGATGGCGGCGCCGTTCGTCGGGGGCGGCGCGGTCGGCGGCGAGGAGGCCGAGCCGGCGACAGGCGGCTCCCCCCTCGCCGAGGAATCGGAGGACGCGCGGCATCCGACCGGTGACGCCGGGGGCCCTGCCCCGACCGCGCTCATGAAAGGTGGCGTCGACGCGCCGGAGGGCGGGCCGATCCTCGACGGCGGGACCGCGGCGGCGCGCGACCACGCGGCCGCGCCCGAGGACCTCGCGTCGGGCGCGCAGGACGTCGGCGACCCGGGCGAACCGGCCGACACCGCGTCGGCGTCCGGCGCCCCGGCGTCGACGGCGCGGCCCGCGACGTCCGGAGGTTCCGCGCCGGGTGCCGCATCCTCCGGGCCGGCGTCGACGGACCCCGTCGTGACGGACCGGACGGCCACCGGGCTCGTGCGTTACGGCCTCGACCCGGACGCCGACGTCCCGCGCGCCGCGCCGGCGCCCGCGCCCGACGCGCCGCTCCGCGCGCTCGAGACGGCGCCCGCCGACCCCGAGGCGCTGGACGCGGCCGTCGCGTTCCTCGTCGAGCGCGACCGGTGGGACGAGGCGCTCGAGCTCGTCGTGCGCTTCGTCGAGGAGGGCGGCGACCCGGACGTCGCCGACGAGCACCGCCGCACGCTCGACCCCTTCGAACGGGCGCGCGCCGCGGTGCTGCTCGACGGCGCCCGCGGGCTCGCCGACACGTCGACGACGTTCCGCGACAAGGCCATGTGGATCGTGCGCGCCGCGACGCTCGAGGCCGCGGAGCGGGTGGCGCGCGCGGCGCTCCTCGAGTGCGGGCCCTCGACGCGCGCGCCCTTCGAGGCGCTGCTCGACGAGCTCCGCGAGTCGCGCGCGATCCTCCACAGGCGACGCGTCGCGGTGCAGCGGCTCGCGGCCTTCGGCGCGCCGCTCCCGCCGGACGTCGACGTGCGCTCGCGGCTCGAGCGGCTCGCGGCGGAGGCGCGCGACGCACGGGTCGGCGACAAGCGCGCGACGTTCACGGCGACGACGAGCCGGGTCCACGCGACGACGACCGACTCCTCGCTCCTCGCGCATCGCCTCGCCGAGACGGTGCTGACCATGTACGACGAGCTCGCCGCGCGCACGGGCGAGACGCCGTGGCGCCGGCTCGACCGCCTCGAGGTCGAGCTGCTCGACGCGCGGAGCACCTTCGACGCGCGGCGCGCCCAGGCGAGCGGCCCCGTTCACGAGGACGGGTTCCTCGTCGGCGAACGCGGGCTCGTCCTGCTCGACCCGCGGCTGCGCGGCGCGACGCTCGCCGCGCTGTGGGGCGCGGCGGCGCGCGAGACGGCGCGGCGCTTCCTGCGCGATGTCGCGGCGGAGCACCCGGACCGCGAGCTCCCACCCTGGCTCGAGGAGGCGCTCTGCCTCGACTGGGAGGGCGCGCGCCTGCTCGCCGACGGCACGCTGCGCTTCGACGACCTGCCCGCCGACCGGCTCGACGAGCTCGCGAACGCCCTCGCGGGCCGCGGTCCCGCGCCCGTCCCGTTGGGAAGCGTGCTCGAGCAGCTCCCGGGCAACACGCGCGCGGCGACCTGGGCCTGGTCGCTCGGGCGCTACCTGCGCGAGGCGCGCGACGACGACGGCACGCTGCTCTGGGCGGACGGCTGGCCGGCGCTGCTCGAGCGGCCGGGCGCGGACGCGCCGGTGCGCGCGTTCGAGCGCGCGTTCCTCGACGATGCGGACCGGCCGCCGCCGGCGGGCCTCGACAACCCGGGCGCGATCGAGCGGCACTGGCAGGCGTGGGCGCGGCGCGAGGCGGCGCTCGACGCGGGCGAGGAGGACGCGGTGCGCGCGGCGACGGCCGAGGTGCGCCGGCTGCGCGACGCGCGGGAGTGGGACGCGTGCCGCGCGCTGCTGCGGCGCGCGCGGGCCGCGCGGCCGGACCACCCCGACGTGCTCCAGCTCACGGTGGAGATCGCGGACCGCACGGGCCGGCCGGACGAGGCGCTGCTCGCGGCGTGGCACCTCGCGGCGCTGCGCACGCCGTCGCAGCACTGGACGGTGGCGGGCGGGCTCGAGCCGCAGGCGTCGGGGCTCGCGGAGCAGGGCGCGCGCATCCGGTACGCGGAGGCGGTCGTGGTGCACGAGGCGCTCGGCACGACGCTCGCGACGCGCGACGACGCGTTGCGCGAGGCCGTGCTGCCGCTCGTCGACGAGATGCTCGCGGCGGGATACCCGCGGAGCGCGGTGCGACTGCTCGACGCGGTGCTCGCGAGCCAGCCGCTCGACGCGGGCTACGGGTCGGTGCGTCGCGCGATCGTCGACGACGTGCTCGGCGCGGAGGACGTGCTCGCGACGCGGCGCGTGTCGTGGGGCGAGCGGATGGAGGAGGTCGCGGGCGACCACGCGTGGTTCGAGGAGGCGGGCGGCGGGCTCACGGGCGCGTCGTCGAGCGGGCTCCTCGCGCGGGCCGGCGACCGCGTCGAGCCCGTGAGCCTGCGCGGGCTGCTCGCGCTCGCGCCGCCGTGGCGCGTGTCGGTGCGCGTCGCGTTCGCGCCCGACGAGGACGGGCGCTTCACCGACGACGGCACGCGCTACGCGGGGCTGCTCTTCGGCGCGCCGGAGCCGTCGGCCTGGGGCACGTGGGGCGTGCTCGTCGCGCCGTCGGGCAGCGTGGAGCTCGCGTCGCCCGGGCGTCTCGAGTGGCCGAGCCGTTCGATCGGTCGCGGACCGCGCGGCGACCTGGTGCTCGAGGTGCGCGTCGACGGCGACCGCCTCGAGCTCCACGCGGGCGACCGCCTGCTGCGCCGCCTCCCCCTCGGCACGCGCGCGGCGGCGGGCTGGCTCGGCGTCTTCGTGCGGCACGCGGACGTGCGGCTGCTCGACCTGCGGGTCACGCGGAGCCGCCGGCCGGACCCGCGCGCGAGCTGGTGGACGCGCGGGGGCGGGTAGGCGGGGCGACGGCGGAGGCCTCGCGCGTCGCGCCGCGGACACCATCCGGAGACGAGGCCGCGAGCCGCGCCGGCACCGCATCGCCCGCGCCGCCCCACCTCTTGTCACGGAGCCCGGCGCGGGACTATCCTCCGACCCTTCGACGTGCCCGTGAGCGGGTGTAACTCAGGGGTAGAGTGTCAGCTTCCCAAGCTGGTTGTCGCCGGTTCGAATCCGGTCACCCGCTCCAGTGCGTACCGCCGCCGCGGCTGCTCCGCGGCGGCACGCTGTTCCGCGCCAACGTGAGTCGAGAGCTCCCCCAGCTCTCCTCACCATGTTCCAATGCGTTGGAACGCTCGGCGGCCCGCGGCCACCAATCATGCACATGCTGGGCTTCCGCATTTGAGTGAGTACAAGTCGTGGCAAAGATACAGAAGGAGCGGACGGGCAGCCTGGGCTTCGAGGCAAAGCTCTGGGCGGCCGCCGACCTCCTCCGCAACAACATGGACCCGGCGGACTACAAGCACGTCGTCCTCGGCCTGCTCTTCCTCAAGTACATCGAGGACGCCTTCGAGGAGCGTCGGGCCGCACTCGCAGAGGCCGTAGCTGAGCCGGAGAGCGAGTACTTCGTCGCGGACGAGTCGAACCTGACGGCCGAACTCGAAGCCCTCACCGAGGACCGCGACGAGTACACCGCCGAGAACGTCTTCTGGGTGCCGAAGGCTGCCCGCTGGTCTCACATCCAGGCGCAGGCGAAGCAGCCGACCATCGGCAAGACCATCGACGACGCCATGGACGCCATCGAGCGGGAGAACCCGACGCTCAAGGGCGTGCTGCCCAAGATCTTCGCGATGCCGGGGCTCGACAAGCACAACCTCGGCAAGCTCATCGACCTATTCAGCGGCATCGGCCTCGGCACCAAGGAGCACCAGGACAAGGACACCCTCGGCCGCGTCTACGAGTACTTCCTCTCCAAGTTCGCCTCCGCCGAGGGCAAGGGCGGCGGCGAGTTCTACACCCCCACGTCCATCGTGCGTCTGCTCGTCGAGATGCTCGAGCCCTACAAGGGCCGCGTCTACGACCCCTGCTGCGGCTCAGGCGGCATGTTCGTGCAGAGCCTGAAGTTCATCGACGCCCATAACGGCCGGCGGGACCAGATCACCGTCTACGGCCAGGAGAGCAACCGCACGACCTGGCGCATGGCCCGCATGAACCTCGCCATCCGCGGCATCGAGGCAAACCTGGGTGCCAAGCACGCTGACAGCTTCCACGAAGACCTGCACCCAGACCTTCGCGCCGACTTCATCCTCGCCAACCCGCCCTTCAACATCTCGCAGTGGGGCGGCGAGCGGCTGGAGAACGACGTGCGCTGGGCATACGGCACGCCGCCCGCCGGCAACGCGAACTACGGCTGGGTGCAGCACTTCATCCACCACCTGGCCCCGATCGGCACGGCGGGCTTCGTGCTCGCCAACGGCTCGATGTCGTCCATGACCTCGGGCGAGGGCGACATCCGGCAGCGGCTGGTCGAGGAAGACCTCGTGGACTGCATGGTCGCCCTGCCAGGGCAGTTGTTCTACGCCACGGGCATCCCCGTCTGCCTCTGGTTCCTGACGAAGAACAAGGCCGGCGACAATCACCGCGACCGCCGAGGCGAGGTGCTGTTCATCGACGCCCGCAAGCTGGGCCGCATGGAGACGCGGGTGCACCGGGTCTTCGTGGACGCCGACATCGCGAAGATCGCCGATACCTACCACGCATGGCGCAACGCCCCCGGCAGCGGCGAGGCCTATGTGGACGTGGCGGGCTTCTGCAAGTCAGCCACCACCGAGGTGGTCAGGGGACACGACTTCGTGCTCACGCCCGGCCGGTATGTGGGGGCCGGGGAGGTCGAAGACGACGGCGAGCCGTTCGACGAGAAGATGGACCGTTTGACCACCCTCCTCGCGGAGCAGCTGGCGGAGGGCGAGCGACTGGAGGGGCAGATCAGCGAGGCGCTCGGGAGGCTAGGGTATGCGGTCTGATTCAGGGAAACCGTCTATACCGAGCGTGTTCCGTCAGATGCACGAAAACTTCAATGGAGGTGTTTCCTTTCAGACCGTCTTTGATTGGCAGAAGGCTGGAGTCATGCGAGTTGAGGACGGCAACCACGGAAATGACCGACCTCGGAGTGATGAGTTCGTAGCGGAGGGCACCCCGTTTGTCCGACCGCCGAATCTCATTGCAGGTCGGGTGCATTTCAGTGAATGCGACCACATCAATCAGGTGGCGCTTAAGCGAGTCCGCAAGGGCGTTGGCCGAGGCGGCGACGTACTGCTTACTCACCGTGCAACCGTGGGGCGAATGGCCTTTGTCCCAGAGGATGGGCCACAGTTTGTGACCAATCCCGGCGTCACGGTCTACCGAGTCCTCAACGATGAGATCTTTGACAATCGTTATCTCTACTACTTCATGCTCAGCAGCCACTTTCAGGACCAATTGGCCGCGCGCACGGGAGACAACTCCACCTTTCCGTATGTAGCCCTTACCCAGCAAAGGAAGTTGCTGGTCCCGTGCCCACCACTCCCCGAACAACGCCGCATCGCAGCCGTTCTCGGCGCGCTCGACGACAAGATCGAACTCAACCGCAAGATGAACCGGACGCTGGAAGAGATGGTGCAGGCCCTCTTCAAGTCGTGGTTCATCGACTTCGACGGCGTGCCCCCCGAGGACCTCGTGGCCAGCGATTTGGGGCCGATTCCGCGACGATGGCAGGTCGGCAATGTACGACGGCTTGCGAAACTCGAACTTGAATCTATTAAGCCGGCCGACTCACCGGGGACCGAGTGGGAGCACTACAGCATTCCGGCCTTCGACGATGGTGCCAATCCCGCCGCAGACCACGGAGACTCTATCAAGAGCAGCAAGTACGTAGTGCCACCGGATGCTGTTCTGGTCTCGAAGCTGAATCCGCAAATCCGGCGAGTGTGGATGCCAGACGTGCGAAGGGCAGATCGCGCCATCTGCTCTACGGAATTCATGCCATTCCGCCCCGCGAAGGCTGGGCGAGCATTCGTGTATGGGCTCTTCTGCTCGGAGGGCATGCAGGCTGAGATATGCAGGCGCGCGACTGGATCCACGGGCAGTCGCCAACGGGTCAAGCCGAGGGAGGTCGAGGCAATCACCGTCGTGGAACCGTCGGCCGAGGCCCTCAACCGATTTGAGCTAGCGGCTAGGCCACTCCACGAGAAGCGACTGCTCAACCGCGCCCAATCCCGCACCCTCGCCGAGCTCCGTAACACACTCCTCCCCAAGCTCATCTCCGGCGAGATCCGCGTCCCTGAAGCCGAGGAAGCTGCGGAGTCCGTCGCATGACGGGCGACACAAGCTTCGGTCGGCTCGAGAAGATGCCTCTGCGCGAAGGCTGGACGCGCGAGGACACCGAGTTCACGCCCTGGCTCGCGTCCGAGGAGAACATCGCGCTCCTCGGTGAGACCATCGGCATGGAGCTGGAGGTTCAGCAGGAGGAAGCCTCTGTCGGACCGTTCCGTGCGGACATCCTGTGCCGCAGTACGGACTCCGAGGAGTTGGTCATCATCGAGAACCAACTCGAACGCACAGACCACGGGCACCTCGGACAGACGATCACCTACGCTGCAGGTCTCGATGCGGTCACGGTCATCTGGGTTGCCGCGCGCTTCACCGAGGAACATCGGGCTGCCATGGACTGGCTCAATCGGATCTCGCACGAGAGCTTCCGGTTCTTCGGCATCGAGATCGAGCTCTGGCGGATCGGCACCTCGCCTCCGGCACCCAAGTTCAACATCGTCTCCAAGCCGAATGACTGGTCGAAGACCGTCAAGGAGGCGGCCGGCAGGCGCGAGGCACGCACGCCCACCCACAAGGCGCGCCTCGAATTCTGGACGGGATTCGCCGCCTTCCTCGAGGAGCGACAGGCGAAGTTCAATCCGCCGAAGCCGCGTCCTCGGAACTGGATCAGCTGGGGAGTCGGAAGGTCGGGCGTGGGCCTCGTGGCCGTCTGCAACTCCGACGAGGTCATCGTCAACGTGGACGTCAACAGTCGGGACCACGACGGCTGGTACATGTGGCTCCACGACCGCCGGGAACAGATCGAGACCGAGCTCGGCTTCCGACTTGACTGGCTGGAGCGCCCCGACCGGAAATACAGCCAGCTCTCCGTGAGGCTGCCCATCGACACCCAGAACTCGGAGAACCACACCCGGGCGTTCGAGTGGATGCTGAGGCACATGGAGGCTCTGGACCGGGTATTCCGCCAGCACGTCAAGGACCTGCCGGACGACGGGGATGACGACCCGTGAGCCTCACGGAGGCCGAGGTCGAACAGGCGGCGATCCAGATCCTGCAGGACCTCGGCTACCACTCCCTGCACGGGCCGGACATTGCGCCCGACGGGTCAGCACCTGAACGCTCCACCTACAGCGACGTAATCCTCGAGGCGCGCCTCCGGAACGCGCTCGCGCGCCTCAACCCGCAGCTGCCCGCAGACACTCTCGACGAAGTCGCACGGCGCATCCTGCGGCCCGCCAGCCCCTCGCTCGAGGAGAACAACGCCGCCTTCCAGGAGCTCCTGACGCGCGGCGTCGACGTCCAGGTTCGCCGCGAGGACGGCGTCCGCGGCGACAAGACTTGGCTCGTCGACTTCGACGACCCCGAGAACAACGACTGGCTCGTCGTGGACCAGTTTACGGTCGTCCACGGTGCGAACACGCGCCGGCCCGACCTCGTGGTCTTCGTGAACGGCCTGCCACTCGCCGTCGTCGAGCTGAAGAACCCCGCGTCCGAGAGCGCGACGCTCCGCTCCGCATGGAACCAGCTCCAGACGTACAAGAAGCAGATCCCGGTGCTGTTCGACACCAACGAGGTCCTCGTGATCTCCGACGGCCTCGAGGCCCGAGTCGGAAGCCTCACCGCGGGGATCGAGTGGTTCGGTCCGTGGCGGACCATCGACGGCACCGAGATCGCCCCAGATACCACGCCGCAGCTCGAGGTCCTGCTCCACGGTCTCTTCGACAAGCGCCGCTTCCTCGACTACATCCGCCACTTCGTGGCCTGGGAGACTGACGACGGGTTCGTCAAGAAGCTCGCGGGCTATCACCAGTTCCACGCGGCGCGGAAGGCTGTCGCGGCCACCGTGCGCGCGTCCCGCCCCGACGGCGACCGCCGCATCGGCGTCGTGTGGCACACGCAGGGCTCGGGCAAGTCGCTCTCCATGGCGTTCTATACCGGCATGCTCGTCGTGCAGCCGGAGCTCGAGAACCCGACGATCGTGGTCATCACCGACCGCAACGACCTCGACGGCCAGCTCTTCGGCCAGTTCTGCGCGGTCAAGGGCCTGCTCCCCGCGCCCGTCCAGGCCGACAGCCGGGAACACCTCAAGGAGCTTCTCCAGGTGGCGTCGGGCGGCATCGTCTTCTCGACGATCCAGAAGTTCGGCGCTCCCAAGGGCGAGCGGTTCCCGCTGCTGACGGACCGGCGCAATGTCGTCGTCATGGCCGACGAGGCGCACCGCAGCCAGTACGAGTTCATCGACGGCTTCGCCCGCAACCTCCGGGACGCGCTGCCCAACGCGTCGTTCATCGGCTTCACGGGCACGCCCATCGAGTTCGACGACAAGTCGACGCCGGCGGTCTTCGGCGACTACATCGACACGTACACGATCTCGCAGGCCGTGGAAGACGAGGCGACCGTCCCGATCCTCTACGAGGCGCGGCTGGCGCGTATCGACCTGCCCGCGGACCGCAAGCCCGTCGTCGACGAGGACTTCGAGGAGGTCACCGAGGGCGAGGAGGAGGAGACGAAGGGCAAGCTCAAGACCAAGTGGGCACGCCTCGAGGCGATGGTCGGGACGGAGGAGCGCCTGGCGCTCATCGCGAAGGACATCGTCGAGCACTTCGAGCGGCGGCTCGAGATCCTCGACGGCAAGGCCATGATCGTCGCCATGTCGCGGCGCATTGCGGTCGACCTCTACGAGCAGATCCTGAAGCTCCGACCCGAGTGGGGTAGCGACGAGGACGACAAGGGCGGTCTCAAGGTCGTCATGACGGGGTCCGCGAGCGACCCGCCCGCCTTCCAGCCGCACATCCGCAACAAGCCGCGGCTCAAGACCATCGAGCGTCGCTTCAAGGACCCGTCCGACCCGCTCAAGCTCGTCATCGTCCGAGACATGTGGCTGACCGGCTTCGACGCCCCCTGCGCGCACACGCTGTACATGGACAAGCCGATGCGCGGCCACGGCCTCATGCAGGCGATCGCGCGCGTGAACCGCGTCTTCCGAGACAAGCCGGCCGGCCTCGTCGTGGACTACCTCGGCCTCGCGGAGCAGCTGAAGAAGGCTGTGGGCACCTACGGCGGACGCCGCGGCGAGCGACCGGGTGTGCCCGTGGACGTCGCCCTCGCCGTGCTCCGTGAGGAGATCGGCATCGTCCGGGACATGTTCCACGGGTTCGACTACTCCGGGTACTTCGGCACGGACGGGAACGTGCGCCTCAAGGCCCTCGCTGGAGGTGCGAACCATGTCTGCGGGCGGGATGTCGCCCCGTTGAGCCCCGAGGAGCGCGAACGGTTGGTCACGATCTTCGCGGCGTGGCGACACCCACTGGTGAAGAAGCGAGACGAGAGCGCGGCGAAGCTGGGTGACGGCAGCAGCCAGGCGGCGAACGCCGCCCTCGACCTCCTCGAGACGTTTCTGCTCACCGAGGGGCTCGGCAGCGAGAACGACCAGCTCTACGAGTCCACGGTCAACGCGCTCCACCGACTGCTCGTTCAGCCCGCACCCGAGAAGGTCGAGCGCCTGAGCGCCACGCGGGAGCTGCTGCTCCAGATCGAGCCGGCGACGTTCAAGCTGCTGGCGCTCGTCGCACCCGAGCAGGGAAGCAAGCTCCAGGCGAAGCAGAAGGGGCTCGCCGCGGCCCTCCACGAACTCCAGATGCACGAGGCCATTCCGTACTCGCTGCACCTGAACCAGGAGCAGTTCATCGAACGGGCCGACGGCGAGACGTGGACCAGCTTCGAGCACGCCATCCGAGACGTCGTCGGGGCTCGGCTCGACGTCGCTCACCGCTCGACTGAGCTCGAGCCGCACGTATGGCGGAGCGCCGTCTGCGTCCTCCTCGGCATGCTCGTGCACAACGCGGAGCTGCTAGCTCGGTTCCCGGCGGTCTCGCCGGGTGCCGGTGACGGCAAGGGTCGCTTCCTCAAGGCGATGTCGCGTCTCAACAAGGCGGCGGCCATCGCCATCCACCTCGAGGAAGCTCGCGACCTCCGAGACGAGGTCGGCTACTTCCAGGCCGTGCAGAGTCACCTGCGGAAGTACACCGTCGGCGGCAGCGGCAAGGACGAGGAGGAACTCGGGTTCGCGATCCGGCAGATCGTCTCCGCGGCCGTCGTGTCCGAGGGCGTCGTGGACGTGTTCGGCGAGGCGGGCATCCAGAAGCCGGACATCTCGATCCTGTCCGAGGAGTTCCTCGCGTCCGTCAAGGAGAGCCCCCACCAGAACCTCCAGCTCGAGGTCCTCAAGAAGCTGCTCAACGACGAGATCAAGGCGGTATCTCGCCGGAACGTCGTCCAGGGCCGCAAGTTCAGCGAGATGCTCGAGCGGACGCTGCTCTCCTACCAGAACCGGACACTGGAGGCCGCGCAGATCATCCTCGAGCTCATCGAGCTCGCCCGGGAGGTCCGCGACACGCCCAAGCGCGGCGACTCGCTGGGACTCAGCGAGGACGAGATGGCGTTCTACGACGCACTCGCCGACCACGGCGACGTGCGGGACGTCATGGGTGACGAGACCCTCGCGGCGATCGCACACGAGCTGGTCGAGACGATCCGTAAGTCCGTCTCCATCGACTGGACGCAGAAGCAGGCCGTTCGCGCCGACATGCGCCGCAAGGTGAAGCGACTGCTGCGCCGGCACGGTTACCCGCCGGACAAGCAGGCGGATGCGGTGCTCACCGTGATCGAGCAAGCGGAGGTCGTGGCGCGGGACTGGGTAAGC
>JAUIEF010000143.1 GCA_030428785.1 bacterium
CTCCCGGGCGAGCACCGCGACGCGCTCGGCGAGACCGGGATCGGCGGCGAGGGCGCGGGCGTCGGCGGCGACGCCGCGGACGACGGGAGGCGGCGTCGGCGGGCGGGTCGTCACGGCGGCCACAGTATGCCGCGCGGAGGCCGACGTCCGGCGCGGTCCGGGTGCCCGCGCCGCCTCCGGGGCCCCCGCTCAGGCTGTTTGTCATAATACGGATTATCAGACGTTGCGGGTGGTGCCCCGGGTCGGGCCGTGCGGGCCCGCTCCGTCACCTCGGGCCCTCCGGCCTGCTAGGATCCCGCCGTTCGCGCCGTCCGGCGCGCCCCCGGCCCGCCTCGGCGGCCGATCCGACGGCGCGCGTCCCGGCCCGCGCGCGTCCCGCAACCCGGAGGCCCGGCCGCCCGTGTCCGACGTCGATCCCTCCTCGAGCCCGCCGCCCGGCGGCGACGTCGGTCCCTCCGGCCCGGAGCCTGCTCCCGACGCGGCCGGGAGCCCGCCGCCCGTCGAGCGCGCCGCGTTCCCGGACCCCGCGGTCGACGCGCCGGTGTCCGCCGCGCCCGAGCTCGCCGCCGGTGCCGGCGTCGCGACCTTCGTCCTGCTCGTCGTCGCGCTGGCCGTCGGCCTCGGGCTCCGGGCGGCCTACGCCTTCCGGCCGGACATCGAGGTCGGCGCATGGGAGGCCGACGGGTTCGTCACGGCCTGGGTCGGCCGGCCCTGGGACGCGCTGAGCCGCGTCCGGCCGCCGGCCTTCCCGATCGCGCTCTCGCAGGCCGGCCGCTCGCTGGGCCTGACGTCCGTCGCGGACGTCCGCTGGCTCGCGATCGGGTTCTCGGTGCTCGGGCTGCTCGCCGCGGTCGTGTGCGCGGCGTCCGTCGCCGCGGTGTCCGGGTTGACCCGCCGCTCGGTGCTCCGCGCGGCGGCCTGGATGACCGGGCTCTGGGCGATCCACCCGACGCTCGTCCTGTCGTCGGTGAGCCCGACGCCCGAGGTGCTCGTCGGCACGACGGGCTGCCTGTTCGTCGCGGCGCTCGTGTGGGTGCGCGGCCGACCGGGCGTCGTGAGCGCGCTCGCGGCGGCCGTCGCCGGCGGGGCGTTCGTGTCCGCGGGCGGCGTGCTCGCGGCGGCGGCGCTCGTGGTCGGCGTCGTCGTGTACCTCATGCCGGTGCCGCCGGCCGGACGCGCGCTCACCGTGCTCGCCGGGCTCGCGCTCGCGCTGGGGCTCGGCTGGTTCGTGCAGCGCGGTCCCGACTCCGAGCGCGCCTGGACGCCCGACACGGCGTGGGCGTACTCGTGGCGCGCGGCGCTCGGCGGCGCGCAGCCGCACCCGAACGACGTGCCGTCGGACATCGACCAGCGCGCCGACCAGGCCCTCGCCGTCGCCTGGGACGCGACGACCGCGACCGACCCGCTCGAGGTCGCGCGCGTGTGGGGACGTCGTCTCGCGTTCGACCTCATGGGCCCCCGCCGGTTCCGGCCCGCGGCCGAGGCGCTCGGCCTCCCGGTCGAGGAGGGCGCGCTCTCCGGGACGCGCGCGTTCGGCGTGCTCGACCTCTTCCTGCGCGGCGGGCTGCTGCTCTTCACGCTCACCGTGCTCGGTCTGCTCCGCCGCGGCGCGGCCGCGTCGAGCTGGCCGCGCGCCGGCGCCGTCGTCGGCGCGCTCGTGTGGCTCCTCCTGCTCGCCGCGGGAGCGGTCGGTCCGTTCGCGCTCGCGCCCTTCGACCTCGTGCTGCTCGGTGTCGCGGGCGCCGGCGTCGTCGGCGGCGACCCGCGCAAGGCGTGGACGCGCCGCCTCGCGTTCGCGGTCGGCGGCGTGCTCCTCGTCACGCTCCTGTGGACGGCCGGCTGGACGGACCGCGCGCTCGACCGGTGGCTCGTGGACCTCGACGACCAGCAGTCGGAGAGCCGCGTCGTCGTCGGCCTGCTCGCGGACGGCGGACCGTTCTCCGGCGAGGACCGCTTCCGCGTCGCGAACACGATGAGCATCTGGAACGTGCCGCTCCTGCGCATGCCCGAGGCCGCGCGGGTGCACGCCGCCGAGGCGTGGAAGGCGCTCGCGCCGACGGACGCCGGCGAGGCCGCGACGGAGCTCCTCGTGCGGACGCTCGTCGAGTGCCGGCAGTACGTCGAGGCCGCGCAGCTCGCGGAGGGCGTGCGCGCCGCGTCCCCGCCCGGCGACCGGCGCGCCGACCTGCTGCTCCACTGGGTCCAGGACGAGGAGCGCCGCGCCCAGAACCTCCCCATCCGGCGGCCCTGACGCGCCCGGCACCGGCCGTTTTCGCTGGAACCGCCCCATCGCGCGTGGTGAAGTCGGTCGTTCCACCGCACCGAGATCCCACGTGCGTCCGGGAGGGCCAGACGACATGTCCGCGGAGAGCGCCGGCGAGCGCGCCCCCGATCCGACGGAGCCCCGCCGTCGCGACGACGCCGGCGACGCGTCCCCCCCGCCGACGTCCGACGGCGACGTGCTCGAGGCCGCGCACGAGGCGCGCCTGCTGCAGGCCGGCCGCATGCTCGCGGGCATCGTGCACGAGATCCGCAACCCGCTCGCCGTCATCCAGGGCTACGCGCAGCTGCTCCAGGAGAAGGCGCCCGACCCGGAGGACGCGGAGGACCTGCGGCGCATCCTCGCGGAGACGCGACGGCTCGGCTCGCTCGTCGACGACATGCTGTCGTTCGTGCGGCGCGACGGCGCGCGTCAGCAGGCGAGCGTCGACCTCGCGCGCGTCGTGCAGGCGGCGCTCAACCTCACGACGCACGCGATGCGCCAGTCCGGCGTGACGGTCGTCGCGTCGGCGCCCGCGTCCGGCTGTCACGTCGTCGGGCAGTCCGGCGCGTACATCCAGGTGCTCCTCAACCTGCTCGACAACGCGCGCGAGAGCCTCGAGGAGGGACGCGCCGGCGACCGCGGCATCGCGGTGAAGCTCGACGAGCGCGACGCCCACTGGCGCGTCGACGTCACGAACAACGGGCCGCCCGTGCCGCCGGACGTCGCCGGGTCGATCTTCGACTCCTTCTTCACGACCAAGCAGGAGCGCTCGGGGACGGGTCTCGGCCTCGCGCTGTGCCGCGAGATCCTCGAGCGATTCGGCGGTTCCATCCGCCTCCTGGGCGCCGAGGAGACGGATGCGGCGGTGGCGTTTCGTCTCGAGTTCCCCAAGGCGTAGGATCCCCCGGTCCCTCCGGTCCCGCGGCGCCTCCGGTGCGCCGATCCTCCGCCCGAGCCCGGCATGAGCCTCCCTTCCCTCGGCGACATCGACTGGGTCGACCTCGTCGGCCTGCTCGTCGTGGTCGCGTACGCGATCGCGGGCCTGCTCAAGGGCGCGATCCGCTTCATCGTGGGGCTCGCCACGGTCGTCGTGGGCATCATCCTCGCGGGGACGTTCGGCGAGTCGCTCGGCGCGCGCGACTGGCCGTTCATCTCCGACGCGGACGAGAGCCACCGCATCGGCGTGCTCGTCGGCTGCGGCCTGGTGTTCGCGGCCACGCTGCTCGTCGGCGCGCTCGTGGCGAAGCTCCTGCGCGCCGCCGCGGAGGAGACGGACCTCGGCGGCGTGGACCGCGTGCTCGGCCTGGTCTTCGGCGTCCTTCGCGGCACCGTCTACGTGACGCTTGGCGTCACGGTGCTCATGTTCGTGAACCAGCTCTTCCCCGACATGACGTCGCTGCGCGAGTCGCTCGAGGGGAGCCGGTCGCTCGAGGTGACGCGGGTCGTCGCCGACACGTGCGGGGGCTGGTTCCCGGCGCCCATGGCGGAGTGGATCGACCAGGCGCTGCAGCCGCTGCCCGAGCCGGTCCCTCCGCCGCGCTGACGCGCCGCGCGCTCAGCGCATGCCGCGGACGTGCTCGTCGAGGGCCGCCTCGACGGCCTCGTTGTCCGTGAAGCGCTCGGCGAGGCGCGCGAGGAGTTGGTAGGCCTCGGGCGCGCGCCCCATGTCGACGAGCATCTCCACCTGCACGAGGTAGGCGGGGATGAGCACGCCCGTGAGCTCCTCCGCGTCGGGCGGCGCGATGAGGCGCGCGTGGCTCAGCGCGTGCTCGGGATCGCGGACGTCCGGGTCCGGGCTCTCCGCGAGCATGCGGATGTACGCGATGTTCATCTGGAGGTTGCCCGGCTCGGCGGCGATGTACCCGCGGATGAGCTCGAGACCGCCCGGCGCGTCGCCGTGTTCCTCGAGGAACTGCGCCGTGGAGTACGTCATCGCGGGCCAGTCGGTGCGGCCCTCCATGTACGTCCGCATGAGCGGCAGGCCCTGGCCCGGCTTGCCGATGCCGACGAGCGCGCGACCCTCGAGGTAGTCCTCCCAGTCCGTCGCGTTGCCGCGGCGCCGCGCGCGCTCGATGGCGTCGAGCGCGCCGGCCCGCGCCTCGACGAGCACCGGGTCGTCGCGGCGCATGGGCGGGCAGGCGACGCGCGGCAGGGCGGCCTCCGCGCCGAAGCCCGGGCTGCGGTCGCGGTTGTGGCACTGGGAGCAGTCCATCTCCTCGACGGACGCGTGCACGTAGAGCGGGTCCACGACGAGCCGCGCGTTCGTGACGTGCGGCGCCTGGACGTCGTGGCAGTCGAAGCACCCGACCGCGCCGAAGGGCGCCTCGTGCCGCGGGTCGCGGTAGCCGCCGAACAGGCCGAAGCCCGTCGCGTGGCAGACGTGGCAGCTCCCATCGACGCGGTGTCCCGCGTCGGCGATCGTCTCGAACGCGCGCGCGTGATCGGTCGCCGCCCAGAAGTCGTGCTGCTCCCGGTGGCAGGACACGCAGTCCTGCGGCTTGGGGATCGTCATCTCGTCGGGCAGCGGCTCGGGCACGATGTCGAGCGCCGCCACGGCCGCGTCCATCGCGGCGCCGGCGCGCGCGAACACGGCGAGCACCGGGTCGTCGGCGGGGACCGGCTCGAGCTCGAGGCTCCGGTGGTCGAGGTACGAGCCCTCCCAGTGCTCGGCCTCCTCGAGCCAGGCCGCGTTCTCGAGCATGAGCTCGTGCTTGAGCATGAACGTCGACGGGTTGTGCGGGATGATGAGCGGCGCGAGCTCCTCCGGGACGTCCGTGCCGAACTGGCGCGCATAGCCGGCGAGCGTCTCGCGCTCGCGCTCGAGCTGGTCCGGGAGCACGTGGCGCGCCGAGAGGTCGGCGAGCTGCCAGTCGTCGTCCTCGACGCAGAAGGTCGTGTGCCCCACCGCGCGGCCGGCGAGCGGCGAGATGAAGAGCGTCGTCCCCGAGCGCTGCGCGACCGTCGAGCGCTGGCCCTCCTCGTCCGAGTTCCCGACGAGGAAGTGCAGGTCGGGGATGTCGCAGAGCGTCTGGTTCGCGTTGCTCGAGAGGCCGCTCAGGCAGACGATCATGTTCGCCTCGCCGGCCTGGAGGATCCGGCGGGACAGCCGGCGCACCGCGCGGCCCGGCGGCGTGAAGGTCACGCCCGGCCCGGGGTCCCAGCCCTCCGGCGCGAACGTGTTGTTCCGCGGGATGAGCCCGAGGACCGCGATGCGCACGCCGCCGTGGTCGAAGACGCGGTACGGCAGGACGTCGTCGCGGCCCGGGACCTCGACGTTCGAGAGCACGACGGGGATGCCGCGGCTCGTCGCCCGGTCCACGAGGTCGACGAGGCCCTCCGCCATGTCGGCGTAGCCGGGGACGTACACGTCGACGCCGGCCGCGGCCATCGCGTCGAGGTCGACGTCCGCGCGCGCGCGCGCGACCGCGATCGCCGCGGGGGCGCCCGTGACGCTCGCCGGCTGCACGAGGGTGTCGCCGAAGCACGCGAGGATGACGCCGTCGCCGGCGGCCTCCAGGGCGCGCGCCGCCCGCGCGGCGGCGGGCAACGGCGCGACGGCCTCGGGGTCGCACGGCACGCCCGAGAGGTAGCTCTGCGCGCGGGCGAGCCACAGGAGCTGGACCGTGCCGTCCGCGGGCGCCGCCGCCGGCGCGGCCGGTGCCGCGGCGGTCGTCGAGCCGGCGGGTCCGGCGGGCGTCGTGTCGCCGCAGGCGACGAGCGCGCACAGGAGGAGGCTCGCGAGCAGCGGGGTGCGGGCGGTGGCGGTCACGGCGCAAGGTCCTCGTGGGCGGGACGCGGAATCGGCGGGCATTGAATCAAATCGCCACGACCTCCTGGATCGCGGGGATGGCCTGCTTGAGCCGGGCCTCGACCGCGTAGGTCATGGTGAAGAGCGACGCCGCGCAGTGGCTGCAGGCGCCGCGCAGGCGGACCTCGACGCGACCGCGCTCGGCGTCGGCGGAGACGAGCTCGATGTCGCCGCCGTCGGCGCGGAGCGTCGGCCGGACCTCGTCGAGGACGGCGGCCACGCGGGCCGCGAGGTCGGTGGGGATGTCGGCCACGGGGGGCGTGTCCGGGACGGGGTCGGAGAGGACGAGCGGCGGGGCGCGGACGGCGACGGCGCGCGACCCGGTGCGGACGGGGCGGCGCGGTCGGGAACGCGCCCTCGCGGCGCGCCGATGTCGTGCTGGATCGGCCGCGCGGCGGCGGACAGGATACGTCATGACCCTGTCCGGCATTTGAAGGAGACCGCGTGGCCGACGGCACGCCCCCCATCGTCGAGGCCCTGGGCCTCGCCAAGACCTACAAGGGTCGCCGCGGCGACCGGACCGAGGCCGTGAAGGACCTCTCGCTGGACTGCCGCGAGGGCGAGGTCTTCGGGCTGCTCGGGCCCAACGGCGCCGGCAAGACGACGACGCTCCGCATGCTCTCGACGGTGCTCTCCCCCACCGCGGGGACGGCCCGCATCGCCGGGCACGACGTCGTCGAGGAGCCGGACCGCGTGCGTGCCGCCATCGGCTTCCTGTCCGGCAACACGGGCCTCTACCCGCGCCTCTCGCCGCGCGAGGTGCTCACCTACTTCGGGCGCCTCCACGGCCTGGACGACGGCCGGATCGCCGCGCGCATCGACGAGCTCGCCGGGCTCTTCGACATGGGCGGCTTCCTCGACAAGCGCTGCGACGCGCTCTCGAGCGGCATGCGCCAGAAGGTCAACGTCGCGCGCACGGCGTTGCACGACCCGCGCGTGCTCATCCTCGACGAGCCGACAGTCGGTCTCGACGTGCTCGCGTCGCGCACGATCGTCGAGTTCGTGCGCCGCTGCCGCGAGGAGGGCCGCTGCGTGATCTTCTCGACGCACATCATGGGCGAGGTGTCGCGGCTGTGCGACCGCCTCGCGATCATCCACAAGGGACGCGTGCAGTTCCTCGGGACGCTCGACGAGCTGCGTGAACGGTCGGGCCAGGACGTGGAGGAGGCCTTCGTGCAGGTGCTGGAGACCGCGACGTGAAGCCGCGCATCGTGTCGGTGATCGCCCGCAAGGAGCTGCGCGACGTGCTGCGCGACCGGCGGACGCTGTTCTTCATGATGCTGCTGCCCATCGTGGTCATGCCGCTGCTCATGCTGGGCATCAGCAAGTTCGCGATGAAGCAGAGCCAGCAGAAGCAGACGCGCGTGCTCGACGTCGCGGCGGACCCGTTCGCCGTGAACACGCTCAAGGCGCTCGCCCAGGAGTGGACCGACGCGAACTGGAAGGCGCTCATGCTCGCGCAGGGCGAGACGACCTTCGAGGCGATGGGCGGGCTCGAGGGTCTGAAGCGGCTCACGTCCTTCGGCGAGGCCACGGAGGCGGACGCCGCGCTCGACCTGGGCGCGATCTTCCGCGCGACGGCCGAGATGAGCGACGCGCAGCGCGAGCTCCTCACGGACGCGCGCGCGATCGCGAAGCTCGTCACGCAGACCGTGTTCGTGGACCCGGCCGACCTCGAGGCGACGGGCGCGCTCGCGCAGGGCGTGGAGATCCCGGACGACCTGCCGCCCGTGCTCGCCGACGAGCGCGTCACGCTCGCCATCCAGTCCAAGGAGGTCGCCGCGGCGATCGCGCTGCCGACGGACGCGTTCGCGACGCTCGAGGAGGCGGAGGCGTCCGTGCCGTTCCACGTCCTCTACGACTCGAGCCAGAGCCTCTCCGAGGAGGCCCACGACCGGGTCACGGACTTCCTCGACGTCGTGAACCGCTTCCAGCTCCGGCTGCGCCTGCGCGAGGCGTCGCTGTCGGACGGCTTCGCGGAGCCGCTCGCGCTCGAGCGCGCGAACGTGGCGACCGCCTCGCGCCGGGTCCAGGCCGTGCTCGGCGGGCTGCTTCCCTACCTGCTCTTCGCGTTCTGCTTCTTCGGCGCGCTCTACCCGGCGCTCGACGTGACCGCCGGCGAGAAGGAGCGCTTCACGATGGAGACGCTGTTGCTCGGCCCCGTGTCGCGGCTCGAGATCGCGCTGGGCAAGTTCGTCGTCGTGTTCCTCGCGGCCATCGTCGCCGCCGTGCTCACGACGACCTCCATGGTCGTGAGCTTCACCTACGGGATCCTGCCGCCGGAGATGGCGTCGGCGTTCGAGATCGAGTTCCAGCCGCTCGCGCTCGCGCTCACCGGCTCGCTCGTGCTGCCCGTCGCCGCGCTCTACTCGGCGCTGCTGCTCGCGGTCGGCCTCTACGCGCGCTCCTTCAAGGAGGCGCAGAGCTACACCGTGCCGCTCCAGTTCATCCTCATCCTGCCCATGATGGTGTCGCTGCTGCCCGACCTCGAGGCGGACAGCCACCTCGCGTGGATCCCCTTCGTGAACATCTCGATGCTCATGAAGGAGCTGCTCAAGGGCAACTACCTCTGGGGCTTCTACACGATCACGCTGGTCAGCACGCTCGTGCTCACGGTCGGCGCGCTGCTCGGCGCCGCGTGGATGTTCAAGCGCGAGTCCGTGATGCTGCGCTCGTAGGACCCGGCGGGCGCCCGCAAGGCGACCGCGCCCTCCCCGGGCACGACGACACCCGGCCCGGAGTCGGGACCCGGACCGGGTGTCGAGGAGGGGGCGCCCCGGATCGTCGGAGCCGATCCCCCGGGTGAGTCGTGGGCGCCGCGCCCCGCCGACCCGCGGCGCGGGCGGAGAGCGCGGCGTCGGCCGTCAGCCGCCCTGCCCCGGACGGCGGGTCGGCTGGCCATGCTGCTGCGGCGGCTGCTGGTTCGCGCGACGGACGCGCTGCCGCGCCCCGCCCTGCGGAGCCTGTGGCTGCCGGCCCGCGCGACGGGTGCGCTCGGCGGCGCCGCCCCCGTGGCCCTGCCGGACACGCTCCATCCGCTGGCGATACGCGCGCTCGAGCGCGCCCTGACCCGGCTGCTGCGCCTGACGCGCGGCTTGGGCCCGGGCGCGACGCTGCGCGGCGGCGCCCAGCTGCCGCTGCTCGGCCTGGCTCTGCTGGGCGGCCTGCCGGCGCTGGAGGGCGACCTGGCGGCGCTCCCACTGCTGGTACTCGGCGAGGCGTCGGGCGTGCGCCTCGGCGCGCTGGGCGTCCTGGTCGTGCTGCCAGGCCTCGAGCGCCGCGACGCGCCGGGCCCGCGCGGCCTGGGCGTGGTCGGAGGAGGCGTCCTGCGCCGCGAGGAGCGGAGCCGTCGCGAGGACGGCCAGCCCGGCGGCCAGGGCGAGGAGGGTCTTGGACATGGGTGCGATCTCCGATGGGTGCCTGCGGGCCCCGGGACGGCGCCCGGTCCGCGTCCCCCGGGGGCGGACCCCCGCGGCGCGCCGGCCGGACGTCGCCCCCGCCGGTCGACCGGCCGGGGCCTCACGCCTCCCTTCGACCGGCGTCCCGGGGGACTTCAGCCGTCCCTCCCGACGGCTCGACGGCTCGCGCGTGACGCGCCCCGCGGACCGGGCCGTCGGACGACCCCCCGCCGGCGGTCACCGACCGGAGATCGCGCCCCAGGATTGCCGACCGCGACGGTTGCCTCCCCCCCACCCGTTCCGCATCATGACCGGCCGACCTACGGGCGAGTGGCGCAGTTGGTAGCGCACCTGGATCACAACCAGGGGGTCAGGGGTTCGAGTCCCTTCTCGCCCACCATCACAACTCGGTCTGAATGCGGGACTTCCCGCATACCTGCGGCGACGCAGAGCGGTCCGACGAACGCCGATTCCTCAGTACCTCCGGAATCCGCAGTTCGGAGCCGCTCCCATGACGTCACTTCCCAGTCCCGCCGCACCCCGTCGACAGAGCCTTGACGCCGGGTGGCCAAGGAGCACTGGCAGCTGCAGTCTCGCCGACCGGCGTGACTTGCGTCTCTACACGCTCAGGCAAGATGTGGTGTCTCGAGATCGGACGGCCGACTACTCGATCGTGACGTGCAGACCCGATGTGTGGACGAAGCCATCGAGCGCGGACCCGTCGATGACGAACGCTTGGAGATAGGCGTCGAGCGGCAAGGATAGCAGCGCAGGGTCGTACGGTTCCGAGACGCTGACGGTTCCGGACTGCGGAACTGGAAATGGTCCGATGAATCGTGGTGCGTCCACGAACAGCGTCGACCATGGGGAGAGGGGCGCTGCTGCTGGACTCGTTCCGAGAGCGACGAAAGCAGTGGTCGGGCCATCCGCGTCCGTGAGTGACACCGAGAGGGTGTCGGTGGTGGAGGGTGTGAGCCTCAACTCTGGTGCGAGGCCGATGCCGCCCATCGTCCCTGTCCCGTAGGAAAACGCCTTCATGACAGCCGCAGGCAGTGAGGCCACCGGTGTCAGGGAGAACTTCCGCTCGGCCTCAAGCCCGACGACAGAGCCGACGAAGTCCTCTGGATCGGTCGTCGACGCCTGGATGCTGAGGTGAGTGTAGATGAGCCACCTTGTCGGCAGGGCCGCGTGTGCCTCCAGCGGAACTGAGAGGCTCGAGAGCGCCGCGATATTCTGCGGATCGAACGGTACGTATCCGGTCACGTAGTAGTTGGCGAAGTTACTGAGACCCACCTTGCGCCTGATGGTCAGCGACACGGTGATCGTCGCCGTCGGAGGCGGTGGACCCAACTGGGTGACATACGCTGTGAGGTCGTACCCCAGGACGACGTCCGCGATTGTCTCGAACTCCAACTCGGCAGTCCCCCTGCACGTGACGCCCGGTATTGTCGGGATCCAGAGCAACTGTGACGAATTCCTCCACTCGATGGCATCATTCACTAGATCGCACTCGGCCAATTGAGTCGCGCTCGTCCCGCCCAGTCCAAACGGATTCGCGGCCAGGACCTGCCACGGCAGCAGCCCGCCACTCAGCGTCGTCACGCTGTCGGTGACGGAGAAGTTGTTTGTGCCCGCGACGGCCCTGAGGCGCAGGAGGTCTTCCGGCTGAAATGACTGAGCGTGGACGAGGGGCTGTTCGCAGAGAAGGACTAGAATCAGTGCGACGGATCGGTGCATGGCGCGCTCCTGGTACGGCCTTCACCCTACTCGAACGCCTCGCTCGGACACACCGACGCCCGGTTCCCGGAGTCGATGCTCAGGAAAGGCCTAGTTGTGACCCGAACTCGCCGACCACGCGGTCAAGCGGTCTTGGAAGGTGGCGTAGTCCATGATCGCCTTACGCCCGGAGTGTCGACCAAATACCAGGAGGCCAGAGTCGTTGGTGACGAATCCATCGACGTGGGGTGCGTAGAGAAGCTGTTGGGCGTCGTTGCGGCCGATGTTTGCCTTCGGGCCCCGACCGCGCGCCCGTGACCACACGGGGAACAACATCACCTCGATGACCACCCGAATCGAGGGGTCCGACATCCTCCAAAGCCTTCGTCGATCACGGCGTTTGGTGAGCCGGCGGCTTATGGATGCAAGCGCAGTCTCCACGTGCTCGAACTCGATCGAGTTCACCCAGTCCGAGAAGGAACCGGGCGCCACGTCGGAGGCAGGATCTCGCTTGACGAGGCTACGTAGATCTCGAAGTGCCTTGTTGCCAGCCCTACTGGACTGCTTCACCTGTTGGGCAGCAATCAGCATGTCCTGGTTTTCCAGCTCAATGATCGCGTCGATCAACTGCCGCACGTCGTTTAGGGGAGTGCGCTTCTCGTAGTAGATGGAGGGTCTCGTACGACGAGCACGCAAGACGTACCGGCCCATCTCGTTGAAGTAGTCCGGCGGCTCTCGAAGAAACAAGGGCTTCGCCATGCTCTTGATGAAGCTGAGAAGCTCGCGGATCCGGTCGCAACCCAGTCGAGGCGCTCCCGCGACCAGCTCATCAATGTTCGAACGGGAGACGGCTACTCTCATCCAACCATCACCTGTTCGCGCAGTCTCCCCATTCCATCTCGCTCGATCTGCTTCAAGGTTCTCGATGCAGCAGTTGTCTATGTACACCGTCTTTCTGCGACCCATCGAGCTCATGCTCGCACGGTGGAAGCGTGGTCGCCACAGTCGACAGATTCCCGACGCTCTTGCCAGGACGCTTCACGGAGCGTCTACGCCACCCGCTCGAGCCGCGCCAAGAAGAGGTTCGCCTCCGCGAGCACGCCATCTCGGTTTGCCGGACCGACGAGCACCTTGCGCACGAGGATCTTCGCCATGAGCGTCTGGTCGGGCTTGAGGTGCAGGCCGATGCGCGTCCCGCGCTCGAAGGGCACGCACCGTCGCGGCGAGGCGACGCTCTCGGACGGCGCGCCGCCCGTCCGGCGCCTGGACGCCCGCGCCGGGGCGCCGGTACGCTCCGGCAGCCACGGTGAACACCTCCCTGCCTCGTTTCGCCCTCGTGTTCCTCGGCGTGCTGGGACTGCTGCTGGGCATCTCCTACACGCCGGCGTTCGGCGCGTCCGTGCTCTCGCCGTACCTCGCCTGGAGCGCGCGCGTCACCTCGGTCGTCCTGGGTTGGCTGGGTGAGCCGACGACCGTGGACGGCACGGTCCTCCGCTCGGCCGCGTTCGCGATCGACATCCGGCGCGGCTGCGACGCCTACGAGCCCTTCGCGATCCTGGCCGCCGGCCTGTGCGCGTACCCCGCGCCGTGGGCGGCGCGCCTGCGCGGCCTCGCGCTGGGAGCCGTCGTGCTCGTCCTGCTGAACCTCGTGCGCATCCTCTCGCTGTTCGTGGTGGGCCGGACCGTGCCCGACATGTTCGACCTGGCCCACGAGGGGCTCTGGCAGGCGGTGTTCATCGCCGTCGCCGTCGCGTTCTGGGCGCTCTGGGCGCGCCGGCTCGGGGCGCGCCCGCGGGACGAGGTCGCGCCGTGAGCACGCGTCGCGTGGGGTCCTTCGTCCTCCGGTTCCTCGCCCTCGACGCAGCCCTCCTCCTGGCGTGGCCGCTCGCGGACGGCGTCTATCCCGCGCTCTTCCGGGGCGTCGGGAACGCCTGCGTCGCGCCGCTCTTCGCCGCCACCGACGCCGACGTCTCCTTCGACGCGTTCGCGCGCGGCCCGGAGACCGCCGACACCAAGATCCTCATCGCGAGCCGGACCACGGAGCGCGGTCGGATCATCCCGGTGAGCAGCCGCCTGAAGGGCTACCTCCCCGCGGCCCTGCTGGCCTCGCTCGTCCTCGCCATGCCGCGACCGGCCCGTCCGCGTCCCGGTCGCGGGCGCGCGCTGCTCCTCGGCCTGCTCCTGGTCCACGGGTTCCTCGCGCTCCGCATGGCGGTCGCGGTCGTGCACGCGCTCTCGCTCCCCGAGGGCTACGCGATCCTCCGCCCGGGCCCCGTCGGGCACGAACTGATCCGCGCCGCGTGGCTCCTGCTCTACAAGTCCGCCGGCTTCGCGTGGGGCGTGTCGGTCGTCCTGTGGCTGCTCCTCTGCGTCCGTGTCGGAGACGAGCCGGCACACGAGGCGCCGGTCAGCGGCGCGACCCGATGAGCAGCTGCAGGGTCCAGGCCGCGAGGGGCACGACGACCGTGAGCCCGGCCGCGTCGACCGCGGTGAGCGGGCCGGACACGAACGAGGCCGCCCAGGCCCCGAGCGCGGCGAGCCCGGTCAGCGCGAGCAGGCAGCGGCCGTAGAGGCGACGGTCCCACAGCGGCTGCGGAGGCGCGGCCGTCGCGGCGCCGCCCGCCGTGGCGGGTGCGGGAGACCTGACGAGGAACGCCAGTCCCAGCGTGAGCAGGAGCAGGCTCATGAGGATCCGCCCCCACTCGCCAAGCGTGGGGATCGGCGTCGGCATCGGGCACTCGACGCGCTCGGTCCGCGCCTCGAACTTGATCGACACCGTGACGTCGTTGCCGTTTGCGCCGAACTCCTCGAGGTACGGCCCGAACTGGTTGCCCTGCACCGGCGGCTCCAACGGCACGCGCGCGATCACGATGGCCTCCTTGGACGGGAACGTCCCGAGCGGATCCGGGAAGTCGAAGCAGGCCTCGCCGCCGGCGTTGTTGATGTCGTCGATCATCCGCTGCATGACGTCGGTGGGGTCTTCGCCCGCGCTGAACGGCGTCTGGAACACCTGGAGGTTGCCGAACGAGTCGCCGAACGCCGCGCGCAGGAGGCCGGGCGCCGTCGGGATCGTGTCCATCGACAACCGGTACATGCGGAACAGCGGGGTCTGCCAGTCGTAGTCCTCGGAGAGGAAGCCCGCGGTCCAGTTGTCCATCGACAGGCCGAAGTTCCGGATCGACCAGCCGGTCGCCGAGAACTGCGGGCTCAGCGAGAGGCAGATCTCCTTCTCGACCTGCGCGACCCCCGGGAAGTGCACGGGCGGGCCGATGCGGATGCTG
>JAUIEF010000144.1 GCA_030428785.1 bacterium
CACTACGACCCCGCCGCTGATGCGGCATGACCCGGTGTCCACTCGACCGGGGGAAGGTCAACGTGAACGTGCACGGCCGACGTGCACGCGTACGTGAACGTGCACGGCCCACGTGCACGCGGACGTGAACGTGCACGGCCCACGTGCACGCGGGCGTGAACGTGCACGGCCTACGTGCACGCGTACCTGAACGTGCACGGCCCGGCCGAAGGGGCTGCCCGCGGCGAGAGGGAAGGCAGACGCGTTCGGCCTTCCCATGAGGGGCGCGCGTGCATCATGCGCCGGTGTCTCGAGGGCGCACGCCGCCCGCGATCTCATGACGTCCTCGCGCTCCGCGCTCGGCCGCCGGCCACCGAACACGTGCACGTTGGCGTGCACGTTCACCTACACGTGCACGTGGGCCGTGCACGTTCACGTACGCGTGCACGTACGCGTGCACGTTCACGTACGCGTGCACGTACGCGTGCACGTGGGCCGTGCACGTACGCGTGCACGTGGGCCGTGCACGTTCACCTACACGTGCACGTCTCGTCCCCGTGCACGAACACGTGTGCGTCTCGTCCCCGTGCACGTCCCCGTCGCCGTTCACTGGAAGACGACGAGCGGGCTGTCCTTGGGCAGGAGGCGGAGAGTGTTCAGGAAATCGATGACCCGATCCTGGCGCGGCGCGGGGAGGGCGGCGAAGGCGTCGCGGGCGGCCTGGGCCTCGCCGCCGTGGAGGAGGACGGCCTCGCGGAGCGTGCTCGCGCGACCGTGATGCATGTAGGGCGGCTCGTTGGCCGCGCCCCAGAGCCGCTTCGTGAGGAAGAGCTCCGGCGCGACGCCGCGCTCGACGAGCGGGTCGGCGAGGGCGGGCCCCATGTCGTGACGCTTGAGATCGGTGTAGGCCGGGACGCGCACGGTGCCGTCGGGCTCCTCGGGCAGACGGGGCAGGCGGCCCTCGGTGGAGAGGTCGATGCTCACGGGCGCCGGGACGTCGTCGGGGTGCAGGTTGCCCGGCGGATTGTAGGGCCCGGGCTCGGTAAAGGTCGGGTCGTCGAGCACGAGCTCCGGCACGTGGCAGGTCGCGCAGCCGATCTCGAGGAAGGTCGCCTCGCCGGCGTCGACGGCCTCGAGGCGCTCGGGGTCGGACGGGAGGAGCCGGCCGGGCGCGGCCTGCATCGCCTGGTAGACGGCGAGCGCGGTGACGTCGCCGACGGTGAGCTCGTCCGCGAGTCCGTCGCCGTCGGGGTCCGCGCCGACGCCGAAGCGCTCGGACGACTGGATGCCGTGGTGCTGGTTGAGCGCGAAGTTCGTGAAGTCGCGCAGGGAGACGCTCACGCCCTTCTGGTGGAACGGCTTGACGACGAGGTCTCCGTCGACGCCCTCGACGTCGAGCGTGTCGAGGGTGCCGTCGGGCCGCGCGGTGAGCGCGCCGAACGCGACGCCCTTCGCGACGAGCGGGACGGTGACGTCGGCGTCGCCGGCATGCGCGTCGGCGAGCGCCTGGTCGCGCAGCGCGTGGAGCGCGGCGGTCATCTCGCGCGCGACGAGCTCGAGGTAGCCGGCGCCGTGCAGCCCGACGGTCGCGCGCTCGTTGGCGAGCGTGTCGAGGTGCAGCTCCCGGAAGAGGTCGCCCGCGCCGCCGTCGAACTGTACGAAGGGGTACGCCTCGGCGCCGACGAAGACGTTGCCCACGACGCCGCCGCCCGCCGTGCCGCGCGGGAAGACGTGGCACGCGACGCAGCCCGTGCTGTCCGGCCCCGAGAAGCGGTTCACGTTGTCGGGGAAGTCGCGGCGCGGACGGGGCAGCCCGTCGCCGGTCGTCTCGGGGCGGCCCGCGCCGTCGAGCGTGTTGAAGCTCGTGTCGAAGAGCGCGGAGCCCACGTCGAAGAGGTCCTCGTTCGAGTAGAGGCCGGCGTCGACGTCGGCCTGCGCGAGGTGCTCCTTCACCGCGGGCCGGTCGCCGCGCACGCCGTCGTCGGGCACGTGGATCGTCGTCGCGTTCCCGCCCGGCGGCACGAGCCGCAGGCTCAGCAGGAACTCGACGACGAGGTCGCGCTGCTCGCCGGTGAGCGCGGCGTAGCCGTCGCGCGCGGCCTGCGCCTCGCCGCCGTGCGCGAGGATGGCCTCGTCGAGGGTGAGCGCGCGCCCGTGGTGGAGGTAGGGCGGCTGGCTCGCGAGACCCCAGAGCTTCTTCGTGAGGAACACGGCGCGCGGCACGCCGCCCTGCTCGGGCCCCTCGTCGGCGAGCAGCGGGCCCATGTCGTGGCGCTTGAGGTCGGTGTACGCGGGGACGAGCACGCTGCCGTCGGCCTCCGCGCGCGGCCACGGGCCGGGGCCGTCGCGCAGCAGGTCGAGCGCGACGGGCTGCGGCACGTCGTCGAGCTGCAGCTCGCCCGGGCCGTGGTACGGGCCCGGCTCGGTGAACACCGGCTCGACGAGGCGCAGGGTCGGCTTGTGGCACGCGACGCAGCCGACCTGCTCGAAGAGCGCGGCGCCCGCGTCGACGGCGGGCGACGGGCCGGGCGCGCCGCCGGGCGTCGGCAGCACGCGCCCCGGCGCGGGCAGGCTCGCCTGGAAGAGCGTGAGCGCGGTGACGTCGCCGGGCGTGATCTCGTCGAGCACGCCGTCGCCGTCCGCGTCGGTGCCCGGCCCGAAGCGCTCGGCGCTCTGCATGCCGTGGTGCTGGTTGAGCGCGGTGTTCGTGAACTGCCGCAGCGACGCGACGACGCCCTTCTGGTGGAACGGCTTCACGACGAGGTCGCTGTCGACGCCCTCGACGCCGCTCATGTCGACGGTGCCGTCGGGCTTCGCGACGAGCGCGCCGAAGGAGACGCCCTTCGTGACGAGCGCCTGCGGCACGTCGAGGCCGGTCCGCACGGCCTGGCTCGACGCGGCGGCGCGCAGGGCCTGGAGCTCCTGGCTCATCTCGCGCGCGAGCATCTCGACGAAGCCGGCGCCGAACATGCCGACGGTGCCCCGCTCGAGGCCCACGGTGCGCAGGTCGTGCTGCTGGAAGCCGTCGCCGGCGCCCTCGTCGAAGTTCACGAAGGGCAGCGCGTCGGCGAGCACCCAGACGTTGCGCGAGTGGCCGCCGCTCGCGCCGACGAACGGCTGCTTGTGGCACTCGGCGCAGGCGCCGGCCTCGGGACCGCTGATGCGGTTCACGTTGTGCGGCGTCGACTCGAACGGACGCGGGGCGCCTGTGCCCGTGCTGCCCGGTCGCCCCGCGCCGTCGAGGGCGTTGAAGCGCGCGGCGAAGAGGAGCGCGCCGTGCTCGACGACCTGCGCGACGGAGAGCGCGCCGCTGTCGATGTCGCCCTGGACGAGGTGGACGGGCACGGCCGGCGTCTCGCCGACGGCGGTCCCGGGGGCGGCGACCTTCTTCTTGCCGCCGCCGCCTCCGCCGCCGCCGCAGGCGACGAGGAGCGCGGCGAGGGCGAGCGGCGCGGCACGGGACGGGGCGCGGAGCGTGCTCCGCGACGGGTGGGGGGCGGAACTCATGGTGCGGGTCGCGAGCGGGGGCGGGGCGCGAGACCACCCGAGCATACGGATCCGCCGGGCGCGGTTCGTGTGACGCGCCGCATCCGCGCCGCACGCGTGCCGCACACCCCGCGGAGCGGCGGGGATACGGTCGCGGACAGGAGAAGACGCTCCGTCCGATCCCCGACCCGATCCCAGGAGTCCCGAGATGAAGAGCCTCTGCACGCCGTCCCTCGTCGCCGTCGCGCTCGGCGCGATCCTCGCCGCACCCGCCCCGCAGCAGGTGCAGCTCGACCCCGGTTCCGCGATCGGGATCGCGGCGCCGACCGCCTGCCCCAACAAGGTCGCCGTCGAGCCGGTCGTGCTCTACGACGTGACGGGCAGCACGCTCGCCGGTCCGTACCACCAGCACCTCACCGTCTACGGCAACGGCTTCGCGACGCTCGCGCGCGACCCGGTCGTCGGCGGCTCCGTCGTGGAGACCGTGTTCCTGCCGCCCGCGGACGTCGCCCAGCTCCGCACCGACCTCGCGGCGCTCGGCGCGGCCTCGCTCTGCGACATCCCCACGCCGGTGTCGGACGTCCCGCTCAACACGGTCACGGTGTTGAGCGGCGGCACCGACGCGCGCGCGCATACCTTCAGCTTCTTCCTCGCGATCAAGCAGCACGGCGCCGTGAAGACGCTGCTCGAGACGTTCATCGCGACGCACTTCGGCGTGAGCTGACGTCCGGCGGCGGCCGGCCCGCCCCGCCCGGTCGGGGGGCGGCGCGGGTCGGCCCCGCACCGCGACCTTGAACCGGGCCTCCCCGCGTGCAGGCTGGGCTCCGTCCCTCCCGAGAAGACGGAGCCCACCCATGTCGCGATCCCGCGTCCTCGCCTTCGCCGCCGCGCTGCTGCTCGCCCTCGGCCTCGCCCGTCCGGCCCTCGCGCACGACTACTTCGTGCTCGACGGCAAGGCGCAGATCCCGATCTTCCCCGTGCTCCTCGGGTTCGAGCCGGACTCGGTGATCGTCGTGCCGCTCGGCGGGACGACGCGCGTGCTCGTCGACGACGTGACCGACTGCAAGGCGTTCCTCACGGCCTTCGAGGACGAGAAGTCCGACGTGTTCAGCCTCTCGCCCGATCCGAAGGGCTCGCGCGTCTCGCACATCTACCGGATCCGCGGCGAGGAGATCGGCGTCGGCGTGCTCGAGATCGACGTGCTCGGCGACGGCGAGGGCTGCAACGAGGACAGCCAGAACCTCTTCTGGGTGGTCGTCGTCGACGAGAAGACCGCCGCGAAGGACATGCAGAAGTTCCTCAAGCAGTCCGTGTCCGGCCAGAAGAAGGCGAACAAGGGCTTCCTCAAGAGCTTCGGCCAGGAGGTCGCGGAGCACGTCGCGGACGCGGCGGCCGGCGTGATCTCCGTGGACGAGGCGTTCGACCTCATCGACGAGGACCTCGAGGACGCGCTCGACTTCGCGGACGCCGAGCTCGAGCAGCGGCTCTTCGACATCTACGACACCGCGGCCGCGATCCTCGAGGAGACCGGCTACACGTCGATGCTCGTGGGCCCGCCGGACGCGTTCTCGTCGAACGACTGCAGCCCGTACCGCGTCACGACGAGCTGGATGGGGCTCGAGCTGCGGAAGACGTACGACAAGGCGGACCAGGTCGCCAAGAAGGGCATCGACAAGCTCATCAAGATCGGCGGCGGCGACTTCGGCCTCGCGATCTCCACGGACGAGCCCGTCATCCGCGAGCCGCTGGCGCTCGACTTCGGTCCGGTCTCGAAGTCCTCCGGCTGCCCGAACAACAAGATCCGCAGCGTGAAGTGCCGCTTCCTCGCGCAGTTCAACACGCGGTCCATCTCCGTGAAGGGCAAGGCGGACCTCGCGCAGGGCGCGATGGTCGAGGTGACCATCGAGGGGCCCAAGGACTCCATGGGCGTGCCCGCCTACTCGACGGTGCAGATGGCGACGGTCGGCTCCGACTGCAAGTGGAAGGTCACCTGGCAGGACAGCTCGATCACGCCCGGCAGCGGCACGGTCACGGCGGTGCACGCGAGCGGGACGGCGACGAAGACGTTCACCTGCAACTGACGGGGCGCTCACGGGGCGCGCACGGTCGCGGTCCGCACGGGGCGCTCCCCGGCGGACGACCCGGCGGACGGGCGCGCACGCCCTCGCGGCGACGCGCCGGGTGACCTAACATCGGCGGCGACGAGTCCTCCCTCCCCGCCGCCGATCCCATGACCCCCGACGACGAGACGCTCTTCGCCGACCTCGAGCGGCGCTTCCCCGGCAAGGTGTTCCGCCCCGCGGACGCCGTGGCCGACCTGCACCCCGGCCAGCGCGTGTTCGTCGGCTCGGGCTCGGCGGAGCCGCAGTCGCTCGCGGAGGCGCTCGCCGAGCGCGGGCGCGAGCTGCCCGACACCGAGATCCTGACCATCCTCACCATGGGCGTCGCGCCGTGGACGCGCGCCGACTTCGGCGAGGGCTTCCGGCACAACGCGTTCTTCATCGGCGACAACACGCGCGACGCGGTGGGGGCCGGGCGCGCCGACTACACGCCGGTCTTCCTCTCCGAGCTGCCGCGACTGCTGCGCAGCGGGCGGCACCCGGTCGACGTCGCGCTCATCCAGGTGAGCCCGCCGGACCGTCACGGTTGGGTGAGCCTCGGCGTGTCCGTCGACATCGTGAAGGCCGCCGCGGAGGCCGCGCGCACCGTCATCGCGCAGGTCAACCCGCGCATGCCGCGCACGCTCGGCGACAGCGGGCTGCCCGTCTCGCGCATCGACCGGCTCGTGCCCGTGAGCGAGGAGCTCGTCGAGCTGGAGCCGGCGGAGCTCGACGAAACGGCGCTGCGCATCGGGCGGCACGTCGCGGAGCTCGTCGAGGACGGCGCGACCATCCAGACCGGCATCGGCGCGATCCCCGACGCGGTGCTCGCCTCGCTGGGCGACAAGCGCGACCTGGGCGTGCACACCGAGATGTTCTCCGACGGCCTCATCCCGCTCGTCGAGAAGGGCGTCATCACCGGGCGGCGCAAGAAGGTCCAGGCGGGGCGCATCGTGACGAGCTTCGTGCTCGGGACGCGTCGCCTCTACGACTGGGTCGACGACAACCCGATGCTCGCGTTCCACCCGTCCGACTACGTGAACGACCCGTTCCGCATCTCGCGCCACGAGCGCATGGTCGCCATCAACTCGGCGCTCCAGGTGGACCTCACCGGGCAGGTCAACGCGGACTCCATCGGCACGCGCTTCTTCTCGGGCATCGGCGGGCAGGTGGACTTCATCCGCGGCGCCGCGCGCTCGGTGGGCGGCAAGCCGATCATCGCGCTGCGCTCGACCGCGAAGTCCGGGAGCATCTCGCGCATCGTCGCGGAGCTCGAGCCCGGCGCGGGCGTCACGACGAGCCGCGGCGACGTGCACTGGGTGGTCACCGAGTACGGCGCGGCCTGCCTGCACGGGCGGTCCGTGCGCGAGCGCGCGCTGGCGCTGGCGCACATCGCGCACCCGGACTTCCGCGACGACCTCATCGCGCGCGCCAAGGAGCGCCTGCTCGTGCCCGTCGACCAGAAGGCGGTGCGCGCGCTCGGCACGCCCGCGCTCGACGCGCTGCACGGTCCGATGACCCTGCGCGACGGAACGCGCGCGCACGTCCGCCCCATGCAGCCGACCGACGCGGACGACCTCGCGCGCGGCTGGCACGACCTCTCCAAGCAGTCCATCCGCCACCGCTTCCTGCACACGGTGAAGCGCATGTCGCCGGAGCAGACGCGGCGCCGCGCGACCGTCGACTTCGACCAGGAGGTCGCCATCGTCGCGACCGTGCCCAAGGCGGAGGGCGTCGAGCTCGTGGGCGGCGCGCGCTACGTCGTGCTGCCCGGCGGCGAGGCGGCGGAGGTGACCTTCCTCGTCAAGGACGCGTGGCACGGGCGCGGCGTCGCGACCGGCCTGCTCGACCGGCTCATGACGCACGCGCGGACGCACGGCCTGCGCGAGTTCCGCGCGTTCGTGCTCGAGGGGAACCACGAGATGCTCGGCGTGTTCCACCGCAGCGCGCCGAACCCCGTGCGCTCGCGCCTCGAGGACGGCGTGCACGAGGTGCGCTTCAGCATCCGGCACGAGGAGGACGCGGCGCGCGACGAGGACGGTCGCCTGCCGCCGAAGGCCGGGGCGCCGGGCTGAGCGCGGAGCCGCCGGGGGGAGGGACGATGCGACGTCGGCTCGTGCGGTGCCTCGCGCTCGCGGCGGCGGCCTTCGCCGCGAGCACCTGGGCGCTGCGCACGGCGCTCCCGCCCTTCGACCTGCCGGGCACGTCCATCAAGCTCGAGGCGTTGCGCGAGCCCGCGTCGGGCGAGCCGTTCGACACGGTGATGCTCGGCACGAGCCGCACGTGGTACGCGCTCGACCCGGCGGCCTTCGACGCGGCGGTCGCGCGGCACGGCGGGCGGTCGCGCACGTTCAACCTCGGCGTCCAGGGCCAGGCGGCGATGGGCTGCTGGCAGACGCTCGCCCGGCTCGCCGACGACCCGCCGCCCGGGCTGCGCTGGGTGCTCCTCGACCCGGAGGCGCTCTTCCGCTCGCTGCGCGACCGGCAGCCGCTCTCGCGCGGCACGATCGGCTGGCACTTCCCGCACGCGACCTGGGTGCTGCTGCGGCTCGTGTCGCACGCGGACGCGACGTGGATCGAGAAGGCGGAGGCGGGGAGCCGGCACCTGCACTCCTTCCTCTACAACCTGCTCAACGTCGGGCTCGCGGCCGAGCCGATCCGCGCAGCGCTGGGCGCCGCCGAGCCGCCGCCGCCGGAGCGGCGCTACCGCGGGCAGGCCGACGACGGCTTCGTGCCCATGCGCGGCCGCGCCGCCCACTTCTCGCCGGGGCAGCCGAGCTGGGCGCGGCTCCAGCGGCGTCGTGACCAGCTGCGCGAGGACCCCGCGTACGAGGACACGCTGTCCGACGAGGGCCGCGAGTACTTCGAGGCGATCATCGCGCTCGTGGAGTCCATGGGCGCGGTGCCCGTCTTCGTGTGCGGCCCGTCGATCAACAGCCACGAGGAGCTCATCGACGCGCACGCGAAGGGCGTCGTGCCGCACCTGCTGCGGCTCGACCGCTCGGACCTGCACCCGGGCCTCTACGCGAACGACGCGCGCTTCGACCACAGCTACGTCAACGAGGTGGGCGCGCGTCGCTACAGCGAGGCGCTCGGCGAGCTCTTCGCGGAGCTCCAGCGGGAGCTCGGCGGACCGTGATCTTCACCGAGTTCCGGTTCCTCGCGTTCTTCCTGCTCGTGTTCGGCGTGCACTGGGCGCTCTCGTCGCAGCGGGCGCGCAAGGCGTGGCTGCTGCTGTGCAGCTACGCGTTCTACGCGGCCTGGGACGGGCGGCTGCTCTCGCTGATCGTCGCCTCGACCGCGGTCGACTGGGTCGCGGCGGCGCGCATCGGTGGGAGCGGCGACGCGCGCGTGCGGCGGCGCTGGCTCGTCACGAGCCTCGTCGTGAACCTCGGGCTCCTCGCGACCTTCAAGTACCTGGGCTTCTTCACGGAGTCGGCGGCCGAGCTCCTGCGGTGGCTCGGCTTCCGCGCGGACTTGCCCGTGCTCGAGCTCGTGCTGCCGGTCGGCATCAGCTTCTACACCTTCCAGTCGCTGTCCTACACGCTCGACGTGCACGGCGGCCGGCTCGAGCGCTCGCGCTCGCCGCTCGACTTCGCGCTCTTCGTCTCCTTCTTCCCGCAGCTCGTCGCGGGGCCCATCGTGCGCGCCGTGGACTTCCTGCCGCAGCTCGGCGTGCGCCGGCGGCTCGAGGAGGTCCGCTTCCGGCCGTTGCTCGTGCTCTTCCTCGCGGGCTTCTTCAAGAAGGCGGTCGTCTCGGACAACGTCGCGCCCGCCTGCGACGCGTTCTTCGCGAACCCGGGCGCGTACGACCTCGCGGGCACGTGGTTCCACATGGCGCTCTTCAGCCTCCAGCTCTACGGCGACTTCTCCGGCTACTCGGACATGGCCATCGCGTGCGCGGGGATGCTCGGCTACACGTTGCGCCCCAACTTCGACTTCCCGTACCTCGCGTCCGACCTCACGGACTTCTGGCGGCGCTGGCACATGAGCCTCGGCACGTGGATGCGCGACTACCTCTACCGGCCGCTGCGCGCGCGCTGGACCGCGGCGTGGGGACCGCTCGCGGCGGTCGTGACGACGATGTTCCTCGGCGGGCTGTGGCACGGCGCGGCCTGGCACTTCGTCGCGTGGGGGCTGCTGCACGGCGCGGGGCTCGTCGTCGTGCACGCGTGGACGCGCGGGCGGGTCGCGGAGGTCGGGGTCCTGCGTCGCCTGGTCGGCACGGCGGTCACCTACGCCTTCGTGACCTGGTCCATGCTCTTCTTCCGCGCCGAGACGATCGGCGACGCGTGGTCGCTCACGCGGCGGGCGTTCGGCGGCGGCGCGCCCGGACCGCGGACGCCGGGCTGGCCGGCGCTCGCGATCGTCGCGGGGCTCGCCGTCGCGCACGTCCTCGCCTCGCGTCGCGTGCTCGCCCGCGCGGTGGAGCGCGCCCCGGACTGGGCCTTCGCGACCGCCTGCGGCGCGGCCTTCCCCGTGCTCTTCGCCGCGATGAACGGCGCCGTCCAACCGTTCATCTACTTCCAGTTCTAGCCAGACCGACGCGACGGTCGTCCGGCGCGAGGCCGCCTCGGCTGCGCCGATGTCAGGCGAGGAGCGCGTCGACGACGCGGCCGGAGACGTCCGTGAGGCGGAAGTCGCGGCCCTGGAAGCGGTAGGTGAGCCGCTCGTGGTCGAAGCCCAGCAGGTGGAGCAGCGTCGCGTGGAGGTCGTGCACGTCGACGGGGTCGCGCGTGACCCGCCAGCCCAGGTCGTCCGTCTCGCCGAGGCTCACGCCCGGCGCGATGCCGCCGCCCGCGAGCCACATGCTGAACGCGTCGCGGTGGTGGTCGCGCCCGAGGTGCGTCGATCCGTCGCGCGCCTCGTTCATCGCCGTGCGCCCGAACTCGCCGCCCCAGACGACGAGCGTCTCGTCGAGCAGGCCGCGCTGCCGTAGGTCCGTCACGAGCGCCGCCGACGCGCGGTCCGTCTCGAGGCAGCGCGCGGGCAGGCTCTCGACGATGTCGTCGCGCGGGCTCGTGCCGTGGCTGTCCCAGCCCCAGTGGTAGAGCTGCACGAAGCGGACGCCGCGCTCGACGAGCCGACGCGCGAGCAGGCAGTTGCGCGCGAACGACCCGACGCCGAGGTCGACGCCGTAGAGCGCGCGCACCGTCTCCGGCTCGTCCTCGAGCGCGAGCAGGTCCGGCACGCTCGACTGCATGCGCCACGCGAGCTCGTACTGCGCGATGCGTGTCGCGACCTCGGGGTCGGCGGTCCGCTCGAGGTGCCGCTCGTCGAGCGCGGTGATCGCGTCGAGCGCGCGGCGGCGCGTCGCACGCGACATGCCCGGCGGGTCGGAGAGGAAGAGCACCGGGTCGCCCTGCGAGCGGAGCCGCACGCCCTGGTGACGCGTCGGCAGGAAGCCGCTGCCCCAGCACGACGTGCCGCCGCTCGGGTCGTAGCCGCCGGACACGAGCACGACGAAGGCCGGCAGGTCGTCGCTCGCCGAGCCGAGGCCGTAGCTCGTCCACGCGCCCATGCTCGGGCGGCCGATGCGCTCGTGTCCGGTGCTCATGAACACCTGCGCCGGCGCGTGGTTGAACTGCGACGTGTGCATCGAGTGCACGAAGGTCAGCTTGTCGGCGACGGCCGCCGTGTGCGGCAGGAGCTCGGAGAACGCGTGGCCCGCCTCGCCGTGCCGCGCGAAGGCGTAGGGCGAGCCGAGCAGGCGCGCGTCCGGCTTGAGGAACGCGAAGCGCCGGCCGGCGAGGAGCTCCGCGGGCGCGGCCGTGCCGTCGAGGCGCGCGAGCGTCGGCTTGGGCGTGAAGAGGTCGAGCTGGCTCGGGCCGCCCGCCATGTGCAGCCAGATGACGCTCTTCGCGCGCGGCGCGTAATGGAGGCCGCCGGGGAGGAGCGGGGCGGGGGCGCGCGCCGCGGCGGCGTGCGCGGCGTGCGGCACGGCGGCGCCCGCCGCGCGCGCCGGGTCGACGGTGCGCGGCACGGCCGCGTGCGCGTCCCGGCCGAGCAGCGCGTGGAGCGCGAGCGAGCCCGCGCCGGCGAGGCCGCCGCGCAGCAGGGTCCGGCGCGTGAGCGCGGCGCGCGCGTCGGCGGGGCGGTCTCTGTCGCGGGGGCCGTTCATGCTCAGTTCCGGGTGACCGTCTCGTCGAGGTTGAGCAGCACGTTCGCGGCGACGATCCACGGCGCGAGGTCCGCGGCGTCGCGTGCCGTCGCATCGGAGGCGGGCGTCGCGGCGAGGCCGCCCGCGTCGTCCCTGGCGAGTCCGGGCCCGCCCGTGCCCGGCGGCGTGCACGCGTCGACGAGCGCCCGCGCGGCCTCGACGTCCTCCGCGAACGCGCGGCGCTCCGACGCGACGAGCTCCCGCAGCACGGCGAGCTCGCCGTCCTCCGGCGCGCGCGCCGTGCAGAGCCGGAAGCCGTGCGCGAGGCGGTCGTCGTCGGCCGGGCCGGCCTCCGCGCGCATGCGGTCCGCGAGCCCGCGCGCCGCCTCGAGGAAGGCCGGGTCGTTGAGCAGCGCGAGCGCCTGGAGCGGCGTGTTCGTCACGGGGCGGCGCAGGCAGCGCAGCTCGCGCGTCGGCGCGTCGAAGAGCTGGAAGGTCGGGTAGGGCGCCGTGCGTCGCCAGAAGGTGTAGAGCCCGCGGCGGAAGCGGTCGCCGCCGGTGCTCGTCTCCCAGGCGAGCGCGCTGTACGTGCGCGACCACGTGCCCTCGGGCTGCGGCGGGAAGACGCTCGGTCCGCCGATCGTGCGGTCGAGGAGCCCGGACGCCGCGAGCGCGACGTCGCGGAGGACCTCGCCGTCGAGCCGCCGTCGCGACGCGCGCGCGAGCAGCCGGTTGTCCGGGTCGCGCTCGCGCAGCGCGGGCGACACGGCCGCCGACTGCGCGTACGTCGCCGACGTCGTCATGAGGCGCAGCAGCGCGTCGACGTCCCAGCCGCCGGCGACGAACTCCGTGGCGAGCCAGTCGAGCAGCGCCGGGTGCGAGGGCGCGTCGCCGCGCCTGCCGAAGTCGTCCACCGTCGCGACGAGCCCGCGCCCGAAGACGTCGGCCCACAGCCGGTTCACCGTGACGCGCGCGGTGAGCGGGTGCCCCGGCGCGACGAGCCAGCGCGCGAGGTCGAGGCGGTCGGCGCGCGGTTTCCCGGGCGTCGGCCGGAAGCCGAGGGGCGGGAGCACGGCGGGCACGTCCGGGGCGACGCGCTCGCCTGGGTTCGTGACGTCGCCGCGCTCGAGCAGCCGCGTGTCGCGCGGCGTGTCCACCTCTCGCATGACGAGCGTCACCGGCGCGACGAGCTCCGCCTCGAGCTCCGTGCGCCGCGCGCGTTCCTCCGCCAGCAGCGCCGAACGCTCCCGCCGGAACCACCGCCGCAGTGCGTTGTCGGCGCGCGGCCCGCGCGTGTCGCACGCGAGGACGAGCGCCTCCGTCTCGGGTGGCGCCGCCGCCGGCTCGCCGCGCGGCGCGGACATCGCGACGGAGAGCCGGAAGCACCCGACCAGCTCCTCGACGCCGGAGTACTGGTGGAGCTTCGCGACGAGCACGTCGCCGGGCGCGGCCGGGAACGGCGGGTCGAGCGGCGCGACGAGCTGCTGGTCGCGCCCGGGCTCGCCCGCGAGGCTCCACGCCGTCTCCGGGTCGCCGTCGACGGCGCGGTCCGGCGCGGGCGGCTCGCCGTCGGGGCCGCGCGTCGCGCTCGTCACGGCGCGCGCCGGGTGGAGCACGTCGACCGTGCCGTCGGCGCGGCGCACGAGGAGCTCGAGCTCGCTGAGCACGAGGCGCCCGCCCGGCGCGCGGCCCGGGCCGGCGGCCGGCAGCGACGGGTCGCGCAGCAGCTCGAGGCGCAGCGCGGAGAGCGGTCCGGCGGGCAGGGGCGCGCGGAGCTCGTAGACGTCGGCGCCGGGCAGGTAGCCGGACGCGAGCACGGAGCCGTCGTCGCGGACGGCGAGCTTCGTGGCGTTGCGCGTGCGCGTGGCGGTCGGCCGCAGCGGCGTCCAGTCGGGGCGCGTCGCGCGCAGCGTCTCCTCGAAGGCCGCCTGCTCGTCGTCGAGCAACGGGTCGTCCCTCAGGACGTGCCGGTCGAGCGCCGCGAGCTGCTCGCGCGTGCGCGCGGCCCGCTCGGCGTCGCGCGGCGACGGCGCCCGGAGCGTCGCGCCCGCCTCGGCGCCGTCCGCGGCGGTCTGGTCGAAGAACGCGTAGAGCTCGTAGTACTCGCGCTGCGTGAACGCGTCGACCTTGTGGTCGTGGCAGCGCGCGCACGAGAGCGTCGAGCCGAGCCACGCCTCCGCGGTCGTCTCGACGCGGTCCATGACGGCGGCGACGCGGAACTCCTCCGGGTCGATGCCGCCCTCCTTGTTGGTCATCGTGTTGCGGTGGAAGCCGGTCGCGACGCGCTGCTCGAGCGTGGGCGACGGCAGCAGGTCGCCGGCGAGCTGCTCGACCGTGAACGCGTCGAACGGCAGGTCGCGGTCGAACGCGTCGACGACCCACTCGCGCCAGCGCCAGATCGGGCGCGCCGGGTCCTGCTCGTAGCCGTCGCTGTCGGCGTAGCGCGCGAGGTCGAGCCAGGCGCGCGCGAGGTGCTCCGCGTGGTGCGGCGAGTCGAGCAGCCGGTCGACGAGGCGACCCACGGCGTCGGGCCGCCCGTCGGCGAGGAAGGCGTCGACGTCCGCGGGCTCCGGCGGCAGCCCCGTGAGGTCGAGGAACAGGCGGCGGACGAGCGTCGCGCGATCGGCGGGGGGCGCGGGCGCGAGCCCCTCGGCGTCGAGCCGCGCGGCGACGAATCGGTCGATCGGGTTGCGCGCCCAGCCGTCGCCGGCGTCGGGGACGGGCGGACGGACGGGGGGCCGGTACGCCCAGTGCGTGGAGGCG
>JAUIEF010000319.1 GCA_030428785.1 bacterium
GCGCGCGACGCGGGCAGGCGCGGACCGTACCGGTGGGGCGTGTTCGGACCGTAGAGCGCGACGGCCGGCGTGCTCACGGCGTCGGCGAGGTGCAGCGGTCCGGTGTCGTTCGTCACGAGCAGGTCGACGCGCGCGAGCAGGGCGACGAGCGCCCGGTCGTCGAGGCGGCCGCAGAGGTCGGCGACGGGCACGTCGCCGGCGGCGTGCGCCACGCGACGCAGGAGCGCCGCCTCGCCCGGCAGCCCCGTGAGGGCGACCCGCGCGTGGTGCGTCGCCGCGAGCCGGCGCGCGAGCGCGCCGAAGCGTTCGGGCGACCAGCGGCGTCCGGGGAAGTGGTCGCCCGAACCGGGGTGCAGGACGACGAGCGGCCCGCGGTCCCGCGACGTCCACGCCTCGCCGGCGAAGGACGCGAGGGCGTCCGGGTCGACACGCAGCGGACCGGGGCCGTCGCCCGTGGGCAGACCGGCCGCGCGCCACACGGCCGCGAAGGTGTCCGCGACGTGCCGCGTCGGGTCGTACGCGACGGCGGCGTCGAGCAGCGGCGCGCGTCCCTGCCCGGGCGTGTCGAGCCCCGCCGCGGGCGCGCCGCTCGCCCCGCGCACGAGCGCGAGCGGCAGGCGCAGGAACTGCTCGAGGTCGACCACGACGTCGGGCGGGTCGCGGCGCAGCGCGACGAGCGTCCGCGCCAGCGCCGGCACCGCGCGCGGCGACACCGGGTCGGGGAGCGCGAGCACGGCGGCCGACGGGACCTGCTCCCGGAGGAAGGCCGCGTTGCGCTCGAGCGTCAGGATCCGCATGCGGGCGTCCCCGCGGGTCGCACGGAGATGAGGGACGACGAGCGCCAGGTTCCCGAGGCCCCACAACCGCACGACGAGGACGTCCCGCGGGTGCGCGGGCAACGGCCGGCGCGGGGCGGTGCACGCCGCGAGCGGCCGACCGACCACGGCGTCGACCGTCTTGAGGGCGTCGAAGAGGCGGCTGCGGAGGTTCATGAGAAGCGTCGGCTCACGCCCGGGACGTCGCACTCGCCGCAGTTCCGGCACGGCGCCGGGAGGTCGCCCGCGCGGTGGCGACGGCGCAGCTCCCGGAACCGCGGCCCGGCGTAGAGCGCCGCGGGCCCGGCCTCGTCGACGTGCCCCAGCGCGAGCTCGCCGCGCACGTCCGCGCAGCAGGTCGTCACGCGCCCGTCGGAGAGCACGACGAGGAGCCCGCGCGACGGCTCGCGGCAGGCGGTGCGCCGCGGCGCCTCGATCATGCGCGGGATGAACTGGACCCGGTCCACGAGCGGCGCGATCCGGGCGCGGAACGCGTCGAGCCCGCCCGCGACGTCCTCGTCGACGACCATGGACACGTCGAGCTTCGTCGGCAGGCGGTCGGCGCGTTGCGCGGCCCGCGCCTCGCGGAGCCGCTCGAGGACCGTCGCCTGCGCGTAGCCGCGGCGGCTCCCGTGCGCGACGTCGTCGCCGTCCAGCGAGACCGTGAGCCGCGTGAGTCCCGCGTCGGCCAGCCGACGCAGCCGGTCGCCGTCGAGGAGCAGGCCGTTCGTCGTGAGGTAGGTCCGCAGCCGCCGCCGCGACGCGAGGGCCACCGCCTCGTCGAGCGCGGGGTAGAGCAGCGGCTCGCCCCACTGGAACGGCAGCACCTCCTCGAGCGTCGGCGTCTCCTCGAGCAGGCGCGCGTAGGTGTCGAGGTCGAGGTCGCGGTTCGGCCGCCCCAGCTCGCGGTTCACGTCGCAGTAGCTGCAGGCGGCGTTGCAGCGGCTCGTGAGCTCGACGTTGAGCGTCGTGAGGCGCGCCGCGCCGTGCAGCCCCAGCCGGAACGCGAGCTCGTTGCGCGCCGCCGACAGCCGGCTCCGCAGGTCCGGGTGCCGGATCGCGAGGAACTCGCCGAGGTCGGGCTTGCCCAGGTAGCGGGCGGCCACGGCGCGCAGCAGGCGGTCCGTCAGCACCGACGCGTCCTCGGAGGGGGCCGCCGCGGGGTCGCTCGGGGGCCCGGGCGGTCGGGGCGGGGGCGGCCGCCGGGCGGAGCCCCGAGTCTACAGGGCCGCGTCGGGAGGCGCGCGGGCGGCGGCCGGCCGGCCGTCGGAGCCGGGGCGGGGTTCGCTATGCTCCCGGGATGCCGAAGGGACTGCTCGTCGTCGACGTCGTGGGGCTCGTGCCCTCGCTCGTGGGGCCGCGCCTGTCCGCGCTCGCCGCGGAGGGCTGGCAGACCGGGCTCGAGCCCGCGTTCCCGGCCGTCACCTGCACGGCGCAGTCGACGTTGCTCACGGGTCTCCCGCCGTCGGGGCACGGCGCGGTGGCGAACGGCTGGTATTTCCGGGATCTGGCGGAGGTGATGCTGTGGCGCCAGCCCAACCAGCTCGTGCATGGCGAGAAGATCTGGCACGCGGCGCGGGCACGGGACGCGGACTTCACCTGCGCGCAGATGTTCTGGTGGTACAACATGTACACGGAGGTGGAG
>JAUIEF010000145.1 GCA_030428785.1 bacterium
CCCGGGCCCCTGGTCGTTCCAGGCGTGGAGCTGCTGGACGTACTCCTCCTTGGTGATGATGCGGAGGGCGGGGTCGTCCTTGAGTCGCTGGAGTTCCTCCTCGAGACCATCGAGGCTGCTCAGGGAACCCTGGAGATCGCGGATCCGGCAGCAGGCAGCGAAAGCGCCGCCAATGACGAGGCCGCCGGCTCCCACTCCCCCGACGACGCTGCCCTGGACGTACCACTCCCGGTCGGCGAGCAGCCACATCGCCAACGGTGTCGCGATGGCGATGCAGGTGGCACCGCAGCGGGCCGCGACTCGCAGCACCTCCGACCGGATCCCGTCGATCAACCTGTCCAGAAACCCTCTATTCGCAGCCAAATCGTTCACCTCGTTCTCCGCACTCCGACCCCACAGCGGTCGCGCTGCCTCCCCAACCGCCCGGCGTGGCGGACGGCCGGCCACACGTTCCCGAGTCGGATTCCGTGAGGAATTGAACACACCGGCGTGACGGACTCAGAACAGGCGTTCGAGCGCCTACCCCACCCCCATCCGCTCCGCGAGGAACGTGCGCAGCAGCGGCAGCTCGTCGGCCGGGTCGATCGTGTGCTCCTTGTCGAACGACTCGAAGCGCAGCGGGAAGCCGCCGGCGCGCAGCGCGTCCATCTGCTCGGCGGTCGTGCCGTGGGCGCAGACCTCGTCCTGCCGGCCGTGCGTCACGAGCCAGCGCTCGGGGACGTGCCCCGCGTGGCGCTCGGCGAGCAGCGCGGCCGGGTCGAGGCAGTAGCCCGACACGCCGACGTACGCGGCGAGCTCGAGCGGGCTGCGCAGCCCCCACTCGAGCGTCATGAGGCAGCCCTGGCTGAAGCCGAACAGGCCGAGGTCCTCGGGCCGCCGCCCCTGCGCGAGGAGCTCGTCGAAGAGCGCGTCGAGCAGGCCGCGCGAGCGGAGCACGCCGGGCTCCTGGTCGGGCGGCAGGTCGTACCAGCTCCGTCCGCCGAACCACTCGTCGGGCGCGTTGACCATGAGGTAGTCGAGCCCGCGCAGCCCGAGCACCTCGGGCATCCAGTGGAAGCCGGCGGAGCTGTCGCCGCGTCCGTGGAGCACGACGAGCAGCTTCTCGGCCGGCGGATCCGCGACGAAGTGGTCGCAGGGGAGGGTCGTGATGTCGAGAGGTTCGGACATGCGCGGAGTGTACGTCGCGCACGCTCCGCGACGAGGGTCGGGCGCCGGGCCGCCCACCGTGCGGCGGCCCGGCGCCCCGTCCGCGATCAGTCGGCGAGCAGGCCGTCGAGCGGGACCGGCAGGCTCTTGCCGCGCACGCGCGCCTTGACCCGGAGCTCGAGCTGCGTCGTGTCGGGGAGCTTCACGCTGCCGCGGAAGGTGAGCTTGCCCTTGAGCTTCAGCCGCGCGGTCCCGGCCTTCCCCTGCGTGCTCACCTTCGCGGTGAGCTTCGAGGTCCACACCGTGAGCGCGACCTCCGACGGGAACCCCTGCGCGGCGAGGAGGTCCTCCGCGAGCGCCTCCTGGCTCGCCTCGAGCGCGTCGCGACCGGGCTGGTCGAGCTCGAGGTGCAGCACGCGCGCGTTCGGCTTCTTGCGGGTGTAGGTGCCCGACAGGACCGCGTCGCCGAGCTCGCCGGTCCAGGTGTCGCCCTCGCCGAGCGTGATCGTCATCGCGTCGAGCTCGAGCGTCTTCGCCTTGCCGAGGGCCTGGACCTTGCCCTTCGAGCGCACGGCGACCTCGGGGAGCTGCCACGACGAGCCGTCGAGGTCGAGCGGGAGGCCGGCCGACGCGGGCGACGCGAGGGCGAGCACGGCGAGGAGGCCGGCGGCGAGGAGACGGAAGCTGGTGGAGGACATCGGGGGACTCCGGGGGGAGGAACGAAACGAGCGCGCGGGAGGGGCCGGACCCACCTCGGGAACACGTGGCGCTCGGGAGGCGCGCCGATCGTCGCAGACCGCGCCGACGCCCGCGTGGCGCGGTCGTGGCTCGGTGGCGTGATCGATACTTCACGATTGACAGGAAACATGAATTCAAGTCCTCTCGGTGCGCCGACCCGGAGGACCCCATGCCCCGCTCCACGACGACCACCCGTCGCGACGCCGCCGAGGCGCTCCTGTCGCCCCGCCGCCTCGACCTCGCGCTCGCGCTCCGGGCGCAGGGCCCGAGCTCCGTGTCCGAGCTCGCCGCCGCGACGGGCATGCGGCCGACCGCGGTCTACGCGCACCTCGACAAGCTCCGCGAGGTCGGGCTCGTGCGCGAGGAGGGGCGCCGGAAGACCGGCCGGCGCGACGGGATCGTGTACGCCCTCGCGGACCGCGAGACCGCCGTCGCCTACGACCCCGACGACCCCGCGTCGGTGGATCGCACCTGTCGCTACGCGCAGATGGTCCTGCGACGCGCCGCGGCCGAGTCGAGCGCGGCCTTCGAGTCGGGGCTCGCGCGCACGCGCGGGAAGCGGCGCGACACCGCCGTCGGCTACGCGCGGACATGGCTCGCCCCGGACGAGCTCGCGCGCGCGAACGCGCTCCTCGAGGAGCTCTACGCGCTCTTCAACGAGGCGCGCCCCCGGGAGGGCCGTCGCGCGATCGCGCTCACCTTCGCGCTCCGCCCCGCGCCCGACGCGTCCCCCTGATCCGCCCACGCACCGGAGGCCCCCATGCACCCGATCGTCGAGCTCTCGTGCGTCGTCGCGCTCGCCTTCCCGTCCGCGGCCCCCGTCGACGAGGGCGCGATCGCCGACGCCGTCGACGCGGGCTTCGCGGCCGGCGACCTGCACGGGGTCGTCGCGGTGTCCGTCGACGGAGAGCTCGCGCTCTGGCGCGGCGTCGGCGCCGTCGGCCCCGACACCGACCGGACGGGCGACCTCGACACGCCCTACCCGCTCGCGTCGCTCACCAAGCTGTGGACGCGCGCGTGCGTGCTGCGGCTGATCGCCGAGGGAGAGCTCTCTCCCGACGACCGCGTCGCCACGTGGATCGGGCCCGTCGCCCCGCCGACGCTCACCGTGGACCACCTGCTGCGCGGCCGGTCGGGCTTCCCGCGCGAGCTCCACGAGGACCCGCGGCGATCGGGCGTCGACCTCGACGAGGAGGGGCGCGTGCTCCCGGACCTCGTGAGGCGCGGCCCGCTCCCCGTCGACCTCGAGCCGGGCACGGAGGAGCGCTACTCCAACGTCGACGCGTGGGTGCTCGGCGCGGTCGTGGAGGCGGTGACGGACGAACCGTTCGAGGTCGCGTTCGCGCGGCTCGTCGCGCGGCCGCTGGGCCTGCGGAACACCGGCTTCGCGGACGACCTACCCGGCGGACCCGCGGCGGCGGGCCTCGAGCGGCGGGACGGCGCGCTCGTGCCGGCCGAGGCCGTCGACCTGCGGCGTCGCTTCACGTCGGGGGGCATGGCGTCGTCGGCGCGCGACCTGCTCCGCCTCGCCGACGCGCTCGACGACCCGGAGTTCCTCGGCGTCCTCGGTCCGGCGCACTTCCTGGGCGCCGACCTGCAGCTGCTCGCCGGCGGTCACCTGCCGGGGTACACGAACGCGCTGCTCCACGACGCGGCGCGGCGCGTGACGGTGGTCCTGCTCGGCAACGTGACCGTCGACCCGCCGGAGCTGCTGCTCGCGCGCCTCGACGCGATCGCCGCCGCGGCGGGCGCGCGACCGCGCGTGCGCTCGACGCCCAAGCGGAAGCTCGTCGTGGAGAGCGCGGCGCACGGGCTGCCGGACACCCCCATCGGCCGCGCCGCGACGGCCCTCGACGTCGCGATGCGCGCCGACGACCGCGACGCGGTGCAGGCCTGGCTCGTCGGGCACACGACGATGGGCGAGGACCCGGCCGACGCCGACGCGCTCCACGGCATGCGCGACGTCCTCGACGGCTGGCAGCTCGTCGGCTACGAGGAGCGCGGCGACGAGGAGCTCTTCCTCGTGGCGCGAGGCGGCAACCGCAAGGAGATCCGGCTGACGCTCACCGCGGTGCCCGGCGACCCGGCGCGCATCGACGACGTGCTGCTCGACGTCGCGCCGCGCGGGCGGTGAGGGCGGCGTCGGGCGCGAGACGTCGCGCACCCCGCCCGGACGCACCGCCCATCTCACGGACGCGCGCCCTCACCCCCCCGCGAGCAGGTTCTCCTGCACGAGCTTCGTCGCCGGGAACGCGCGGTCGCGCAGCGCGGCGAGCTGCTCCTTCGTGAGGTCGCGCGCCGCCTCGAGGGCGAGCGGGCGCACCTCGGCGAGGAGCTCGACGTCCTGCACGGGGTCGAGGACGAGGAAGCCCGGCATGCCCGACTGACGCGTGCCGAGCATCTCGCCAGGGCCGCGGAGCTTCAGGTCCTCCTCCGCGAGGAGGAAGCCGTCCTCCGTGTCGCAGAGGGCGTCGACGCGCTCGCGCGCCTTGCCCTGCGCCGCGAGCGGGCCGAGCAGCAGGCAGCGGCCCGCGCGCTCGCCGCGACCGACGCGCCCGCGGATCTGGTGCAGCGTCGCGAGGCCGAAGCGCGACGGGTCCGGCAGCACGACGAAGGTCGCGGCCGGCACGTCGAGGCCCACCTCGACGAGCACCGTCGCGACGAGCACGGAGACCTCGCCCGCGCGGAACGCGTCGAGCACGGCGTCGCGCTCGTCGGCGGGGAGCCGGCCGTGCACCGACGCCACCGCGACGCCCGGCCCCAGGTGCTCGCGCACGAGCTCGAGGGTCGCCTCGACGGAGTGACTCTCCTCGTCGGTGCTCGTGATCGACGGGCACACGACGTAGCCCTGCGCGCCGCCGGCGACCTCCTTCGCGAGGGCCTTCCACATGGCGGGCTGCTTGCCCGGCGCGACGTAGCGCGTGTCGCGCGGCGAGCGGCCGGGCGGCAGCTCGTCGAGCAGGCTCACGTCGAGCTCGCCGTAGGCCGTGAGCGCGAGCGTGCGCGGGATGGGCGTCGCCGTCATGACGAGCAGGTGCGTCTCCTCGCCCTTGCCGCGGAAGCGCACGCGCTGGCGCACGCCGAAGCGGTGCTGCTCGTCGACGACCGTCACCGCGAGGTCCGCGAACTCCAGCCGCTTGCCCTGGAGCGCGTGCGTGCCGACCACGAGCCGCGCCGCACCGCTCGCGACGGCCTCCCGCGCGGCGCGCTTCTCGCCCGCCGTCCCGCTGCCGCTCACGAACGCGACGCGCGGACCGTCGCCGTCCGGCCACGCCCGCGCGACGAGCGCCTCGAGCTCCCGCGCGTGCTGCGACGCGAGCACCTCCGTCGGCGCCATGATCGCCCCCTGCCGACCGCACGCGACCGCTGCGAGCAACGCGTAGAACGCGACGAGCGTCTTGCCGCTCCCCACGTCGCCCTGGAGCAGCCGGCCCATCGGGCGCGTGTCCTCGGCGAGGTCGTTCCGCAGGTCGGCGATGGCCCGCGCCTGCGCGCGCGTCGGCACGTGCGGCAGCCGCGCGAGGATCCGCGCGTGGAGCGGGTCATCCACGACGACCGCCGGCGAGCGGTGCGCCGTCAACGCCGCCCGCCGCGCGCCGACCTCCAGCGAGAGCGCCCACGCCTCGTCCCACGCGAGCCGCCGCCGCGCGGTCCGCGCCGACTCGAGGTCGTCCGCGAGGTGGATCATGCGCAGCGCCTCGGCGAGCGTCGGCTCGCGCGGCGCCGTGTCGCGCCAGTCGTCCGGCGGCGACGCGTCGAGGATCGCGGCGAGCACCTTGCGGTGCGTGCGCGGCGCGACGCCCGCCGGCAGGCGGTAGATCGGCAGGCAGCGCGCGCGCGGCCCGTCCGCGCCCTCGTCGAGCCGCTCGTAGTCGGCGGCGAGCAGCCGCGGCACGCCCTCGTCCGGCACCTCGGCCTTGCCGGCCGCCCAGAGCCGCTGCTTCACGAGCCCCTTCGCGAGGTAGGCCCGGTTGAAGAGGAGCACGACAGCCTCGTCCCCCGCGTCGTCGCGGATCGTGAGCGTCACCGTGCTGTGGCGCCCCCGCCGGCGGACCGAGCCGCGGAGCACCGTCCCGACGACCGCGCCGCGCGCCCCGTCCTCGAGCGCCCCGACGGGCACGGGGTCGGGCCGCAGCCGGTAGCGGCTCGGGAGGTGATAGAGCAGCTCCCGCCGCGTCGTCAGCCCCGCGCGGGCGTAGGCCTCGGCGCGCGCGGGCCCGATGCCGGGCAGCCCGAGCGGAGATCGGGAGAGGAGCCGTTGGGGAGAGGCGACCTTTCGCGTCACAATGGGCGCCGATGATGCCGACTGCCGCCACCCGCCGCGCCCTCCTTTTCGCCTCCGCGATCCTCGCGGGGCTGCTCGGCGCGCCGTCGACGTCCCGCGCGGCGGTCACGCCGACTCCGCCGCCGGCCGTCCCCGCGCCCGCCGCGACCCAGGACGCCGCCAAGCCCACCGCCGCGGAGGCCGCCCGGCAGCAGGCCCTCGCCGACGCGGAGACGCGCCTCGAGAAGGCCCGCGTCGCGCTCGCCGCCGCCCAGGACGCCCTCGAACAGCTCGTGCGCGACCTCGCCGACGACTACGAGGCGCTCACCTCCGCGCCGGGCTCGGGCGCCGCGCGCAACGCGCTCGTGCTCGCCATGGCCGACTCGCTCGAGGCCGCCCGCGCGCGCATCGACGCCGCCGCCGCGCAGGGCCGCGCCCTGCTGCGCCCCAGCCGCACGAAGGTGCTCGCCGAGGTCTTCGAGGGGCCGGTGCGCGCGAGCTCGACCGTCGACGAGCGCCTCGCGATGTGGGTCGCGCGCCAGGTCGCCGACGCGCTCGGCGCGCGCTCGCGCGTCGACGAGGTCCAGCCGTCCGCGGTGCGCGACCTCGTCGACGGGCTCTTCGTCCCCGACGAGACCTGGCCCGTCTTCTGGAACCGCGCGTTCCACCAGGCGCTGCCCGAGGCCGACGCCTACACCGCCGCCATGTCGCGCTACGAGGAGGCCGGCGTCGAGCTCGACCGCCTGCGCTTCCCCGAGCGCTACGGCCCGCGCGGCGAGCCCGCGCCGCCCGGCATGCTCGTCGTCCCCGGCGGGCAGTACGTGCTCGGCCCGAACTCCGGCTGGGCGCGCCCGCAGCGCAAGCGGAGCCTCGACCCGTTCGCGATCGACCGGCACGAGGTGACGCACCGCGAGTACGCCGTCTTCGTCGACGCGCAGCCGACCGTGCTGCGCGAGGACCTCCTGCCGCGCGGCTGGTCGCTCGGCGCCGACGGTCGCGCCGTGTACGACCCGGCGTTGCGACAGCACCCGGTCGTGCACGTCGACTGGGGGCAGGCCGCGAAGTACGCCGCGTGGGCCGGCAAGCGCCTGCCCACCGAGGACGAGTGGGAGGCCGCCGCGGCCGGCACCGCGGGCCTCGCGTTCCCGTGGGGCAACGCGTTCAAGGCGGGCATGTGCAACGGCGCCGGCGCGTCGCTCGGCACGATGCCCGTCGAGAGCTTCCCGCACGCCCGCGCACCGTCCGGCTGCTACGACATGGCCGGCAACGTCTGGGAGTGGACGTCGACGCTCGAGGACGGCACGGACGTCGACGCGCTGCCCGAGGGCCTCGTGAACGTCGCGATCCGCGGCGGCAGCTGGCGCAGCGACCGCGCCGAGCTCGCGACGCGCGCGCGCTGGACGGCGCCCGGCAAGGGCGCGTTCGGCTCGCCGACCTACGACCGACCCATCGGCTTCCGCTGCGCGATGGACCTGCCGTGACGGGCTACGCCACGCCGCCCCCCGAGGTCCGCGCCCCCGAGGGCGCGCCCGGCTCGCGCCTCGAGACCGGGCTGCTCCTGCTCCAGCTCGCCGGCGACCTGCTCTCCGTCCCGTTCCACCTCGTCGCGTTCCTCTGCACGCGCGCGGCGCACCGCCGCCGGTTCCGCGCCGCGCTCGAGGCGGGCGCGTCGACCGCCTCGCCCCCCGAGGAGTCCTCCTCACGATGAAGCTCCCCGGCACGCCGCTGCACCACGCGGGCGGCAACTACCTGCTCGTCGAGGGCGGGTACAGCCACGACACGCGCACGATCACGTTGCTCGCCGAGCCGGACAACGGACCGTTCGAGCACCCGGAGCGCGCGCGCCGCATCACCTGGGGCGAGCAGGGCGAGTGGTACCCCATCTCGCAGTGGGCGGTCGGCATGATCTCGCTGCAGGAGGAGGCGTACGGCGAGCAGCGCGCGCTCATCGACGAGATCTTCGAGCGCTTCCGCGTCGAGCAGCGGGACCTGCGGCCCGTCGCGTGGGCCGTGCAGGGACACGGCGGGTTCCTCGGGTCGCTCGAGACGATCCTGCCGATGGGCCTCGCGGTGACGCTCTACGACGACGAGGAGACCGCCGCCGAGGAGTCCGGCGCGGACGAGGTCGTGCCCATCACGAACCTGCCGAACTTCCTGACGCACCTCGCGCGCGAGGGCTACGCCGGCGCGATGTGGAACGGCCGGCAGCCCGTGTTCTTCTGCATCGACGACGCCGACGAGGTGCAGTTCCTGCGCGTGCAGCGGTCGGACGCCGGCGGCGTGGCCATGGAGATCCTCGACGCCGACGGCGCGTGGAACGGCTACGAGGGCGCCGAGCAGATCGAGATGCTCGACAACGCCGAGCGCTGCGACGCGCGGCTCGTCGAGACGCTGGGCATGCAGCCCGTGCTCGACTGGCCGGACCACGGCACCTTCTACGGCGTCGGTCCGCGCGGCGGGCACGCGGGGCTCGTGCAGCTCGAGGAGGACGGCCCGGAGTACGCGGTGCTCTTCGTCGACGAGGACGCGGCCGGCGACTGGCGCGACGAGGTCGAGCCCGGCTGGAACGTCTTCGAGGTCGAGGAGCTCTCCACCTTCCTCGGCTCGGAGGAGCTCGAGGGGCGCGGCGCGCTGCTCAACCCCGGCGCGCACCGCGCGCGCCAGGGCGTCCTCTGGAGCGACGGCGAGCGCGTCATCCTCGACAGCTTCAGCGGCTTCTGGACCCTCGAGGACGACGAGTTCGAGCCGGTCGAGGAGTGAGGCGGCCCCGCCGCTCGTCCTCTCCCCCGTCCTCGACCGTCACCGCGCGGCCTCACCCGTCTATCGGTCCCGGGCGGCCCGGGCTCCCGGAGCACGACCCTGCATTGACCTGAAACGCCGGCCGTCGGGCGGTGTGCCCCCACATCCGGTGCTCGCACGGCGAGCCCGACCGCGACCGGAGACGAGACGACGGATGGACTCCCGCCACATCGAAGCGCTGCTCGACGAGACGGAATGGATGCGCGGCCTCGCCCGCCGCCTCACGGGTGACGAGCACGCGGCGGAGGACCTCGTCCAGGACACGCTCGTGAACGTCCTGCGCAGCCCGCCGGCGATGGACCGGCCGGTGCGACCGTTCCTCTACACGGTCATGCGCAACCTCGCCTACAACCGGACCCGGCGGCGGACCCGCGCGCGCAACCACGAGACCGCCTTCGCGCGCACCGCCGAGGTCCACGCCGCCGACGAGCCGAGGCTTGAGCGCGGCGAGGCCGCGGCCCGCCTCAAGGAGGGGCCCTGCGCACGCTCCCCCACGCGCAGCAGGAGCTGCTCGACCAGCGCTATGTCCGCGGGAACACGCCGAAGCAGATCGCGGACGCCGAGGGCATCCCGTCGGCCACAGTCCGCACCCGTCTGCGTCGGGCGCTGGAGCGACTCCGCACGGAGCTCGAGCAGCGCTGGGGCGAGGACCGCGAGATCTGGATCGCGACGGTCGTCGCCTTGTCGCTCGAGGGGCGGAGGGCGCCGCCCGTCGGCCCGGGCGGCGGGGCCGACGCGGCCGCGCCCGCGACACACGCCGCCGCGGCGTCGTCGTGGCCGCTCCTCGCGCCCGCGGCGGGCCTCGTGGCCGTCGCTGTCGTCGTGACGCTCGCGTGGTCGCCCGCGGAGGCTCCGAGGGAGGTCGCGGACAGCGTCCCGGTCGTGCGGGAATCGGACGTCTCGTCGTCGGAGCTCGGATCGTCGCCGCCGCGCGCCCGGGACCGCGAGGCCGGGTCGATCCTCGTGCCGGAGACCGTCGACGACGCACGCTCGCCCGTGCTGTCCGACGCGTCGTCCGACCTCCCGCGCGACGCGCTCGTGCTCCGCGCGCGGGACGCCGCGGGCGCGCCCGTCCACGACCTCGAGGTCCGCGCCCTCGACGCCTACGGGGAACCGGGGAAGTCCGACCGCCCGGTCGACGACTACCTCCTCATCCCCTCGGACTCCGACGACGTCTGGTCGACGACCTGGGAGGCGCTCGAGCCGCACGTCCTCGCGGGCAGGGTGAACCTCTACGTGCGGGCGCCGGGTCGCGCGTGGGCCTACTTCACGGCGGACGCCTCGACCCTCGGCGAGTTCGAGCTCGAGCTCTTCGAGGAGGCGACGCTGGACCTGCGGGTCCTGCTCCCCGACGACGCGTCCGAGGCCCGGCTCAAGGTGGGCGCGCGCTCCCCCGTCGACCTCACGCGGCACGCCGCCGTCGACGCGGACGGCGCGCGGCGGATCACGCTCACCGGGCTGCCCCCGGGGCCGACGACGCTCACCGTGGTCTGTGCGCACAGGCGGCCGGTGACGCTCGTGGAGCGATCGGTCGAGCTCGGCGTCGGACCGAACGAGGTGGAAGACCTCGTCGTCCCGCGCGAGACACCGAGCGGCCCGGACGCGCCGATCACGGGGACGATCGAGGTGCCGATCGACGCGTCGGCGATCCCGGCCGCCGTGCACCTCCGCGCCGTCGGCGGCCACGCGCGCCACGTCGGACAGCGGCCGGTGACGGTGGACGTCGCGGGCCTCGGCGACGCGCTCGAGCACTCGGTGCGCGTGCCGTGGAGCTCACCGGCCCTGCCCGTGGGGACATACGTCGTCCGGCTCGATCCCTTCGGTCTCGTCGCGGAGGTCGAGATCCCGACGGAGGAGCCCCTCGCCTTCGTCGTCGAGGACGTCTCGCACGTGCGGGTCGAGGTCTTCGACGTCGACTCGGAGGAGCGTGTGCCCGTGCGGAAGCTCCGCGCGTCTCCCGCGGACCTCGCCGCCACGGCGGCGAACACGACCGTGGTGCTGCCGCTCGACGGGGCCCCGCCGGGGACCTTCCTGCTGCCCCGCGCGACCCGGGAGACGCTCCTCGTCGCGATGCTCCTCGGCGGACGGGGCGAGCCGGTGTGGGAGGGCGCGTTGGAGTTCACGCCCGCGCGTGGGAGCGACCGCGTCGTGCTGCCCGTCCGCAAGCAACCGGTGCTCGCCATCCATCTCATGGACGGCGACGCGGGCGTGCCGTGGGGATACCAGGACGTGCTCGTGTCCGTCGAGCGGCTGGACGGTTCGAGGGACGCGTACCGCGACCGTCTCCAGCGGCAGGGCATGATCCAGTTCGAGGAGGCCGGCTGGTACCGCCTCACGCTCGACGTGCGGCCGGGATACGTGGACCCCGCGCCCTTCGAGATCGAGGTGCCGCACGGCGACCCCGTCGTGCACGAGCTGCACCTCGTCCGCGCACGCTGACGATCGGGACCACGCCCGGCGACGCCTCGCGTCCAGCGTGCGTGGTTACGATGACGGACCCGCCCGGAGGACCCCCGTGCCGCTGCGTCCCGTCGACCTGACCGAGGCCCTCGCGGGCTTCGACGACCACTGGAACCCGCGCGTCGCCGCGGAGCTCAACGGGCAGCACGTGCGGCTCGCCAAGCTGCTCGGCGAGTTCACGTGGCACCGTCACGAGCGCGAGGACGAGCTCTTCCTCGTGCTGCGCGGCCGCCTCGAGATGCACGTGCGCGATCCGGAGGAGCGCGTCGTCCCGCTCGAGGAGGGTCAGCTGCTCGTCGTCCCGGCGGGCACGGAGCACAAGCCCGTCGCCCCCGAGGAGTGCAGTGTCCTCCTCTTCGAACCCGCCGCCACCCTCAACACCGGCAACGTCCGCGACGCGCGGACGATCGACACCCCCGAGCGCCTCGCGTAGCGGACGACACGCCAGGCTCGACCGCCGAGCGCGCGCCCACCCGCTCCCTTCCGTTCCTTCCCCCCTGCGCAGGCCGGACGGGGCGTGCTGTGGTGCCGAGCGTGGTCGTGCGTGGTCGGATCAAGGCGGAGGACCGCAGGCGATGCCGAAGCATCGCCGCGGATCCGACAACGCAGAGCCGGCGTCGCCCGGACGTGCTGGGCGCCGCATGACGCCCCCCTCGCCCCGCGTCAGGTGTCGAAGTACATCCCGAACTCGAGCGGGTGAGGCCGGGTCTTCATCGGCAGGACCTCGTTGGTGCGCTTGTACGCGAGGTAGCTCTCGATGAAGTCGCGGTCGAAGACGTCGCCGCGGAGCAGGTACTCGTGGTCGGCCTCGAGCGCGTCGAGGGCGGACTCGAGCGAGGTGGGCGCATCGACGACGTTGGCCATCTCCTCCGGCGGGAGGTCGTAGATGTTCTTGTCCATCGGGTCGCCGGGGTCGATGCGGTTCTGGATGCCGTCGACGACCGCCATGGTGATGGCGGCGAACGCCAGGTAGCCCGTGGCGGTCGGGTCGGGACAGCGGAACTCGAAGCGCTTGGCGGCCGGCTCGCTGGAGAACATCGGGATGCGCACGGCGGCGCTGCGGTTCCGGCTGCTGTACGCGAGCTTGATGGGCGCCTCGAAGTGCGGGACGAGGCGCTTGTAGCTGTTCGTCGTCGGGTTGGTGAACGCGATGACGGAGTGCGCGTGGCGGAGCAGTCCGCCGATGGCCCACCTGCCGACGTCGGAGAAGCCCGCGTAGCCGTCACCGGCGAACAGGTTCTGCCCGTTCTTCCAGATGGACATGTGGCAGTGCATGCCGGAGCCGTTGTCGCCGAAGATCGGCTTGGGCATGAAGGTCGCGGTCTTGCCGGCCTTCACGGCGCACTGCTTCACGATGTACTTGAACCACTGGAGCTTGTCGCCCATGGCGAGCAGCGAGTCGAAGCGCATGTCGATCTCGCACTGGCCGGCGGTCGCGACCTCGTGGTGGCTGGCCTCGGTGGTGATGCCCACCTTCTCCATGGTGAGCATCATCTCGGAGCGCAGGTCCTGGAGCTGGTCGACCGGCGGCACCGGGATGTAGCCGCCCTTGGGCTTCGGGCGGTAGCCGGTGTTCGGGCCGTCCTCGCCGCTCTTCCAGTGACCCTCGTCCGACTCGATGAGGTAGTAGCTGGACCACGGGTCGTTGGCGAAGTGGATCGAGTCGAAGATGAAGAACTCGGCCTCGGGGCCGAAGTAGGTCGTGTCGCCGATGCCGGCGGAGACGACGTACTGCTCGGCGCGCCGCGCGACGCCGCGCGGGTCGCGCGAGTACTCCTCCTTCGTGATCGGGTCGACGACGTTGCCGATGAGCGTCATCGTGGGCTCCTCGTAGAAGGGGTCCACGACGGCCGTGTCCGACTCGGGCACGACGATCATGTCGCTCTGGTCGATGGTCTTCCATCCGCGGATGGAGCTGCCGTCGAAGCCGAAGCCGTCGGTGAACGACGACTCCTTGAGCGCCGCGGCGGGCACGGTGAAGTGCTGCCACTGGCCGAAGAGGTCGCAGAAGCGGATGTCGACGAGCTTCAGGCCGTCGGCCTGGATCTTCTCGAGGACCTGCTTGGGGCTCATGCCGCCGGTCATTCCCACGGGCCGTTCCTTTCGTGTGCGTGTGCCCGGCCTGGTGAGGCCGGGGAGGAGTTCTCGTTGCGCGGCGCCGGGTCGGGGCGCCGTTCGGTTCGGTTCAGATGGCGTCCGGTCCGGTCTCGCCGGTGCGGATGCGGATGACGTCGTGCAGCTCCCACGAGAAGATGCGTCCGCGGTCGACGCCGCCTTCCTCGATGGCGCGCACGGCGGCCTCGAAGAAGGAGTCGTTGACGCCGACCTCGATGCGCACCATCGGCTCGGGGGAGACCTCGGACAGCGCGAGCCCTTCCACGGCGCTCACGCCGTGCACCTCGCTCACCGTCATGCGGTAGATCTCCGCTTCGGCGAGGCGGGAGGTCACGGCGTCCAGGCGTTCGGGCGTGACGATTGCCTGGACCATCCTCATGAGACCGACCGTCGAGGGGGCGCGCCCGCGAGGCGTGCCGGCGTCTCGGTCCGGCCCCCGTCCCGCGGAGTCCAGGACGGGACTGTATCCACGCGGGGGCTGCACCTCAACGCACCGCGGCGTGCGAATTGCGTGAGGCGGCGCGCGCGGGGGCGGGGCGGGAGCGGGGCGGCGCGGTGCGCGGTCGCGACACGTGCGGCGCGCGGGATAGAATCCCGGGCTCCATGCCCCGCGACTCGACACCCTGGCTCTTCGGCGACGGCGGTTCGCCGCGTCCGTCCCGCGACGACGACGAGCGCGCGGACGCGGAGGCGCCGGACGCGCGGGGCCCCGGCGCGGAGCGTGCGCCCGCGAGCGGCGGTCGACGCGCCGGGG